>DATLEB010000352.1:0-13543 GCA_035525615.1 Kofleriaceae bacterium | reverse complement strand
CGCCAGGCGCTGGAGGCAATCCTCGTGCGCCGGAGCACGACGACCATCGGGCTCTCGATCGATTGGCCGATCGAGTGGGTCCTCGCCCACCACGACCTCGCGCGGATCGAGCGCGCGCTCGGCCACGCCGACGAGGCGCGCCGGCTCGAGCAGGTGTTCGTCGATCAGTGGGCGCGCGCGGATCGCGTGGTGCCCGAGCTCGACGAGGCGCGCAAGCTCCTCGCTAGTCCCTAGACAGCGAGTCGATGTCGACCGCGGCGCCGAGCTCGGCCTCGAGGTACTTGCGCAGGCGGCCGAGCAGGCGCTTCTCGAGCTGGCGCGCGCGCTCGCGGCTGACGCCGTACTCGTCGCCGATCTCCTGGAGGGTGCGAGGCGCGTCGGTCAGCCAGCGCTCGCGGAAGATCGTCTGCTCGCGGCCCTCGAGCGTGGCGGCGAACGTCTCGAGCTTGTCCTTGAGCAGCGCCGCGAACTCGCCCTGCTCCACCGCCTGATCGGGGCGCACGGTGTCCGACGGGATGTAGTCGAGGCGGCTGCGGCTGCCGTCGTCGTCGCTGGTCACCGGCGCGTCGAGCGACGCCTCCGGCGCGGCGAGCCGCTTCTCCATCTCCTCGACCTCGCGCTCGGTGACCTGGAGGTTCTCGGCGAGCAGCGCCGCGGTGGGCTGGAACCCCATCTGCTCGAGCCGCTCGCGCTCCTTGCGCAGGTTGAAGAACAGCTTGCGCTGCGCCTGCGTGGTCCCGATCTTCACCAGGCGCCAGTTGTTGAGGATGAACTTGAGGATGTAGGCGCGGATCCAGAAGGCGCCGTACGACGACAGCTTCACGCCGCGGTACGGGTCGTACTTCCGCACCGCCTGCATGAGCCCGATGTTCCCCTCCTGCACCAGGTCGAGCAGGTTCTTGTGCGCGCGGCGATACTCGTAGGCGATCTTCACGACGAGGCGCAGGTTGGCCTCGACCAGCTTGCGCGCCGCGACGCTGTCCCCGTGCTCGACCAGCCGCACCGCGAGCGCATGCTCGTCCTCCGGCGACAGGAGCGGATACCTGCGTACCTCCTGCATGTACGCCTGCATCGGGTCGCGCTTGATGAGGCCGACCCGCCCCTCGCGACCGTAGTCGGGCTTCTCCTCCGCCTCCTCCACCGCGTCGCCGCCGCCGTCGACCGGCTCCTCCTCGTCGCTGACATCGATGACGGCCGGCGCCCCCGCGACCAGGTCCTCCGCGGGCTCGTCGCCGTCCCCATCGCCCTCGCCGTCCCCCTCCTCGTCCTTGTCCTTATCCTCAATCGCAGCAGGCGCGTCACCGACGTCGATCACGTCGTCGCCGCCGCCACGTTTCCGGCCGCGAGACGGCGCCTTGGCTCGGGCCATGGCGGGCACTGTACTACACCGACGAACAAGGGGAATGGCACGAGCGCCATCGACGCTTATACTCGTCACATATGCACAAGAGGCTGCCCCTGCACGGGGTTCTGATCGCCCTCGCCGCTGCCTCCGCGCTCGTGCTGACGGTGGTCAAAAAGAACCACGAAGGCGTGGTGGGCTTCAGCTTCGAGTCCAAGCCGGTCTGGGCGCAGCCCGGCACGCCAGCTCAGGCCAAGCACAACTTGACCGAGCTGAAGGTCTTCAACCTGACGCTCCTTCGCATCAAGGAGAGCTACGTCGAGCCCGGCCGCATCGACCCCAAGGAGATGCTGTTCCAGGCGCTCGACTCGGTGCAGCTCAACATCCCCGAGGTGCTGGTCGAGGCGGACGAGGCGCGTGATTCGCTCACCATCGTCGTCAACGACAAGCGCGAGACCTTCTCGACCGCCAACGTCGACTCGCCGTGGCGCCTGGCCGGCAGCCTCAAGAAGATCTTCGGCTTCGTCGAGCAGAACATGAACCCGGGCGCCGACCTGGCGCAGGTCGAGTACGCCGCGGTGAACGGCATGCTCGAGACGCTCGACCCGCACTCGGTGCTGATGGATCCGGAAGCCGCGCGCGAGCTCGACGTCTCCGTCGGCGGCAAGTTCGGCGGCCTCGGCATCGTGATCCGCATGGTCGACCGCAAGCTGACGGTCATCCGTCCCATCAAGAACACGCCGGCGTCGAACGCCGGCATCAAGGCCGGTGACCACATCGTCAAGATCGACCACCAGTCGACCGACGTGCTCACCAGCGACGAGGCCGTCGACCGCATGCGCGGCACGCCGTCGACGACGGTGACCTTGTGGGTCGCGCGCAAGGGCGAGTCGTCGCTCCTGCGCTTCGACCTCACGCGCGCGCTCATCGCCGTCGAGTCGGTGCAGTACAAGATGCTCGACAAGGGCGTCGGCATCATCAAGATCAAGAACTTCCAGGGCTCGACCGCCGCCGAGACCGAGCAGGCGATGAACGCCCTCAAGGCGGAAGGCGCCCGCGGCATCATCCTCGACCTGCGCTGGAACCCGGGCGGTCTGCTCGAGCAGGCCGTCGAGGTGAGCGATCTCTTCGTCGACGAAGGCACGCTCGTCACCACCGTGAAGGGCGGACACCGGAAGCCGCGCCGCGCCAGCCGCGGCGACGGCGAGACCTCGATGCCGGTCGCCGTGCTCGTGAACTCGGGCTCGGCCTCGGCGTCGGAGATCGTGGCCGGCGCGCTCAAGAACCTCGACCGCGCCATCATCGTCGGCACCCGCACCTTCGGTAAGGGCTCGGTGCAGCAGCTCTACCGCAGCGAGGACGACGGCACGATGCTGAAGCTCACCGTCGAGCAGTACCTCACGCCCGGCGATCGCTCGATCCAGGGCGTCGGCATCGTCCCCGACGTCGCGCTCCAGCGCATGTACGTCCCCGACAAGAACGACGCGCCGTCGGATGTGGTCCGCCTCCTCGCGCCGACGCGTTCGTGGGGCGAGAAGGATCTCGACGCCCACCTGACGTCGACGTACGCCAAGGACGACGACAAGCCCACCTACGAGCTCTCGTTCCTCTTCGAGAAGCCGAAGGACAAGGACAAGTCGGCGGTGATGACGCCCGAGGAGGAAGAGGCCGCGTCGGACGACGACATCGTCGTCGACTGGGAGACCGGCCTCACCCGTGACCTCATCGCCGGCCAGACCGCGAACACGCGCCCCGCGCTCGTGAAGGCGGCCAAGGCCATCGTCGCCAAGAAGCGCGTCGAGGAGGACAAGAAGCTGGCCGACGCGCTCACCAAGCTCGCCGTCGACTGGTCGGCGCCGGGCACCGGCGAGCCGCCCGCGAAGCTGTCGGCGACGGTGACGATGTCGCCGTCGGGCCCGGTCGCCCCCGGCGCGATCGTCACGCTCACCGGCACGGTGAAGAACGACGGCGCCGGCGCCGCGTACCGCGTCCACGCACGCGCGCATGCCGACGACCAGGTGTTCGACGACGCCGAGCTGGTGTTCGGCAAGATCCCGCCGGGCGAGTCGCGCACGTTCACGACGCGCGTCGAGATGCCGAAGGACGCCATCGCGCGCGTCGATCGCATCTCGTTCGACCTCAAGGAGGCGCGCGGCGCCACCGCCAACGTCGCGCCGCTCGAGGCGTCGATCCAGGCCGCGGCGCGCCCGACCTTCGCGTACAGCCACCACCTCGTCGACGAGGGCAACGGCGACGGCCTGCTCCAGCGCCGCGAGAAGCACCGCATGAAGGTGATGATCAAGAACACGGGCACCGGCGCGGCGCCCGAGACCACCGCCATCCTGCGCAACGCCTCGGGTGACGGCGTGCAGCTCTCCAGCTCGCGCATGGAAGTGGGCGCGCTCGCGCCTGGCGCCACCAAGACCATCGAGTTCTCGTTCACCGTGCAGCCCGACCTCAAGCCGGACGAAGTGGTGATCGAGCTGATGATCTACGACGCGCAGCTGGGCGCGCAGGCCGGCGAGAAGCTCAAGTTCCCGGTGCTCACGTCGGGCGGCTCGGTCGCCGCGGCGGGCGGCGTGGTCGAGGCCAAGGCCGACGTGGACGTGCGCGAAGGCGCGTCGGCGGACGCCGCGGTCGTGGCGCGCATCAAGAAGGGCGCGCGCTACAAGCGGCTGGGCACGATCGGCCCGTTCACGAAGATCGAGCTGGACGGCACGCCGGCGTTCGTGGCGTCGACGTCCCTGGCGTCGTCGAGCGGCAAGCCCGGCAACATCGCGGCGGCCACCTTCTATCAGGTGACGCCGCCGACGGTGGGGCTCGAGATCTCGACCTTCCAGACCGCGGGCGAGAAGTTCAAGCTGGTCGGCACCGTCACCGACGAGACCAAGGTCGAGGACATCCAGATCTTCGTGTCGAACAGCGGCGCCAAGGTGGAGACCCGCAAGGTCTTCTACAAGTCGAACCGCGGGTCGTCGAAGCCGGGCACGCTGCCGTTCTCGGTGGACGTGCCGGTGTCGCCGGGCTCGAACCACATCACGATCGTCGCGCGCGAGAACAGCGAGGTCCGTACGATCCAGAGCCTCGTGATCTTCCGGGAGCCGGTGAAGACCGCGGCTGCCGCACCCTGACCTACATCCGGAACCTCAGGAATCATGCGAGGATTCCGAGGTGCCGGCAGATGTGAATCAGGCCACGGTCTCGGCTGTCAAAGAGAGCATGACCACGACGCTTCGCCGCTTCGCGTTTGTGCTGGGTGCCATGGGTGCCGTGGCGCTGACCGCCGGTGGCGCGCGCGCCGACAACGCCGACGCCGTGGCGGGTCGCTTCGAGGTGAAGTACGAGGAAGTGACCTCGAACTGCGAGAACACCGGCATGTCGATGCTGCGTGGTGTCTTCGAGATCGAGAAGAAGAAGGCGGCGACGGTCGCGGTCGACATCGAGCGCATGCCGCTGATGCAGGGCTCGGCCGCCAAGGGCGGTCGCGTGAAGGCGACCTCGAAGCTCGGCCCGACGTCCATCCAGGGCCTCGACGGCCGCTTCTCGGTGGCCGGCACCGTCAACGACGACGGCGTGCTCCAGATGGTGCTCGTCGCCGAGTACTACCTGAACAAGAAGCCGTACTGCACGCAGAGCTGGAACGTCAGCGGCGTGCGCGCGGGCGACGCCCCGGCGCCGAAGGCGAAGAAGACGGACGCGGCGACCGGAATCTTCGGGTTCGCGTTCTGATCCCTACGGCGCGGGCGCGTAGCGCGCGAACCATTTGATCACGCGCTCGACCTGAGCGACGGCCGCGGCGCCGTGAGACTCCGCCTGGAGACGCGCCTCGCGCTGAAGCGTCTTGCCGCGCCCGATGTCCCGCCGCGACGCCTCCAGTGCGTAGCCATGGAGGTGGCGCGCCAAGATGATGTCGATCGCCAGGCTCGGCGGCGGCGCGGGCGATGCGAGCACACGCTCGAGCGCAGCCAGCGCGCCGTCGTAGTCGCGCAAGGCGATGCGGCAATGGGCGACCCTGCGGAACGACATGAGGACACCCGGCGCGTCCTTGCCGCCGAGCTCCTCGAACTGAGCGTTCGCACGTTCGTACCGCGGCAACGCGGAGACACAATCTCCCACCTTGGTGTCCAGGTCCCCGCGATTGATGAGCGCGTTGGCGCGATTGCTGTTGCGTGCTCCGCTCCGATCGCCGATCGCGATCGCTTCGTCGAGCACGGCCCGAGCCTCGTCATCGCGCTGTAGCTGGAGGTAGATCGTCGAGAGGCCCACGAGCGCTGCGAGCTTGTAGAGGTTGGAATCGGGCATGGTGGCGCGGGCGATCCGGGCCGAGCGCTCCATCAACTCCAGGGCTCGCACCAGATCTTGCCTCTCGCGCGCGATGTTGCCGAGCGCTCCGAGGGCGTGGGCGAGCGCCGGGCTCTCGCCGAGGCGGGTCTCGCGGATGCGCACGGCGGTCTCGAAGGCACGCTGTGCATCCTCCTTGCGGTCGAGGCGGCGCAGCGTCTCGCCGAGGTTGATGAAGGCGAACGCTGACGCTGGATGATCGGGGCCCAGGGCCTTGTCGAAATGCGCGATCGCTTCCTCGAAGAGTGGGATCGCGAGGTCGTAGCTCCCGGCCTGATTGTGGACGACGCCGAGCGACATCAGCACGTCGGCGAGCTTGGTCTCCAGCGGCGAGCCCAGGTTGGCCGCGCCCGCGCTCTCGAGCATACCGCGGGCCTCGGTCAGCTTGGCGAGCGCGTCGGGATAGCGCTTGAGCTTGAGATAGACGTCGGACTCGTGGTCGAGGAGCGCGACGCGATCGGGCAGGCGATCGCCGGCGCGCGCCACGGCGGCGCGGGCGGCCGGCACGAGGACGAGCGCCTCGTCGGGCTTGCCGCCGTCGAACGCGACGACCTTGAGCAACCGCGTCCACGCGTCGGCGGCGATGTCGTCGTTACCGGCGCGGGCGGCGATCTCGGTGGCCTCGAGCAGCGCGGCCTGGGCGGTCGGGGTGTCGTTGCGGTCGGTGGCGACGAGCGCGACGCGCTGGAGCGCGACCGCGAGGAGCGGAGGATGGGCGAGCGCCCGGGCGCGCGCGAGCGCCGCGCTGGCGCGCGGGTCGAGGCCCTCGAGCTGGCCGGCGCGGCGCGCGACCTCGATGGCGCGCAGCTCGTCGGCGATCGCGGAGGCTTCGGCCTGCGAGCCCGGCGCCGGCGGCGCGACGAAGCCGGCCACGGTCGCGCGATCGGCGCAATCGTCGACGGACGAGAGCTCGCCCCACGCGCTCAGGACCGACTCGAGGCGGCCGGGCTCGCGGGTGGCGAGCGTGATGTCGGCGGTGTCGCGGAGCTCGTCGATACGATCGGAGAGACACGCTATGCGCTGGTCGTGCAGCGTGTCCGACTGGCGACCGGCGCGCGTGTCGCGGCACGTGGTGACGTGCATCGCCTGCCACTCGTGAGCCTGGCGATCAGCGTGGCGAGCGATCTCGGCGAACATCGACTCGCCGCGCACCGCGTCGAGGCCGACCAGGTGCGCGCGGACGCGGTCGCGCGTGCTCGCGTCCCAGGTCCCGGCGAGCGCGGGCGTCGGACAGGGATCGGCGCGCGTGGCCCCCTGGGTCGTGACCACGAACGCGACCGCGGCGGCCGCGGCGACGACGGTGCCGCCGCCGATGACGAGCGGCAGCCGGCTCGGCGCCGAGCGGCGCGCCAGCTCGTCGAGCATCGCGTCGAGAGTCGGCCAGCGATCGGCGCGGTCACGGGCGAGCGCGCGCTCGAGGATGGGGCGCAGCCAGCTCGGCGCCTTGACCGTGCGCGACGGCGACCGGGGCGTGCCGGTGAGCACGGCCGCGCGCAGCGAGGCGGCGGTCGCGCCGGTCGTGGCGAAGGGATGCTCGCCGTAGACCGCCTCCCAGAGCGCGACCGCATACGAGAACTGATCGGCGCGCGCGTCGACGTCCTCGCCGTCCCACTGCTCCGGCGCCATGTACGCCGGCGTGCCCATGGCGGAGCCGGCCACGGTCATGCGCGTGCCGAGCGGCGTGTCGCGCAGGTCGGCCTCCACGACGGCGGTGCCGCTCGAGACCAGCCCGAAGTCGCTGACGCGCGCGCGACCGTCGCGGCCGACCAGCACGTTCTCGGGTTTGAAGTCGCGATGCACGAGCTTCGCGGCGTGCGCCGCCGCGAGGCCGCGCCCCACGGTCAGGTACATCGCGATGATCGCGGCGGGGGTGCGCGGTTGCTGCTGCCACGCGCGCAGCGTGGTGCCGTCGACCTTCTCCATCGCGAGGAACGACTGCCCGTCGACCTCGCCGACGTCGTAGACGGTCACGACGTTGGGATGTGACAGGCGCGCCATGGCCTGCGCCTCGCGCCGCAGCCGGGCCTGCTCGGTCTGGGTCGTGGTGCCCCACACGTCGGGGCGCAAGAGCTTCACCGCGACCGGGCGATCGAGCTGCGGGTCGAACGCGTCGAGCACGATGCCCATGCCGCCGCGCCCGAGCATCCCGTGCACGCGAAACCTCCCGACGCTTCCCCCCGCCGGCGGCTCGTTCTCGGCCGCGCTGTCGGGCGCGGCGGCGTCGGAGCGTTCGGTGGGTGCGCGGGAGAACATCGACTTCACTGTATCAAGCCCTTCGCAGCGGGACGCGCGCGTGCGAGTCAGAGCGTCCTGGAGCCGCACAGAGCCGCAGACATCAGCAACGTGTGTACCAGTCGCGAAGGCGGCCAACGCGCGGGAACCAGTGCGTTCTCACGCGTCCGCCCACGACCGTCGACAGTTCGATCGACAGTCTGATCGACCGTTGGCCCGGCTAGGTCCGGGGCCGCGGAATCCGGTACAGGATCATCTTGGAGATCAGGGTCGAGCGCGAGACACCGAGCTCGCGGGCCGCGCGCGTCTGGTTGCCGGCGTACCTGGCCAGCGCGGCGATGACGCGCTCGCGATCAGCCTTCTGTTCGGCGACGAGCTCGAGCTCGTCCGGGGGTCCGTCGTCGGCGCCGGGCGCGACCGTGCGCGATGCGACCGGTCGCGCATGGTCACTGCCGCGCGGCGCGAACACGAGGTGGCGCGCGCCTACCTCGCTGCCGCTGGCGAGGAGCACCGCGCGCTCGACCACCGCGCGGAGCTCGCGAACGTTGCCGGGCCAGCCGTGCGCGGCGAGCGCGGCGAAGAAGTCGGGCGATGCCTGCATGGCGCCGCGGCCGTGCCGTGCGGCGGTCTCGGCCAGGAACTGCTGCGCGAGCGGCACGATGCGCCCCGGCGACTCGCGAAGCGGCAGCACGTGCAAGGTCACGCCGTCGATGCGAAAGAAGAGGTCCTCGCGGAAACGGCCCTCGGCGACCTCGACCGGCAGGTCGCGGTTGCTCGCGGCGAGGAAGCGCACGTCGATGGCCACCTCCTGCGTCGCGCCCAGGCGCAGCACCTTGCGCGTCTCGATGGCGCGCAGGAGCTTGGCCTGCGTGCCGAGCGGGAGCTCGCCGATCTCGTCGAGCAGCGCGGTGCCGTCAGCGGCGGCCTCGAGCAGGCCGATCTTGGTGGCGCCCGCGCCGGTGAACGCGCCTTTCTCGTGACCGAACAGCTCGCTCTCGAGGAGCGTCTCGGACAGCGCCGCGCAGTTGATCTGCAGGAGAGGACCGCGCCGTCCCGAGAGCACGTGCAGCGTCGTCGCGAGCACGTCCTTGCCCGCGCCGGTCTCGCCCTGGATCAGCACGTTCACGCCGGAGCGCGCGATCTGCTGCACGAGCGGACCGACGCGCTCCTGGCTCGGATCCTCGACGTGCAGGCGCTCCGCCCCCGGACGCGATGACCCGTGCGCGGGCGGCGACGCGACGATGACGAACGAGAATGGGCCGATGTAGAACGCGCCGCCGACGGCCAGCTCGGCCGTGGCGCCCCCGGTGAGCACGGCCTCGCCGACCTTGGTCCCGTTGGTCGAGCCGAGATCCTCCACGTGCAGCGTGGGCCGCCGCCGCACCACGGCGTGGCGCCGCGACAGCGCCTTGTTGTCGATGACGACGTCACACTCGCTCGACCGCCCGATGACGAGCTCGTCGCCGGCGAACGTCACCACGCGCATTTGCCCCTCGCCCACGACCAGCACCGCCGTCGCGGTGTCCGGTGGACGCGGCGGCGTGCCTTCGACGGTCGTGTCGAGCGGAGGTCGCTTCACCGAGCGCGCAGCATACGTACTGTCGACACAGTTCGTCACGCGAACTGTCCGACAACGATCGCACGCGACGGACATCCGCATCCTTGCCGCTGGCGCAGCGCTTGCTGAGGGCCGGCGCATGTTCAAACGATGTGCCTTCGTGCTTCTTGCCATCGCCGCATGCACCGAGCTCGAGGTGGAGACAACCGCGGAGGAGGTGCTGAACGGCACCGCCCGGCGCGACGCGTCCTACCCCTACCAGGTCGAGATCAACGGCTGCCAGGGGACGCTCATCTCGCCCCACTGGGTCCTCAGCGCTGGGCACTGCATGCGCGGCTACGGCGGCGTCTTCGGCGGCGACGTCATCCTCGAACGCACCGACCCGGTCACGGGCGTGCTCCATCGACAGGAGTCCACCGCGTCGATCATCGACGGGTTTGGACAGTTCGTCCATCCCGACTTCAGGCTGTGCGAAGGCTTTTGCACCAGCGAGCACGACATCGCGTTGCTCCGCCTGAACACACCCTTCCAGATCAACTCGCTCGTGTCGCCGGCGCGTCTGCCGTTCGCCTACCCGGCGCAGGGAACGATCGCGTCGATCGCCAGCGATATCTTCCACGGTCAACCACGCGTGCCGGGCTACTTCTCCGTCTTCGAGGCGCCGATCGACGAGATCGGGCCGGGCGCGCCCTACTTTGGCGACGGTGGATTCGCGCTGGTCGATCCCGACTCGTCGAGCTGCAGTGGCGATAGCGGCTCCGGGGTCGTCACGAACGATGGCGGACGGACGACGGTGATCGGCATCGCGAGCGCCGGCAACGACATCAGCTGCGACGATCCGGACGACTCGCACACGATCGCGACCGATGTCCTGCTGCACACGGACTTCATCCTCGATACGTTCCGGGCGACCCGCTGGCCCAACACGAGCCTGCAGACGGCGCCGGCCGTGTGTCGCTCGGCTCCACAGCGCCTCGCGCTCGGCCAGTCGCGGCGCCGTGCCGATGTCGCCGAGATCTGGGCGTCCAGCGCGTCGCCGCCCGCCGCGTCGTTCGCGGTGCATCCGTCGAGCGGCTTCTCGTTCGGAGTCTTCGAGGAGTGGGCACGCAACGATGGCGGCATCGACCCGAACAGCATCCGCTGGAGCGCCGGCGACTTCGACGGCGACGGCGACCAGGATCTCGTCGCGGCGTGGAACGACAGCAACTTCACCACGCTCACCTTGCGTCGCTCGAGCGGGGCGTCGTTCAGCCACGAGCCGTGGCGCATCAAGCAGGGCGCGTGGACGGGCTCGTCGGTGTGGCTCCCGGGTGACTTCAACAACGACGGGCGCACCGATCTGGTCGAGGTGAAGCAGGACGGCACGTCGTCGACGTTTCTCCTCTGGCGGTCGACCGGCAGCAGCTTCTCCGCACCCACGACGATGGCGCTGCGCCAGGGCGGCTGGATCGCGAACGCGAAGTGGAACGTCGCCGACTTCAACCTCGACGGGCGCGACGACATCCTCGCCAGCTGGCAGGATGGCACCGCCACCACCTTCACGGTGCGGACCGCGAACGCGGACGGCACGCTGACGCAAGCGCACTGGCTGGCGCGTACCGGCGGCTGGGCCAACAACATGCAGTTCCTCGTCGGAAACTTCGACGCCAACGGCGGCCCCGACGTCATGGTGATGTGGAACGACGCCGGCATGGCCACGGCCACCTTCTATCGCAACCAGGGCAACAGCACGTTCGCGCCCGGCGTTCACTGGGCGCCGCGCGCGGGCGGCTGGCACGACAGCATGCGCTGGCGCGCCGGAGACTTCGACGCCAACGGCCGCGACGAGGTGCTCGCGATCTGGAACGACAGCGGCATGGCCACGATGACCATGCGTCGCTGGGAGTCGAACGGATCGAGCGGGCTCCGGTTCGAGGACTGGGCCAAGCAGCGCGTCGTGTGGCAGCCGTCGACGGACTGGTGCATCGGCACGTTCGACGGCCAGTGAGCTCGCGCTAGCTATACTGCGCGCGAAGGAGCTCGCGTTCGAGCGCCTGGGCGAGCGCGTCGTTGATCGGGACGAGCTCGGCGGAGCCGTCGTCGGGATCGTGGGCCTCGGACTGGAGCTCCGCGAAGACCGGGGCGGGGTTGTTCGTGGCGAGGTATGCGGCGGCGCGGGTGGGCGCCGCGGGATCGACGGCGGTGTGCTCGCGGCAGACGGCGAGCTCGAGGGCGCCGTGCTTGTCGCGCACGGCGGCGAACGCGAAGAGGCGACAGATGATGGGGCGGATGGCGTAGACGGTGCAGCCGCCGGGGAGCTGGCCGGGCGCGAAGAGGACGCACGGGCCGGCGCCGGTGGCGCGGGCGCGTTCGAGGAGCGCCTCGCCTTCGCCGGCGGCGATCGCGGCGCGCGCGACCGGCGCCATGTCGGAGACGGAGACGTGCGGCGGCGTGCGGATGCAGCACATGCCGCAGCCGGTGGGACACGCGAGCTTCGCGCCGGCGGAGACCGCGGCGGTCTGCTCGTCGGCGGAGCGGTAGAGGGCGAGGCGGTACGGCTTCATGGCGGCTCGGCTGAGGGGCCGACGCGATAAACGTACGCGAGCGGCGCGCCTTGCGCCGCGACGGTGTGGACGCGCGTGGCACCGGGCGGAATCGGGCAGCCCGACCAGCTCGGATGGTAGTGGACGATCCAGCGCGCCTGCGCGGGATCGCGGACGGTCTCCCAGAGGTCGCCGCGGAACCAGGTGAGGTGACCCGGCTCGACGCACTCGCGGTGCACGCGATCGCCCTTCGCGGCGTGCGTGTTGACGTAGGTGATGGCCTCCTCGAGGCCCTCGCCCCACCAGCCGACCTCGAAGCGCTTCGCGCGGGCGACCGCGGCGGGACCGCCGACGTGCTCGCCGAAGTAGTCGAGGTAGTAGGGATGGATGCGCCAGCAGGTGATGGCGAGGTAGAGCGCCATCACGGCGATGGGCCACGCGACGAGGCGCGAACGACCCGCGCGCGCGAGGCGCGCGCCGAGCGCGACCACGCCGGCGCCGGCGAGGAGCGCGAAGACGAGCAGGCACGGGATGACGTAGCGGATGCCGTCCTGCCGCACCGGCGAGTACATCACGCCGAGCGGCGCGAGGAGCCAGAACAGCGCGACCACGAGCGACACGCGTCGTTCGCTCGCCCGCGCCCACGCCACCGCGCCGCCGAGCGACGCGATCAGGACGCCGACCGGGGCGGTGGCGCCGAGGTAGGCCAGGAAGTACCAGCGCGGCGGCGTCTTGGTGATGGCGCCGAAGAACGGCTCGCCCGAGTGCGTGCCCTTGAGCTTGTCCCACGACGACGCGAGGTGGACCAGCGGGCTCGACCACAGGCGCGGCCAGAGCAGGATCGCGGTGACGACGGCGACCGCGGGGATGACGCCGAGCCCCCAGCCGATCACCTTGTGGCGCGCCGGATCGGTCGCGCGCAGGAGGATGGTGGCGCCCATGGCCGGCGCGATCAGCACGTTGACGTAGCGGATCATGATGCCGACGCCGAGCACGACGCCGCAGACGACGAGGCGCGGCGCGACGGCGCGAAAGGTCGTGGGCGCGCCGTCCCAGACGCGCAGCGACGTCCAGATCGCCAGCACCCACACCAGCGCGGTCGGCGCCTCGTGCCCGATGATCTGACCGTGCGCGATCAGGTGAGGCGTGAGCGCGGCGACGACGCCGGCGGCGATGCCGGTCGCGACCCGATCGAGGCGCGCGCCGATCGCGACCAGCGTCGCGCACGCGAACGCCATCACCAGCGCCGACACGGCGCGCGCGCCGCCGAAGCCGTCCTCCCACAGGCCGCCGAGACCGGCGAGGTCCTTCGAGACCGGCGGATGCTCGTAGTTCCAGATCCATGCGCCGTCGGAGAGGTCGCCGCGCACGAGGTTCTGGATGTAGTCGCGCCCCGACGACCAGTACGTGTCCTCGTCCCAGGTCTGCCCGGCGGCGCCGAGATCGACGAGCCGCACGACGAGCGCGAGCGCGAACACGGCGCCGACGCCGAGCAAGATGGCGCCCGGCACCGCGGCGATCCGCGCGCGCAGCGTGAAGAGCAGCGCG
>DATLEB010000338.1:0-40378 GCA_035525615.1 Kofleriaceae bacterium | reverse complement strand
CACGTTCGTGAGCGCGGACGGCGTGCGCTGCACCAACCGAGCGCTCCTCGAGTACGACCACCGCACGCTCGCGTGCCGCGGAGGCCAGCCCACGGTCGAGGGCATGGGGCTCATGTGCAAGGCGCACAACCAGTACGAGGCCGAGCGCGCGCTCGGCCTCGACTTCATGCGCCAGAAGCGCGCCGCCGCGAAGCGTGAGCGCGCCGCACGGAAGCAATCTCGCGCCGCTGACGCCGACGCCGTCGCCGCCGACGCGAACGCGGCCGCTGCCGTCGCAAAGCGGCCCACGGCGCCCGCAACAGGACAGCTGTCGATGCACATGCCGCAGCCGTCGCCGGAATCGTCGCCGGCCGATGCCACAGGGACGAGCACGTCGTTCCATCCGGACCCGACGTCCCGCGCCGCACGCGCCGCGTCAACGCCGACTCGCTCGCGCTGCTCCGAGGACCTCACGATGCGCTACCGCCCGTGGCGCGATCGCGCGGTGCTCGCGTGGTCGGCGGCGCCCGCGTGACCGGCCGCTCCGCTGCGCGCCGGCGACGTTCGAATGGCGCCGCGAGTCACCCGGTCGAATCGGTGTCGCGGCGGAAGTGCGTGTCCCGGCAGTCGGGACAGATGCCGTGGGTGATCTTCGCGCCGGTGCGCTGGCTGATGAACTGCTCGACCTGCTGCCAGTAGCCGCCGTCGTCGCGCATGCGCTTGCACCAGGCGCAGATCGGCAACAGCTCGCTGAGCACGCGCACGTGGTCGTGCGCGTCGCGCAGCTCCGTCGCCACGCGATTCTTCTCGGTGAGATCGACGAACACGACGAGGCGCGAGTCGCCGAGGTCGGTCGCCAGGAACTCGATGTCGCGCAGCGAGCCGTCCTTGCACGTCACCTTCACTTCCATCGGTCGCACCGGCGAGCGCGCCTCGTACGACGCCTGGACGCGCCGGTACCACTCGGCGCGCACGTGCTCGCGATACTCGGGGTCGGGGTACGCCAGCGGCCACCAGTGATCGGCCGACGGAACTTCCTCGGCCACGTACCCGAACACCTCGGTGAACCTGCGGTTGAAGCGCGTCGATCCTTCGCCCATCGCGGTCTTGTTCGACAGCAGTCCGAGCGGCAGCGGCGCGGTCTCGAACAGCCGCGAGAAGGCGTCCTCGTTGGTGTCGCGCAACAGCAGCAGCGCGCCGCCGTCGTCACGCGGGACGACACGCAGCTGCAGGCCTTGCCCCCACAGCCGCTTCGTGATCGGGCCGCCGACCTCGCGCGCGCGCGCCCACTCGAGCTCCATGCCCGCCGCGACCTCGTCCGTCACGAGCTCGCGCAGCGCGCGCACGCCGCACGGCTGCCGCTTCCAGATCGGGCTCGCATGCGGGAACGCGCGCGTCACCTCGCCGCGCGCGTCCACCTCGACGAGCACCTCGATCGCGGGGTCGACGAGACCGTGCACGCCGTCGAGCGGGGGGACGGGGCAGCCACACGACTGGGCAGACATCGCCGACATCGCGGTCGCAGTGTCTCACCCATCACGGGCGAACCGAGCGCGCGACCGCCCCCGCCTTCATGAGAAATCTCCTGATCTCGTCGCGATCGCTCAGGTCGGGTTCACGCCGAAGATCGAGCGCGCGATGATGCGGCGCTGGATCTGCCCGGTGCCCTCGAAGATGTCGTAGATCTTCGCGTCGCGATACCACTTCTCGACGGGGTGGCCGGGCTCGAGCGCCTCCTCGCCGAGCAGCGTCAACGCGCGCGACGTGACGTCTTGCGCGACCTTCGCGCCGTACGCCTTGGCGATCGACGCCATCCGGACGTTGTCCATGTGGTGGTCGGCCATCCACGCCGCCTTGTGCACGAGCGCACGCGCCGCCTGGATCTCCATCTCCATCTCGGCGAGCTCGAACGCCACACGCTGATGCTGCGCCAGCGGCGTGCCCTGCATCGTTCCGCCCTGCACGCGCTCCACCAGGTACTCGAACGCCGCGCGTGCGATGCCGACCGCCTGCGCCCCGACCATCGGCCGCGTCGAGTCGAGCATCTTCTTCGTGTCCCCCAGCCCCTCGCTGCTCTGACCGGCGCCGAGCATCATGTCCTTGTGGACGCGGCAGTCCTCGAAGTGGACCTGCGCCGTCTCGGACGCACGGATGCCGAGCTTGGTCTCCTTGCGCCCGGGCACGAGCCCCGGCGTCCCGCGCGCGACGATGAAGCCGCGTACGCCGGCGCGCCCGGCCGTCGGATCGGTGTTGGCCCAGACCACGTAGACCGACGCGCTCTGGCCGTTCGTGATCCATTGCTTGTGGCCGTTGATCACGAAGTAGTCGCCGTCGGGGCGCGCCACCGTCGACAGCCCGGAGATGTCGCTGCCCGTCGACGGCTCTGACAGCGCCATCGCCGCGACGCGGATGTGGCCCTTCTCGTCCTCGCCCTTCAGCAGCTTGCGGAACTCCGCCTTCTGCTCCTCGTTGCCCATGCGCGCGACCGGCGACGCCGCCAGGCCGCTGCCGCCGATCGCCAGACAGATGCCGGCGCATCCGAACGCGAGCTCTTCGCTGCCGGCGACGCCGATGCGCGCCTGGCTCGACGGCTTCTTGGCGCCGCCGCCCGGGCCGGCCTCGGCGTCGTCGTCCTTGCCGGTGAGCGCCTTGCGCCCGTCGACGACCGCGGTCTGCGTCATGCCGAAGCCGCCGGCCTTCTTCATCAGGTCCCAGGGCATCGACTCCTCGGCGTCGTGCTTGCCCGCGATGGGACGGATCGATTGCTTCGCGAACGCGCCCAGCATCTGGCGCACGCCGGCGAGCATCGGGTTGTCGTGGAAGATGTCCATCTGATCAGCCCTCCTGCGTGGCGCGGACCGCGAGGATGCGATCGAAGCGCTCGTCGCCGAGGAGCTGCGCGAACGGGCGAGCGTCGCGCATGAGCTTCTCGACGGGGTAGTCGTTGACGAAGCCGTAGCCACCGAGGATCTGCACCGCGTCGATCGTCGCCCGATCGACGACGTCGCCGGCCAGCACGCGCGCGCGGCTCGCCGCATCGTGCGCCGCGGCGCGCGACGGCGCGTCGGTCACGCGATCGGCGAGCCACGCCGCGTGGAACGCCATCAACCGCACCGCCGCCGCGCCGGTGTCGGCGTCGTCACGCAGCCGGATGAGCGACTCGAAGCGGCCGATCGGGCGCCCGAACTGGACGCGCTCGTCGGCGTACTTGCGCGCGTGCTCCATCGCCGCCGTCGCCACGCCCGCGGCGCGCGCCGCCATGCTCGCCTTCCACCACGTCATCACCTCGGTGATGGCGTCCACCGCCGCCGCCCCGCGCGCCAGGACCATCGACGCCGGGATCGCGGCGGACTCGAGCACCAGCGTGCCCCACGCGCCCGCGCGCCAGGCCGACGTCGTGACGCTTTCGCGCCGGCCCGTGCTCGTCGCGACCAGCGCCAGGAACGGCTCGTCACCGGCCGCGCCCGCGAGCAAGACGTGTACGGCAGCGCCCAGTCCCGGCAACGGACCGACCTTGCCGCTCACGCGCAGCGCGCCGCCGCCTTCGCTCTCCACCTGGAGCAGGCCGCGCGAATCCCGCGCCGTGACCGCCAGGCCGCCGCCGGTCAGGCTCTCGAACAGCGCCTTCTGCGCGTCCGCCGAGCCCCACGTCCCGACCGCCAGCGCCGGCTCGACGTTGGTCTCGAGCAGCGCGGCCATGCCGGCGCACCCGCGCCCGAGCTCGTACCCGCGCAGCGCACGTCGGAGGTGCGAGTACGGTCCGTCGAGCAGGCCGCCGGCGGCCTCCGGGACGGCGTCCAGGTAGAAGCCGAGATCACCGGCGACCGTGGCCAGGCGCGCCGGCGCGGCCCCTTCGCGGTCTGCGTCTGCGGCCCAGGCGCGGACGTCCTTGTCGACGAATCGCCGGACCGTCTGCGCGATGAGCTTCTGCTCGTCGTCGAGTGCGAAATCCATGAGCCGCAGCCTACGAATCGCGTTCCGTCCGGTACAGGTCCGATCGCCTTACTCGGCTTACCCACTTGCGAGACGGGCTGCTTCCTACTAGGTTTCGCGCCCGAATTGGCGGGGTAGCTCAGTGGTAGAGCAGGGGTCTCATAAGCCCTTGGTCGGCGGTTCAATCCCGCCCCCCGCCACCCGTTTATTCTCGCGCAGGGCCCATCCGCCGTCTTGGGAGTGATGCGCTATGCTTTCGCGTCCTTCGGGGATCGTCTAATGGTAGGACAGCAGCCTTTGGAGCTGCGTATCAAGGTTCGAATCCTTGTCCCCGAACTCCTAACCCTAGGACCCCATGAAGCTCGACAAGACCACGTCTCTGTTCTTCGGCACGAAGATCGACTCGAAGCTTCGGGAGGCTCTCAGCCAGGCGAAGACGGGCGACAAGAAGTACTTCGACGGGACGTCGGACGAGTTCCTGCGCATCGTCGAGCTTCCTGACGAGAAGTGGATCGGGAAGGTGATCAAGCCGGGGCCGGTGGTCACCGAGGTCGACGACATCCAGCGCAACATCGTCTCGATCATGCGGCGCGTGGCGCCGAGCGCGCGCGTGTCGGCGTCGGGGATCCGGATCTTCGTGCTGCAGGGCGTGACCGGCGCGGCGATCATCGACGACGGCGAAGAGGGTGACGAGGATCCGGCGTCGTCCGGTCCCTACATCACGATGTGACCATCGTTGGCTCGGCTACGCCTCGCTCAGGACTTCGTAGGCGAGGCCCCAGCGGATGCCGCGGTCGCTCACGACGAGGCGGGGCGCGGAGAGACGGGCGGCGAGGCGGGCGAAGATGGCGGCGCCACCGGGGATGACGTCGGCGCGCTGCGGCTCGATGCCGACGATCTCGCGGCGCTGTGCGGTGGTCGCGGTGAGCAGGCGATCGACGAGCTTGCCGAGCGCGGCCGGCGCCATGGCGTGGCCGTGCACCTTCTCCGAGTCGTAGCGCTCCATCGATAGATCGGCGGCGGCGAGGTTGGTCGCCGTGCCGGCGACGGCGACCAGCGTCGCGCCCGACGGCAGCGTGAGCGGCGCGAGCTGCGCGTCGATGTCGGCGTCGAGCGCCTTCCGCTCCGCGGCGCTCGGTGGATCGCTCTTCAGGTGACGCTCGGTGAGGCGCACCGCGCCGATGGGCACGCTCACGGCCGAGACCACGCGCTCGCCGTCACTCACGATGATCTCGGTGGAGCCGCCGCCGACGTCGGCGACGACGAAGGGCTGGCCGCGCAGCGCCGGCAGGCTGCGCGCCTGCGCGAGGTACGCGAGCTCGGCCTCGCGCGGTCCGTCGATGGTCTCGACGTTGGCGCCGAGGAGACTCGCGGCCGGGCCCACGAACTCGGACGCGTTCTCCGCCTCACGCATGGCCTGCGTCGCGATGACGCGCACCTTCTCGACCTTGTGATGCTCGAGGAGCGCGCGGTACTCGCGGCAGATCACGAGGCTGCGCGCGATGGCGTCGGGATGGAGGTGCTTCGACGCGTCGAGGCCCTGGCCCAGCCGCCCGAAGCGGCACACGTCGGCCAGGGCGCGGACCTGGCCGTCCCCGCAGCGCTCCGCGACCAGCAGGAGGAGCGTGTTGGTTCCGATGTCGATGACCCCTAGCCTCACGGCGAGGAGTCTACACGCGAGAGTGTCGCTATAGTGTGCGCGTGAAGGTCACGGCCGTCGTGCTCACGGGATTCCTCGGAGCCGGCAAGACGACGCTCCTCAATCGTGCGGTCGCGATGCGCGGCGAGCGCGCGGCTGCGGGTGCGAGCGACCGCGGCAAGCTCGGCATCATCGTCAACGAGCTGGGGGCGATCGGCGTGGATGGCGACCTCCTCCCGCAGGGCGCAGCGCGCCAGGTCGAGCTGCCCGGCGGCTGCGTGTGCTGCATGTTGAACGAGGATCTCGACAAGACCGTGCGCGAGATGCTCGACGCCGCGCCGGAGATCGACACGCTCATCATCGAGACGACCGGTGTGGCCGAGCCGCTGCCGATCGTGTGGGCGCTGGAGGAACAGGGCATCGCGCAGCGCGTGCGCGTGGCGGCGGTGGTGACCGTGGTCGATCCGACGAGCTTCGAGCGCGCGCGCGTGGTCAGTCCAACCGCGGAGCTGCAGGTCGAGCACGCCGACGTGGTGGTGGTGTCGAAGGCGGACGTGGCGAGCGCGGACGAGCTGGCGACGCTGCGGGCGGCGGTGGCGCAGCTGGCCCCCACGGTCCCGACGGTGAAAGGCGCGCTCGAGGAGCGGGCGGCGTGGTTGCTCGACATCCTGAAGGATCCCGACGTCCAGCGGCCGAAGACCGGAGCCGACGAGCACGGGCACGGGCACGGGCATCGGCACGAGCACGAGCACGAGCACGGGCAGGTTCACGGTATTGATGCAGTGGCACTGAACGTCGAGGGCCTGGTCGATCTGGAGGAGCTCGAGGACGCGCTGAGCGAGCTCCCCGTCGAGTTCATCCGGGTGAAAGGAATTCTGTGGGCGGTCGATCCGCGAACGGGAACTGATGTTCCCGGGTGGGTCGCGGTTCACCGCGTGGGGACGAGAGTCTCGAGTGAAATGGTCGGGGCACCCGCCGGTGGTGGACGGTTGGTCGCGCTCGGTCCGGGAGTGACGGACGCCCCGCTTCGCGCCGGGCTCGCGCGTGCCGTGGTATCGTCCGATTCGAGCACGTAGATGGCCGTCGACGAGCGACCACAAGCGCGAACGCTGCGCGAGCTGCTCCTGGAGATGCGTGGGGGATACGTCCTGCATCGGCCGGTGGTCGTCGACGTCACGCCCGGTGCGCGCGATGGCGCCGAGGCGACGCTCGAGCGCACGCTCACGGTGCAGCTACCCGCCGCCGGAAACGGCGACGATCTCTCCGCGGAGCTCGCCGCGTGCACCTTCATGCTCGTCGGTCCCAACACGCTGTCGGCCGGCATCGAGACGCCCGTGACGATCGGGCGCAGCCGCCGCTGCGACGTGCGCGTCGACAACGACTCGGTGAGCAAGGTGCACGCTTCGGTCGTGTTCGATCAGGGCCGCTCGTCGTACATGCTGGTCGACGAGAACTCGCGCAACGGCACGCGCCTGAACGGGCAGCAGCTCTCGCCCGGCGTCGCGGCCCCGGTATATGCGGGGGCGCAGGTCGCGTTCGGCGACGCGCTGTTCGTCTTCATCGATCCGCCCACGCTCCGCAAGCTGGCGCGCATCGCGACCTGAGCGATGCGGCAGCTGGTCCTCGCCGTGGTGGTGCTCGGCGCGTGCTCGAGCGATCGCATCGAGGTCGCGCCGACGTCGCCGGCGAGCGGTGACGGCGGCCACGCTGCGCTGGTCGCGGCCGTCAACCAGCTCCACACCGCAGGCCACACCGCCGCCGCGTTCCGCGTGTTCGGGGCGCGCGTGCTCGAGCTGCGGCCGCACATGGACGAGACCGTCGCCGAGGAGGCCGAGCTGTTGGCGACCATCGAGGCCCTGCCGGTGGTGCGTGACGCCACGACGCGCGGCGAGCCCATCGACGCGCTCGCGCTGTCGGTGTGGCCGTTCGCGCTGGCGCCGGCGATCGCCGCGCCCATCCCCGGCACGCCGCAGCCCGACAGATGGATCGTCTGGGCGCCGGCCTCCGGTGAGGATCTGCGCGTGTACCTCGAGCGGCTGTGCGGCAGCGTGCTCGCGCTCGAGTGCAAGGACGTCGTGCCCGAGGGGCACGTCGGTGTGGTCGGCGCGCTCGCGCTGGAGCGCCTCACCGATCGCGCGCGTCGCGCCGTGGCCACGTGCCTCACGTGCAGCGACGAGAAGTGGGCCAAGGCGGTGCTCGGCTGGGAGGAGCTCGAGCGCGCCGCGACCGCGACGGTGACGAGCGTCCGCGACGCCAACGCGCCGTCGCGCTGGCCCGAGGCCGGCACCGCCGCCGTCGCCGTGCCGTCCGCGTCGGTGCTGGTGCGTCACGTCCACGTGCCGCCCGACCAGCGCGTCGAGCGTGTGCGGTACGCGCTCGACGATGCACGCAGCGACGGCGCGAAGGCGATCGCGCTGCTGGCCCGCGAGCGCGCATATCCGTACCGGCTGCGCGCGTACGTGATCCCGACGTCGGTGACGCGCTTGCCGGTGCGCGACGGCGAGCCGGTTCAGATGCTGGCGCGGGCGCTCGATGCGCGCGCGACGACAGGCGCGGCTACAGGCGCTTCAGCGGCTCGACGCCCGTGAGCACGACCGAGCCGTCGCGCGCGATGCGGATCTCGGCGGTCGGCGTCGCCTCGACCTCCGCGCGCGTGTGTCGGCGGCCGAGCACGTGGATCTGCTGGTTGGCCGAGCCGCGCAGGCCGGCGCCGACGCGATCACCGGCGACGTAGCGGCCGTCGACGAGCACGTCGAGGTGCGCGAGCACCGCCGGGCCGAGCGCCTGCGCGCGGATCTCGTCGACGGTGTAGCCGGAGAACGCGAGCGTCGAGAGGCCGAGGCGGCGCGCGCCGAGCAACAGCTCGAGCGCAGCCGGCGCCTGTTGCAGTGGCTCGCCGCCGGAGAGGGTGAGCCCGTCGATCGCACGCGTCGCGGCGACCTTCGCGACCTCGTCCAGCAGCGCAGCGATCTCGATCAGCTCGCCACCGGCCGACGGATGCGTCCCCGGATTGAAGCAACCCGGGCAGCCGAGCGTGCAGCCCTGCATCCAGATCACGAACCGCGTGCCGGGCCCGTTGGCGCGGCTCCTCGGCTCGCGAGCGTGGATGCGGGCCTTCACGCGCCCATCACTTCGCGGACGGCGGCGGCACCAGCGGCCGCGCGCGCAGACCGAACGTCGACGGCACGAGGTCCAGCTCCTTGAAGAGCAGGTCCGGCGTGGTCACCGAGCTCTCGATGCCCGACGAGGGTACGAAGCCCTCATCCACGCCATCGACCTTGTGCGAGAGGTAGTCCTCGGTCGACGCGAGGAAGTTGACGACGATCGGCTTGTTGCCGACGCCCGAGATGTCCTTCCACGCCTTGATCGGCACCTCGGCCAGCTGGACGCCGCGCACCAGCGTCAGCTTGCCGTCGAGGCCGATCTTGTACGCGAGCGTCGACGGCGGCGGCAGCGCCTGGTTGGCGTTGACCGCGAACTGGATCAGCTCGCGGCGGCTGAGCTCCGTCGCCGCGGTGATCGCCGAGTCGTCGAGCTGGCGGATGATGAGGCCATACTTCAGGCCGGCGGCCTTGGCCTCGGCGACGAGCTTCTTCTCGAGCGCGGCCGTGGCGGCGCCGCCCTTCGCGGTGACGATGAGGTTGGTGGCGGTGCCGTGGAACGCGCCACCCGGCGCGGTGCGGCGCGCGTGACCGTTCGAGTTGCCCTTGTCCGCGCCGACCTGGGTACGCGCCGTCAGCATGGTCTTCAGCATGCCGTCCTTCACGACCTCGATCCGCTGCGCGACCACGCCCTCGTCGTCGACCTTGTAGCCGCCGATGACGGCCTTGCCCGCCGACACGCTGGTCGTCGGATCGTCGACGATCGTGATGGCCGGCGACGTGACCTTGAGGCCGAGCTTGTCGGTGAGCTGACCGCCGAACAGCTTGGCCTGCTGCGGCGCCAGGCCCTCGGGCAGCGGCGTCGAGCCCATGTGCGGCGCGAGCGTCCAGCGCACGAGGCCGGCGGCGCCTTCGCCCTCGAACAGCACGGGGCCCGAGTAGCGCTCGATCACCGGCGCCGCGGCGAGCGCGTCGATGGTGTCGGCGAGGCGCTTGGCCTCCTTCTCGAGCTCGGCGTCCGACGGCAGATCGTCGAACGTCTGGCCGTAGCGGGTGAAGTACTGGGACAGCTCCTGCCCGTCGGGAGCCTGGCCGCTGGCGGCGATGACGACGCCGCTGGCGCGGCGCGTGTCGGTAACGCTCGTGCCCTCGGTGGTGAGGTACCAGCGCCGCTCGAGGTACGAGGTCAGCGCCACGCGCGAGTCGCGGATGGCCGGGATGTTGCGGAACACCGCCGAGACCTTCTCGGCGCGCTTCACGACCTCGTCGAGCGGCTCGAGCGGCGTGACGAGCACGGGCTCCTCGCTCACCATCGCCTTCTCGGCGGTCCACGACGTCGTGCCGCCGCCGCTGCCGGCGCGCGCGGCGTCGAGCTTGTTGCGCAGCTGGATCAGCGCCTCCTTGTAGGCGGTGTCGGTCACGAGCCACGCGGCGCGGCGCGCGATGCGCGGCGTCGCCTCGAGCGACAGGCTGGTGCCGGCCGAACCGTCGATGGTGTCGTTGCCGGCGACGACGAAGTTGCCGTTGTCGATGCCGTCGAACTTGACGCGCACCCGGCACTCGATGTTCACGAAGTGGCGGTTCTTCTTGTTGGTGACGTGACCGAGGCTGGCGACGGCGTCGTTCACCTCGACCTCGGTGACCTTGTACGAGATCTGGAAGGGCTTGGGCGCGCCCGGCAGCTCGAGGCGCTGCATCGCGCGGTCCATCTCCTCGGCGATCGCGTCGATGATGGCCTCGGTGACGGCGGTCGACGTGGGGCCGACCGGCTTCTTGGCGGCGGCGGGCGCGGCGGAGATGGCCACGAGCGCCGCGGCGACGACTACGTTCATTCGGCGAATCACACGCATCACAGACCTCCTGTGGTCTTGATGGCAGGCGGAGCGAGCACGGGCGGACGGTCGGGCGGGATGAAGGCCTTCTCGACCTCGATCTTCTCGAGGAGGAGGCTGGGCGCGGACGCGGAGACCGGCACCCATCCGCTCTCGGCGCCGCACACGCCGTTGAAGGTCTCGATCTCGCGGCTGGCGGCGCGGATGGACTGCAGCGCGACCAGCGGCGTGCCGCTGATGTCGATGCCGCGCACGAGCTCGCGCTTGCCGTCCGGGTAGAGGCGGTACGCCATCACCGGGTTCACCTTGAACGCCTGCGGCGCGAAGGCGCTGGTGTTGGTGAAGCCGCCCGAGATGTCCGTGAAGAGCATCCCGTACGGGCGGCCCTGTCGCTTCACCTCGGCGATCAGCATCTTCTCGAGATCGGCGCGCTCGACCGAGCGGGCCGACGCGACCACCAGGTTGCCCTGGCGCGCGACCGGATCGAAGCCCGGCTGCTTGCGGCCGTGGCCGTTCGACGCGGGCGACGCGGCGATGGGGTTGCGGCCCATGAGGAAGTCGGAGAGGACGCCGTCCTTCACGAGATCGACGCGGCGCGCGGCCACGCCCTCGTCGTCGAAGCGGAAGAAGCCGTTGAGCTGGATGCCGTTGAGCGTGACCAGCGTGGGGTCGTCGTAGACCGACAACCACTCCGGCATGATCGCCTTGCCGACGTACGACGAGAACGTCTGGCCGCTGGTGTCGTCCTTCTGGCGATGGCCCTCGATGCGGTGACCGAACACCTCGTGGAAGAACACGCCGGCCGCGCGGCCCTCGAGGATGGCGGGTCCGACGTACGGATCGGCGAGCGGCGCGGCGTGGAGCGCGTCGAGATCGCTCGTGACCATGTCGATCATCTTGTCGACGGTGACGTCGTCGGGGAGCGAGCCCGGTCCGGCGGCGAACGACTGCTCGAGGCGGCCGAGGCCCTCGCCATCGTCGGCCTTCACGCCCACGGACACGGCGAGCTGCGCCGTGGTCCACGACTGCTGCTGCTGGTTGCCTTCGCTGTCGACGAACCACGCCGTGTTCTGCGTGAAGATGACGCCGCAGCTGCCGCGCGTGGCGACGCCGCGCAGGGCGCGCTCGGAGCAGCGCTTGAGGCGCGTCACCCACTTGGCCTTGTCGTAGTCGAGCGTGACCGGCTTGCCGATGTAGACCTGCTTCTTCGACGGCGCGAAGTCGGCGACCGCCGCGCGCTTGCCCAGCGTCCGCTGGTCCTGCCGCACGTAGGCCAGCGCGATCACGCCCTCGCGGTAGCGGCGATCGGTCTCGAGCCAGATGTGGTTGGCGATCGACAGCGGGTCGTCGCCGAACGGCACGATGGCGCGGCGGCGCAGCGGCTGGTTGAGCTCGTTGGCGTCGTCGGAGAGCGCGCGCGTGTTGTCGAGCTCGGGGGCGCCGACGCGGATCTCGACGTCGAGGATCCGATCGGTGTCGTCGCTGTCGCCGACGAGCGCGCCGCCCTCGGCGTCGAGCGACACCACGCGCTGTTCGACGATCTGGTACGCGAGGTAGTACGCCGGGTCGGCGGCCTTGCCGAGCACCGCCATCGACCGCGCGTTCTCGGCGACCATGATGTCGAGGATCGGCGACCGCGCCGACGGCGTGTCGCCTTCGGTGGGCGCGCTCGCCGCGGTCTCGATGCGCGACGGGATCCTGGGTAGCTCGGCTTCCTTCTCGGAGAGCGGAGGAATGTCGGGGTTGGGCTTGGTGCCACCGCCGCCCTTGGGGCCGCAGGCCGCACAGAAGAGGAGTGCCGCCAGGATGGGGGCAGATCGACGCATGTCGAGAAGCCTACGAGGCCGACGGGCCCCGCGCTAGGGGTCGGCCCTACTCACCGCTGCGCGGCCTCTTCAGCGCTGCGCAGAAAGAGGCGACGTGCGCCGCTGGGCGATCAGCGAGCCGTGGATCGCGGCGCCGACGCACACCGCCTGCTCGGGGGCGACGCCGGCCTTGAGTGGGACACCGAAGTGCTTCTGCACGGCATCACGCACGGACGGCATCTGGGACGAGCCGCCGCACAGGTACACGGCCGTGAGGTCCGAGCCCTTGATGCCGGCCTGGGTCATGGCGCGGTCGGCGACCTCGAGGCTGCGGCGCACGATCGCCCCCGACGCGCGCGACAGCGTCGCGCGATCGAGCGAGAGCTTGAGGCTGACCATGCCCTCGGCGGTGCGGAGGACGTCCTTCACCTCGAGGCGCGCGCTCTCGGCGGTCGAGAGCGTCCGCTTGGCCTCCTCGCAGGCGAAGCGGAGGCGCTGCCACTCGACCGCGGCCTTGCGCAGGTCGACCTTGTGCTGGCGCCAGAACTGGTTGGCCGCGGCGTCGGCGAGGACCGTGTCGATGTCGTCGCCGCCGAGCCACGGGTCGCCACCCGAGCCGACGACCTGGAAGCGCGAGCGCGAGACGTCGACGATCGAGAAGTCGAAGGTGCCGCCGCCGAAGTCGTAGATGCCGACCAGGCCGCCGAAGCCCGGCACGTAGCGGTTGGCGAGCGCGGCGGCGTTGGGCTCGGCGATGAGGCCGACCACCTCGAGCCCGGCGAGCTTGGCGGCGACCTCGACCGCCTTCACGCGAGCGTCGTCGAAGCTGACCGGCACGGCGAGGACCGCGAGGCGCACGTCCTCGAGGTGGCGCTCGGCCAGCTTCTTGGCGGCTTCGAGGATGAAGCCGCACAGCTGCGGCATCGCGTACTTCTCGCTGTCCATCTCGACGAGGACGTTGCCGTCGGGCGCGGCGACCGCGCGATACGCGGCGCCGCCGATGAAGCTCTGCACTTCGCGGTCGGCGAACTTGCGGCCGAGGAGGCGCTTGGGCGACTGGATCGTGCGCGACGGATCGGTCGCGAGGCGGCGTCGCGCCTCGGCGCCGACGATCGGCCCCTGGCCCTTGTCCTTCGGGAACGACACCACCGACGGGATCGCGCGCGAACCATCGGCGTTCGCCAGCACGCTCACCTTTCCGTCGCGGACGACCGAGACGGCGGTGTTCGAGGTGCCGAGATCGATGCCGATGATCGTCGGGATGGCGCGGCCGGGACTGGAGGCGGTCATCGAGAGGCGAGGCGGCCGGAGCGATTCCGGGGCTCCCCAGTATACACTTCCGAGGGTGGAGCCGCGTCGTACCATCCTGCTGCTGCACCACGACGCGCAGCTGCTCGATCTGCTGACGCGGATGTTCGAGGCGCGGGGGTTCGCGGTGAACCTGGCCGCGACACCGATGCAGGCGCGCACACTGCTCGCGGCGGACCGACCACTCGATGTGGTGGTGGCGGCGTGGGATGGTGCGCACAACCTCGGCGGCGAGATCTACAGGTGGGCGCTCGAGCACAGGTTCGAGCTGCGCGATCGCTTCGTCTTCGTCGGCGAGGAGGTGCCGATGGAGTTCGATCGCATCGTCGCCGGCCGCTGCTTGCTGGTGCGACCCAGCGACACTCCGGAGATCATGCGTGTCGCGGAGGCGACCGCGATCCGCAGCCATCGCGCGCGCACGGCGGATCCGGAGCCCGTGTGGAGCCAGACCGGGCGGCCCACGCTCCTCCTGGCCGATGACGATCCGGCGCTGCTCGAGGTGATGAGCGACCTCCTGACCGATCACGGATGGTCCGTCACGCCCGTGGACAGCGGCAACGCGGCGACCGAGGCGCTCGACAAGGTCGACTACGACGTCATCCTGTGCGACTGGCACATGGCCAACGGGTCGGGCGGCCACGTCTTCAACTGGGTGGTGACGTTCCGGCCGTGGCTCCTGGATCGTGTGGTGTTCCTGGCGGAGCGGCCGAACGACGGCGCCGAGCGCATCGTGCAGGGGCGGCCGGTCTTCGCCAAGGGCGCCGATTCCGACAAGCTCCTCGACGCGTTGCGCGCGATCGCGCCGCCCAAGAAGCGCGCACCCTGACGATCGCCCGGCGACCGCGGCGTCACGCCTTGTCGGCGGTGTCGAACATGCCCTCGCGGTACTCGACGATCTCGCCGACGACCGCGGAGGCGGCGACGGTGAGCGGCGAGGCGAGGTAGAGCTTGCCGGGGCCGCTGCGGCCCTTGTAGTTGCGGTTGATCGCCGAGACGGTGACCTGGTCGCCACGGTCGGAGACGCCGGGGCCGCAGCCGATGCAGGCGCCGCAGCCGGGCTTGATCACCTCGACGCCGGTGCGCGCGAAGAGCTCGAGGTAGCCCTTCGCGCGGGCGTACTCCTCGACCTCCTTCGAGCCGAACTGGATGTAGAAGTGGACGCCGTCGGCGACGCGGCGGCCGGCCTGGTCGGCGTCGGCCATCACGCGCGCGTAGAAGTCGACGTCGTCGCGCTTGCCGGCGGTGCACGAGCCGCCGTACGCGATATCGAGCTTGACCTTGCCGACCTCGGGGACGCGCGCGCCGTTCTTGGGATCCGACGCGATGCCGCGATCGGGATCTCCGGGCGTGGCGAGCATCGGGCGGATGCCGGCGAGATCGATGACGTGGACGCCGCCGTCGTAGTGCGCGCCGGCGTCGGGCGTGAGCGCCTTGGCGCGCAGGTCGTCGACCGTGACGCCGGCGCGACGGCTGGCGATCCAGCCCAGCATCACGTCGTCGACCTCCATGATCGCGCCGCGCGCCGAGCACTCGGTCGCCATGTTGGCGAGCGTGGCGCGCTCGTCGGGCGACAGCGCGAACAGGCCGTCGCCGCCGAACTCCATCACGCGGTCGAGGGTCTCCTCGCGCTTGGCGTGCGTGGCGAGGATGTGGAGCATGACGTCCTTGGCGGTGACGCCGGGGCGGAGGCGGCCGCGGAGCTCGAAGCGGATCGACTCCGGGACGGCGATCGGCGTGAAGCCCCAGTACGCGAGCGCGGCGTACTCCGTCGAGCCGACGCCCCACGCGAGCGCGCCGGACGCGCCGCCCATGCACGTGTGACTGTCGGTGGCCTGCACGAAGTCACCGGGATCGATGAACTGCTCGCGCGCGACCTGGTGGCAGATGCCGGGCGAGACGCCGTTCTCGGCGGAGTAGTTGCGCGCGCCGGTCTTGGCGGCGAACGCGCGCTGCAGGTCGCGCAGGCGGCCGATCTTGTCGGCGTACTTCGCCATCGCCGGGACGCCGCTCGCGTAGATGAGGTGATCCTCGAAGACGGCGAACTTCGACGGGTCCTTGAGCTTGTAGTCGGCGCCGTACTCCTGCGCGAGGAACCAGTCGACCTGCGCGGTGGTGAACTCGTGCGAGTAGCCCGCGTCGACGCGAACCAGGACGGCGTCGCCGGGCTTCACGAATTCGCCCTGGCCCGCCGAAGCGGGAAACGCCAGCTTCGTGGCGAGGACCTTCTCGGCGAGCGTCATGGGACGCGGGCCGGTGCCGGTCGGCGGCACGGTGATCTCGCCGCGCGAGAGCCGCGAGCAGAAGGGCAGGAGACCACCCGACTCGATCACGAGCGCGGTGATCGCATCGTGGCCGCGCGTGAGCTCGTCGAGCGCGATGGTCTCGCCGGCTTCGAGTCGCTCGATGAGCGTGTGATCGCCCATGAGCTGCCCGATGTTGATGTTGTTGCGCGCGTGGATCGGCGCGAACGACGACGCGATGGCCATGCGGCTGCCGCTGAAGACCTCGCACTGCGCGGCGGTCTCGCGCGAGCTGCCGACGCCCTTCTGCGCGCCGGAGACGATCACCTCGAAGCCTCCGCGCGCGAGCGCGTCGGGCGGAATGAGGCGCTCGCCGCCGATGATCAGGCCGGCGTACGCGTTCTTGGCGATCTCCGCCGGGTCGTGATCGAAGCAGACCCACGCCGGCGTCATCGCGTCGGTGTTGATGTCGTCGAGCAGATCCTCGGGACGAACATCTTTCATGCGCAGCGTGAGCTCACCGGAGAGCTGACGGCGGATCGCGTCCGGATCCTTCGTCAGATAGAGAACCCGCTTGCCGGGGGTGAGCGAGAACGTCCGCGCAACCGACATCTGGTGACGGTGTACCACGCGCGAGTGGACCCGGGAACGGGCGCCGAGTGACGCCGTGTGTCACGCCTTCAGCCGCCAGCCGGTGCGGAGGATGAACGCGACCAGCCCCGTGCAGACGACGAGGAAGCCGAAGATGGCCGCCGCGCTCACCACGGGGTCGACGTCGGAGGTGCCGTAGAAGGCCCAGCGCATGCCGGAGATGAGATAGACGACGGGGTTGAAGAGCGCGACCTTCTGCCAGAACCCGGGCAGCATGCGAATGGAGTAGAACGCGCCGCCGAGGAACGTGAGCGGCGTGATCACCATGAGCGGGATGGTCTGCAGTTTTTGGAAGCTGTCGGCCCAGAGGCCGATGATGAAGCCGAACATGCTGAAGGTGACCGCGGTGAGGACGAGGAACGTCACCATCCACACCGGGTGCTCGATCTCGTAGGGCACGAACACGCGCGCGGTCGCGAGGATGAGCAAGCCGAGCATGATCGACTTGGTGGCGGCGGCGCCGACGTAGCCGAGGAGGATCTCGGCCGTGCCCACCGGCGCCGAGAGCAGCTCGAAGATCGTGCCCGACCACTTCGGCAGGTAGATGCCGAACGACGCGTTCGAGATGCTCTCCGAGAGGAGCGACAGCATCACGAGGCCGGGGACGATGAACGCGCCGTACGAGACGCCGTCGATCTCGCCCATGCGGCTGCCGATCGCCGAGCCGAACACGACGAAGTAGAGCGACGTCGAGAGCACCGGCGACAGGATGCTCTGCATGAGCGTCCGGAAGGTGCGCGCCATCTCGAAGCGATAGATCGCCTTGATCGCGTGGACGTTCATGCGGCCTCCTTCACGAGGCTGACGAAGATCTCCTCGAGCGAGGTCTCGCTGGTGTGCAGGTCGGCGATCGAGATGCCGGCCCGGTCGAGCTCGGCGAGCAGCGGACCCATCGGCGCGCGCGCCTGCGCGTCGAAGGTGAGGGTGAGCGTGCGGCGTGCGTCGTCGAGGTCGAGCGCGTAGCCGGCGAGCGCGTCGGGGAGGCGGTCGAGCGGTGCGGCGAGCTCGATCACGAGCTTGCGCTTGCCGAGCTTGCGCATGAGCGCGGTCTTCTCTTCGACGAGGAGGAGCTCGCCCTTGTTGATGACGCCGATGCGGTCGGCCATCTCCTGGGCTTCCTGGATGTAGTGGGTCGTGAGGATGATGGTGACGCCGCTCTCGCGCAGGCGGCGCACCATGTTCCACATGTCGTGCCGGAGCTCGACGTCGACGCCGGCCGTGGGCTCGTCGAGGAACAGGATCGCGGGCTCGTGCGAGAGGGCCTTGGCGATGAGGACGCGCCGCTTCATGCCGCCCGACAGCGTCATGATCTTGGCGTCGCGTTTGTCCCAGAGCGAGAGCGCGCGCAGCGTCTTCTCGAGGTGCGCGGGGTCGTCGGGCTTGCCGTGCAGCCCGCGGCTGAAGCGGACCGTCGACCACACGGTCTCGAACGCGTCGGTCGAGAGCTCCTGCGGGACCAGCCCGATCGCGGCGCGGGCGCGCCGGTAATCGCGGAGGATGTCGTGCCCGTCGGCGACCACGCGGCCGCTGGTCGGGGTCACGATGCCGCAGATGATGTTGATGAGGGTGGTCTTGCCGGCGCCGTTCGGTCCGAGGAGCGCGAGGATCTCTCCGCGCTCGATCTCGAGATCGATGCCTTTCAGCGCGACGAACCCGCTGCCGTAGGTCTTGGTGAGACCGGTGATGCTGACGATCGACAAGCCCGTTATCTAGCCGGAAACTCGGCGCGCGGCGACGGTGCCGGCGGAGATCGCGCGTTGCGCCTGGTCGCACAGGGCGCGGACGCCGTGGATGAAGGTCGCGAAGCGCGGGTCCTTGGTGAGGCCGGTGGCGTAGCGGTAGTAGATCTGCTGCGCGACGACGGCGGTCTTGAACAGGCCGTAGGCGTAATAGAAGACGGCGTCGCCGTCGGAGATGGTGCGGCCCGACGCGCGCGCGTAGCGATCGACGACATCGAGGCGCGACATCATGCCGGGCAGGTGCGTGAGCCCGAAGCGCAGCATGTGCAGCACCTGGTCGTCGCCGGCCTCGATCCAGTAGCCGACCGAGGTGCCGAGGTCCATGAGTGGGTCGCCGACGGTCGACATCTCCCAGTCGAGGACGCCGACCACGCGCGAGAGCGACGTGTCGAAGATGACGTTGTCGAACTTCCAGTCGTTGTGGATGAGGCCGGGCGCGCTGTCGGCGGGCAGGTGCGCCGCCAGCCACTGCGCGACCTCGAGCACCACCGGCAGGTCGTCGGTCTTCGAGCCGTGATAGCGCTCGGTCCAGCCCTCGACCTGCCGCCGCACATAGCCCTCCGGCTTGCCGAGGCCGCCCAGCCCGGCGGCGACGTAATCGACGGCGTGGAGCTCGGCGAGCGCGTCGACGAGCAGCTCGCACAGGCGCCGCGCCGTCGGCGCATCGACCGTGACGCCCGCCGGCAGCTCCTTCCGCAGGATCACGCCCTCGCGGCGCTCCATCAGATAGAAGGTGCAGCCCATCACGGCTTCGTCGCGGCACAGCGCGACCGGCCGCGGCGCCTTGTCGTAGACCGGCGCGAGCGCCGACAGCACGGTGTGCTCGCGCCCCATGTCGTGCGCGCTCTTCACCTTGCTGCCGAACGGCGGCCGCCTGAGCACGTACTCGTCGCCGCCGCGGCGCACGAGATAGGTCAGGTTCGAATGGCCGCCGGGGAACTGCCGCACCTCGATCGGCGCGTGACCGCCGAGCTGCTCGTCGAGCCACGGCGCGAGCGTGTCGACCGGCAGCTCCTCGCCCGCGCGCGGCGGACGCAGGTCCGTCATGGCTTCGCACCGTAGCGATCGAGGATGCGGCGCGACACGACCATCTTGTGCACCTCGTCGGGTCCGTCGTAGATGCGCGCGCCGCGCTCGTGAACGTAGTAGTGCGCGAGCAGCGTGTCGCTCGTGATGCCGAGCGCGCCGTGCACCTGGATCGCGCGATCCACGAGCCGCATCATCACGTCCGACACGAAGAACTTGATGATCGACACCTGATCGCGCGCGTTGTGGAAGCCCTGGTTCTCGATGGTCCACGCCGCGCGCAAGGTCAAGAGCTTCGCCGCGTCGATCTCGGCGCGCGCCTCGGCCACCCACGCCTGGATGATCTGCCGCGACGCCAGCGTCTTGTCCTCGTCGATCTTGCGCGTCACCGCGCGCGTGCACATCAGATCGAACACGCGCTCGCAGATGCCGATCCACCGCATGCAGTGGTGGATGCGCCCGGGTCCGAGGCGCTCCTGCGCGATGAGGAAGCCCGCGCCCTCGGCGCCCAGCCGGTTGGACTGCGGCACGCGCACGTTCCTGTAGTTGATCTCGGCGTGGCTGGCCCAGCCCGCGCCCGCGTCGCCCATGATCGGGATGTTGCGCACCAGCTCGAAGCCGGGCGCGTCGGTCGGCACGATGATCATCGACGCGCGCGCGTGCTTGGCCGCGCCCGGATCGGTCACCGCCATCACGATCGCGAACGCCGCGCCGTCGGCGCTCGACGTGAACCACTTGTGGCCGTTGATGATGTAGTCGTCGCCGTCCTTCACCGCCTCGCACGACAGGATCACCGGGTTCGAGCCCGGGTTCTCCGGCTCGGTCATCGAGAAGCACGAGCGGATCTCGCCGCGCGCCAGCGGCTCGAGCCACTTCGCCTTCTGCGCCGGCGTGCCCCACTTGTGCAGCACCTCGAGGTTGCCGGCGTCGGGCGCCTGCGCGCCGAACGAGTAGTGCCCGAGCGGCGACCGGCCCAGCCGCTCGCTCACGAGCCCGTGATCGACGAGGCCGAGCCCCATGCCGCCGAGCTCCTTCGGGATCTGCGGGCCCCACAGCCCGGCGGCCTTCACGGCGGCGCGCAGCTCCTCGAGCACGCCGGCGGCGCCGACCCAGCCGCGCTCCATCACCTCGCGCTCGGCGGGGATGATGCGATCGTTCACGAGCTGATCGATGCGCTCGAGCGTGGGTGCGAGGTGGGAGGGAACGGCGAAGTCCATGGCAGCGGCTCCAATCAGCGGAAGGTGTGCAGCTCGGCCGGGAGATGATCGATATGGTTGAAGCCGAGGAGCGAGAGCTCCTTGGGCTTCGCCGAGCGCCACAGGAGCTCGGTCACCGACGCGTTGCGCACGAGGCGCCAGTGGTTGACGGTGGCCATCGCGTCGAGCCCGAGCGACAGCTTGAGCGCGACGCCGATCGGTCCGCCCGACGTGACCCCGACGACGCGGGCGCCGCCGCCGCCGTGTGCGTCCGTCATGCGCGTCATCGCGCGACCGACGCGCTCGACGAACGCGCCGAACGTCTCGATGTCGCCGCAGTCGAGCTGATCGCGCGTCCACGCGTCGATCACGAGCCAGAAGCCGCGATCCATCAGCGCGTGGCGATCGGCCTTCGTCGCGGTCCCGTCGAGGAGCGAGCGCAGCTCGGGATGCGCCTGCACGAACTGCGGCATGAAGCGTCCGAGCAGCTCGAACGCCGGGTACTCGGCGAGCTCGTCGATCACCGTCGGCGTGGGCAGGTCGTGGCCGGCGTCGCGCGCCGCCTCGACGGCCAGCGTGGCGGTGTCGGACTGCCGCCGCATCGGGCCGGCGTAGATGGCGTCGGGTACGAACCGGGTAGTGGCCCAGCGTCGGCCGAGCGCGCGCGCCTGCTCGATTCCGCGCTCGCTCAACCGGTCGTACTCGGCGGCGCCGTACGAAGCCTGCCCGTGCCGCACGAGCGTGAGGGTTCCCACGGCCGCTGACTCTAGGGGCTGGCCCTATTCAGGGCCACCCCCTGGTCATCACATTCCGTGCGTCCCTTGCTTCGCCGATTCCGACGCCGCTCGCAGACGCGAGCGCCGTCGGGCTCCGCGCGGTCCGCACTGGCCCAATAGGCTCATTCAGCCGTTGGCCCGGCACGACCAACGGCGTTGGCAGCTGTGCCAGGTTGGCTCAGGTCACCTGGCCGCACCGAGGTTGGACCACATCGGCGACAACGTAGGCATTTCAAGTAGTTGCGGCGTCTCAACGTCTCGCATGATACTTGAATGAGTCGGTCTGCACCTTCTCCCAGGGGACTCTCGATGAAGCTTCGCCTGTTCGTTTGCGCTGCTCTCACGGCACTCGTCTTCGGCTGCGGAAGCTCCGGTGACGACGATGGCGTCAACCCGCCCGTCGGCGACGAAGACGCGGACGGCATCTCCGATGCCGACGAAGGCGCTGCGTCCAGCACCGATACCGACGGCGACGGTACGCCTGACTATCAGGACACCGACTCCGACGGCGACGGCATCGAGGACTACCGCGAGGCCGGTGACACCGATCCCGGCACACGCCCGCTCGACACCGACAACGACGGCACGCCCGACTTCCAGGATCTCGACGCCGACGGGAACGGCGTTCCGGACGCCGTGGAAGGCACCGGCGACATCGACGGCGACGGCAAGGGCGACTTCCAGGATCCCGACAACGACGGCGACTTCATCGGCGACCAGTTCGAGATCGGCAGCGATCCGAACAACCCCGTCGATACCGACGGTGACGGCAACCCCGACTACCGCGACACCGACAGCGACAACGACACCATCGGCGATCTCTACGAGAGCACGACCGACTTCGACATGGACATGGTCGGCAACTGGCGCGACCTCGACAGCGACGGCGACTGCCGCAGCGATCAGACCGAGTCGGGCGGCGTCGTGCCGCCGCGCGACATCGACGCCGACGGCCGCTACGACTTCGTCGATCGCGACAGCGACGACGACGGCATCCCCGACGCGACCGAGGACGCCAACTGCAACGGCACGCGCGACGGCACCGAGACCGACGCCGGCAACGCCGACAGCGACGGCGACGGCGTCTCCGACCTCGTCGAGGACGCGGCCGGCACCAACCCGAACAACCCGAACGACAACCCGCAGGCCAACGGCGACTTCGTGTTCGTCGTGCCGTACCAGGATCCGCCGTCGCCGATGGACGACGACCTCGACTTCACGAGCCGCCTCCAGCAGGTGGACATGTACGTGATCGTCGATCGCTCGGGCTCGATGTCCCAGGAGATCACGACCGTCCGCAACAACCTCTCGACGGTTCGCAACAACCTCACGTGCCCGCCCAACGGCAGCGGCAACCCGGCCACGTGCATCCCCGACCTCTGGGCCGGCGCCGGCACCGTCGGCTACTCGGGCTCGGGCGCGCAGACCTACGCCAACTTCGCCGACCTCCAGCCCAACGCGAACTTCGCTGGCCTGCCCATCACGGAGCCGGGTGGTTGCTGCGCCGAGCCGCTCAACTTCAGCGTGTGGTCGGCGATCACCGGCATGGGCACGGCGGCGCAGGGCTCGTGCGGTCTCAGCGGCGGCACGCTTCCGCCGCGCAGCACCTGCGTGGGCTCGCCCGCTGCCAACGCCGGCTTCGCGGCGTTCGGATACCCCTGCTTCCGCGACGGCTCGCTGCCCGTCATCCTGCTCGCCACCGACGAGCCGCCGCTGTCGGCGGGTGACACCAACAAGTGCCCCGACTGGAACACGGTGGTCCGTCCCGCGATGGCCGCCCGCAGCGCCAAGCTGGTCGGCATCGGCGGCTCGGGCTTCGCCGGCACCTCGGTCGAGACCGACCTGCGCACGATGGCGACCAACACCGGCGCCGTCGACTCGCAGAACGGCAACGCGCCGCTCGTGTTCGACGGCTCGGGCGCCAACTCGGCCGCCGCGATCGAGAACGGCATCCGCACGCTGGCCAACAACATCCCGCTCGACATGTCGGCGCCGATCCAGGACGACCCGAGCGACGCCGTGAACGCGGTGACCTCGTTCGTCGATCACCTCGAGACGCTGCAGCAGGGCACCGCGCTCTGCGCCAACATGCTGAACGACATCGACACCAACAGCGACACGTTCGACGACGCGTACGTCGACGTTCGCGCCGGCACGGGCGTGTGCTGGAAGCTCATCGCCAAGATGAACACGACGGTGCCGGCGACCGACGTGCCGCAGCTGTACCGCGCGACCGTCGAGGTCGTGGGCGACGGCGTGACCACGCTCGACACGCGCGACGTGTTCTTCCTCGTCCCGCCCGAGCCGATCGACGAACCGGTGCAGTGATCGAGGGTATGATGCCGGCGTGATCAGCGAGTTCGTGAACGGCTGGGGGCTCACCGCCCTCATGCTGGTGGTCATCACGCTGGTGTTCGTCGGCGCCGGGCTGCACCTGCGCACCGAGCTGCGCTGGGTGCGCGCCGTGAGCGACCACCTCGGGCTCGATCTCGTCGACCAGCAGGCGGCGGGGCGGCAGACCGGCCTCGAGATCGAGGCCATCCGCGACGAGGCGCACGCCGTCCTCGAGTCCAACGACAAGGCGTGGGCGCAGAAGCAGGTACGGTCGTGGCAGCTGCGCGCGTTTCGCGTCGAGGGGGCGCTCTTCTTCTGGTGCGATCTGCTGAAGCAGCTGGGCCTCCTCGGCACGGTGCTCGGGCTGGGCCTCTCGCTGATGGTGAGCGGCGACAACGTGAAGGAGCTCCTCGGCCCGCTCGCCCTGGCGGTGTGGACGACGGTTTTCGGGCTCGCGTTCTCGATCGTGCTGTCGTCGATCTACGGCGTGAAGCTGAACGCGTGGGTCGACGCCGCCGACCGCAACATCGAGGCGTGGGACGCGCGCCGTCGGGGCCGTGAGGGCGCGAAGGAACAGCCGTGAGAAGGCGGACCAAGCCCGAGGGGTCGCTGACGTCGCTCCTCGACGTGCTGTTCATCATCGTGTTCGCGTCGCTGGTGCAGTCGTCGGCGCGCGGCGAGGCGCGCGTGGCCGAGGCGGAGGAGGCTGCGCTGGCCAAGGCGCAGGCGACGAAGGCGTCGCCGGGGCCGGTGGTGCCGGCGGCGCCGGCCGAGCTCGTGGCGCTGCGCGACGCGGCGGTCTCGGTGACGACCACGCGCATGAAGAGCGCGCCCATGGTGGCCGTGCGCATCGACGCGGACGGATCGATCGTCGACGTGGAGTGGGCGGGTGAGAAACACGCGCTCGGGCTGCCACTCCTCGAGCGCGTGGCCGATCCCGACATCGCGGTGGCGTACCTCGGCGACCGCGCGCCGGCGTTGCGCGTGTGCGGCGTGGTCGCGCACGAGCTGCGCGTGGCCGAGCTGCCGGGCTACGTCGTCGTGATCTCGCCGGCGGTGGCCCTCGCCGAGATGTCGGTCGCGCTCGTCGCGGGGCTGCGCCGTGACGTGGCGCGTTGCCAGAGCGAGCAGCAGGGGATGGCGATCATCGTGGAGCCGGGGATGATCTCGCCGCAGCCGCAGCCGCAGCCGGCGGTGTCGCGAGATGGAGGAGCGCAATGAGCCGCGGAGAAGCCTCGGTGAGGTTGAAGCGGCGTGGCCGCATGGGCCGGCTGCTGTTCTGGGCCATTGCGATCGCGGCGATCGTCGCGGTGTTCCTGATCGCGCGGTGCGGTGGCGGTTTCGGGTTCGGGAAGGGAGGGCTCGGGGTCGGGGGTGGATCGAGCAAAGGCGTGCTCGGGCAGCAGGGATCGGGCACGGGCACGGGCACGGGCAGAGAAGTCGCGCCGGCGCGCTGCATGGTGAGAGTGGACGGGACGGGGATCCAGATCGATGGGAAACCGTCGACGGTCGATGAGGTGATCGCGGCGTGCAAGGTGGCGACGGCGGGGGCCGACGTGGTCGTCGCCGGCGACGCGCGACAGGGCACGTGGGAAGAGCTCCGCGCCGCGCTCGACGCCAACGGCATCGCCAGCCTGGTGCGCGGGGCCGGCGCGCCGGTCGTGCCGGACGCGGGCATCGCAGCGCCCGCCGCGCCCGACAGCGGACCGTGATCGCGCTGCGTGCTACCTATTCCGCCCCATGGTGAAGCGGGGGCGAGCAGCGCCTCGTGAGGCGAAACGTGCACGCGCGGCCGAGAGCGAGCGGCGCGCGCGCATGTTCGTGCACGCGCACCTGGGGTGGCTGGTCGGCTTCCCGGAGGTGACGGACGCCGGTCTGCGCTGGCACCGCCTCGACGGTACGCCGCCGTTTCTCGTCGAGAGCGCGCTGATCTCCCGAGCGCGGCGCGCGCAGAAGACGCTCGTGTCCGATCACGGCGACGCGCTCGAGACGGTGGTCGGTGACGTCGCGCACTGGGGCGCCGCCGTCGACGCCGTGCTCACCGCGGTGAGCCACGCGCTGCGTTCGGGCGTCACGCCCGCGGCGCCCATCGCGATCCTGCCGGCGAACGTGCGCCGCCTGCACACGCAGCTGCGCGCGGCGCACCCCGAGCTCGTCGAGGTCATCGACGCGGCCGTGATCGCCATGCTGGCGCGCCCGGCGCAGCTGGCCACGACGCTGCGCTGGCTCGACTCGCGCGGCGCGATGGTCGCGAGCGTCATCGGCGCCCAGGCGGGCCCGCGCGGCGTCCTCGCCGTGCTGCGGCTCGCGGCGTTCGCCGACGAGCACGGCGCCGGCCTGGTCGACCCGCTGCTCGCGCTCGCCGGCATCGACGCGCCGCTGCCCGGCTCGGTGATCGACTACGCGAAGTCGGTCGACCAGCTGCTGCGCACGCTCACGGTCGGCGGCAGCATCGCCGCGCTCGCGAAGCCGGTGCCGCCGAAGACGTCGACCTCGCCCATCGTCGACTGGATCGCGCGCCTCGCCACCGTCGACGACGCCGCACGCAAGCGCGTGCTCACCGTCCTCGAGGTCGTCGATCTGGCGACGCCGCTCGAGAGGGTCGGGCGCTGGTGGAGGCGGTCGCAGCCGCAGCTCGAGCGCGGCGAGGCGGTGGCGCGGGGCTCGTCGCGCGACAAGGACTACCTGCAGGCGAACCTCGACGCGGTCGCCGCGACCAACAAGGACGTCCCGCCCGCGTTCGATCTCTTCGCGTACCTCGCGGTGATCGAGCAGGCGGCGTGGCACGGCTTCGCGCCGCACCTCCCGGCGCTGGTGCGGTTGCTCGAGCTGGTTCCGACCACGCTCGGACCGCTCGCGCGTATGCGCCTGTGCGACGAGCTGCGCGACGACGCCGAGGTCGCCGGCGAGCGCAAGCAGGCCTGGCTGTGGGACGCGCTCGCCGAGGAGATCGAGAACGGCGCCGCGCCCGAGCGCATGCTGTCGCCGTGGCGCGCCGCCATCGACGGCAGCGGCGGCTGCTACGCGCAGCCGATCCGCCGCTCCGTGGTCAGCAAGGCCGACGCGAAGCGCGTCGCTGCGATCATGGCGGCGTGCGCGGCCAAGGGCGAGATCACGTACGCGATCATCGATCGCGCGATGGCGTTCGTGCCGACCGCGCTCGCGCCCGCGCTCGTCGCCGAGGTGATCGAGGGCGCGGCGAAGGTGAACGGCTACTTCGACGTGGCGCAGGTGCGCGCCGCGGTCGCGCTCGGCGGCGAGGCCGTGAAGGAGCTGGTCGCCGCGCTCGCGATCATCACCGCGATCTGCGACGAGCTTCCGGCGCGCACCACGGGCGAGGTGGCCGCGTTCGTGGAGCACGCGCGGGCCGCCGGCGGCACGTGGGTGCTGCGCCGGATCCTCGACGAGAAGAAGAGCCGCATCATCGTCGACGCCGCAGCCACCGCCGCCGTGGTCGCGCAGAAGAGCTGGCCGCCCCTGGTCCGCGATACGCGCGGCATGCGCTGGCTCGACGGCTATCCGCCCGAGCTGCGCGGCGCGCTGACGCGGCTCGCGGCCGCGGACGCCGACGCCGAGGTCACGGTGCGCCGCATCCTGCGCCGCGATCTGCCGCATCCCGAGGACGCCGCGAAGGAGCTCACCGCGCTGCGCGCCGGCCGGCACAAGAGCCCGTCGGCCGTCGGGCGGCTGGCTCGCCTCGAGCGCGGCTCGCGCACGCCCGGCGCGGTGCGCCTCGCCCGCCTCGCCGAGCGCATCGAGCGCGTCGCCGCGCACATCGCGATCGATCGCTTCAGCGCCGCGGTCACCGTCCTCGCCACGATGGCGATCGCCGAGGGGTGCGGCCTCGACGCGTGGCCGGGCTGGCCGCTCGACCGCCAGCGGGTCGCCGTGCTCACCGGCCTCACCAAGCTGCCCGACGCGTCGCGTGCCCTCGCCATGCGGCTCCTGCGCAAGCGCGCCGGCGCGCGGCCGTGGGATCTGCGTGACGATCCCAGGAACCAGGCGTTCCTGGCCGGGCTGCGCGACCGTGGCATCGATCCGGCGCCGTGGCTCGACGAGCCGGCGCGTGTCGTGACCGCCGCCGACGGCACCGCGCTCACGGTCGGCTTCGCCGCCGATCCGCTCGACGTGTTCGTGATGGGCGAGCACTTCAACACGTGCCTCGGCGCCGACGGCGTCAACTTCTTCTCGGTCGTCACCAACGCGGCGGACATCAACAAGCGCGTGCTCTACGCGCACCGCGCCGACGGCAAGGTCGCCGGCCGATGCCTGTTCGCGCTCACCGACGGCGGCCGCATCCTCACCTTCGAGCCGTACGCGCACGACGGCAAGCTGGAGTTCGGGCGCATCGTGCGCGATCGCGCGCTCGACCTCGCCGCCCGCATGCGCACCGAGGTGGTCGGCAGCGGCAACGTGAGCACGCTCGTCGCCGACGAGTGGTACGACGACGGCGCCCACGATCTCGTGGAGCGCTTCCCGGCGCTCGCCGGCGAATCGGACCTGCGCAAGGAGCTCGCGACCATCGCGCCGGCCGCGCTCGCCGCGCGTCTCACCGAGGCGCTCGCGCACGCGCTCGACGACGTGACGCTGCCGCTCGTGGTCGGTCTGCCCGAGGTGCAGCGTCGCCCCGAGCTCGTCCTCGGACTCGGCGCCGCGCTCCTCGCCGCGACCGCCATCCCGGACAACACGATGATCCACGCCTCGCGGCTCGCGCTGGCCGCCGGTGATCATGCGATGGCCAATCGCCTCCTCGCCGGGCGCGCGCGCCCGCAGATGATGATCGACACGCCGCGCTGGATCGGCGACCTCCTCGCGAAGTTACGTCCATCGCAGGCCCTGGCGCTCCTGCGCCAGACCCGCGAGCGCGGCGTCCGCGACTGGGTCGACGAGCCCGTGGAGCGCATCGTCGTCGCCGCGACGGCCATGGAGCACCTGCGCCGGCCGCACCAGGCCGCCGACCTCTACCGGGTTGCCATCCGCCGTGGATGGCAATCTCTCGTACAAGAATTGAAGCCTCGGTTGGCCGCGATCGAAGCTCGCTCGGCGTGACGATGGTGGGATAGTGGCGGGTATGAGCTTCTCGGCGTGGTTCCAGTGCATCGCCGGCTGCGACGGCCGGTGGCCGCTGGACGAGGTCCGTTACCGTTGCCCGCGCTGCAATGACCTGCTCGAGGTCGTGCACGACCGCGACGCGCTGCTCGCTCGCTCGCCGGCGGCCTGGCGCGCGCTCTTCGACGAGCGCTGGCGCGGCACGCGTCACCCCGACACGTCGGGCGTGTGGGGCAAGCGCGAGCTGGTCGCGCCGCACGTGCGCGAGGAGCACATCGTGACGGCGGGCGAGGGCACGAGCGCGCTCCTGCCGGTGCCGGCGCTCGCGCGCGAGCTCGGCATCGAGGACCTGCGGGTCAAGCAGTGCGGGGTCTCGCACACCGGGTCGTTCAAGGACCTGGGGATGACGGTGCTGGTCTCGACGGTGAAGCAGATGATCGCCGACGGGAAGAACCTCGCCGCGATCGCGTGCGCGTCGACCGGCGACACCTCGGCCGCGCTCGCGGCCTACGGCGCGGCCGCCGGCGTGCGCACCGTCGTGATCCTGCCGCGCGGCAAGATCTCGACGGCGCAGCTGGTGCAGCCGCTCGCCAACGGCGCGCTCGTGCTGGCGCTCGACACCGACTTCGACGGCTGCATGGCGATCGTGCAGGAGCTCGCGTCGCGCGAGGGCGTGTACCTCGCCAACTCGATGAACTCGCTCCGCCTCGAGGGTCAGAAGACCGTCGCGATGGAGATCGTGCAGCAGCTGGGGTGGGAGATCCCCGACTGGGTCGTCATCCCCGGCGGCAACCTCGGGAACGTGAGCGCGCTCGGCGCCGGCTTCCAGCTGCTCATCGACCTCGGGCTCATCACGCGCAGCCCGCGCATCTGCGTCGCGCAGGCGGCGAACGCGAGCCCGCTCCACCAGGCGTTCCTGCGCGGCTTCGAAGCCTTCGAGGCCGTGCCCGCGAAGACGACGCTCGCGTCGGCGATCCAGATCGGCAACCCGGTGAGCTGGAAGAAGGCCGTGCGTGCCATCCAGCGTGCCGACGGCGTGGTCGAGGCGGCGTCCGAGGCGGAGCTCGCCGACGCGGCCGCGCGCGCCGACCGCCACGGCCTGTTCACGTGCCCGCACACCGGGGTCGCGCTCGCGGCGCTCGAGAAGCTCGTGGTCGGCGGCCAGGTGCGCCGCAGCGATCGCGTGGTCGTGGTGTCGACGGCGAGCGGCCTCAAGTTCGCCGACTTCAAGGTGGGCTATCACGAGGGCCGGCTGGCCGACGTGCCGGCGCCGCGCTGGCGCAACCAGCCGGTCGAGCTGCCTGCGAAGTACGAGGACGTCCGCTCGGCGCTGTGGCGCGGGCTACAGGCTGGCTAGGACCGTCGAAGTACCACTCACGGCTGGGCGGCGGCGCGGTAGGTTCGGGCGCATGAGGGTGAGCCGTCCTGCGTCCATGGTCCGGGCCTTGTTCGTCATCGCGGCCGCCGGGCTCGTTCCCGGCTGCAGCTGCGGAGGCGACGACGCGGCCGACGACGACGTCGACGGCGGAGTGGTCAGCACGGCGCACTGCACGTTCGAGCCGGTCGAGGCCAACGCGCACGCCGGCACGCCGGTCGCGCCGGGCACGCTCGAGGCCGGCACCGGCGAGGTCTACCTCGACATCCCGGTCGGCACCGGCCTCGGCGGCTACACCGGCCGCGCCAACTTCCTCGGCTCGTTCGAGCCCGTCGACAACCGCATCGTCGCCATCGCGCGCGAGTGGCAGGCCACCGTCGGCGTCGAGACCAAGCCCAGGGTGAAGGCGGTCGCGCTCAAGGTCGGCGTCGAGACCGTGGTGTGGCTCAAGGTCGACGCCATCTTCGTCTACGAGGACTGGATCTACGAGACCGAGCGCCGCCTCGGCCCCGAGTACCGCGGCAAGATCATGATCTCGACGTCGCACAGCCACTCGGCGTGGTCGCAGTTCACGGGCCACTCGCCGCTCAAGGTCGGCTCGGGCGAGTTCCGCGAGGTCGTGCACGAGCGCTTCACCGATGCGATCGAGGAGGCAGCGCGCGCCGCGATCACCTCGCTCCAGCCGGCGAAGATCGGCTTCTTCAGCGACATCGACTTCGATCCCAGCGATCAGATCAACCGCGAGCGCCGCGGCGAGAACGACGACATGCCGGGCGGCAACCGCAAGGACGATCAGTTCCGCCTCATCCGTATCGACCGGATGGACAACACGCCGCTCGCCATCATCCCCGTCGTGGGCATGCACCCGGTGCTGAACGATCAGGACAACCCGCTCGCCTCCACCGACGCGGTCGGCGGCTTCGAGCGCATGGTCGAGGAGCGCTTCGATCGCAACGTGCTCGTCATGCACATCCAGTCGGCGGGCGCCGACACGTCGGCGGTGGGCCACGGCGGCATGGACTGCAACCAGCCGCGCCCCGGCGCGTCGACCGATCCGTGCTTCTCGTGGCTCGCGGCGGAGGGCAACGGCCGGGCCGCGGTCGACACCGTGATGGCGGCGTGGACCGCCGCGGGCGGCGCGATGAGCGACCAGCTCGCGCTGTCGATGGTGACCCAGTCGGTGGAGCTCGGCCCGTTCCCCGAGACGTACCAGCTACGCGACGGCGCGCTCACCTACGCGCCGTTCGATCTGAGCCGCACGCCCGACGGGCAGGTGTGGACCAACGCGAGCGCGAAGACCGGCCTCATCTCGCCCATCGACGAGTGGAACGCGCCGGTCGGCGCCGCGCTGTGCGAGACCGACACCGCGCTGTTCCCGGCGGCCGCCATCCCCGGCGCCGACGGGCTCGACGTCTACGGCTCGTGCGTGCGCATGGACGTGGCGAGCGGCATCCTGTCGCAGCTCCTGGGCCTGACCATCGACGACATCAGCGAGACCGGTCCGGCGTGCGGTACGACGCGCACGACCGTCTCCGTCCTGCGCCTCGGCGACTATCTCGTGCCCGCGATGCCGGGCGAGCTCTCGGTGCTGCTCGCCGACAAGATCCGCGCGTGGTCGCCGGTCGATCTGCCGCACACGATCGCGATCGGCTACTCGCAGGGCCACATCGGCTACTGCATGACGCCGGAGGACTGGCTGCGCGGCGGCTACGAGCCGAGCGTGACGTTCGGTGGACCGCTCGAGGCCGAGATGGTCGCGGAGAAGCTCAAGGCGCTCATGCCGCAGGCGATGATGGCGACGCGGCCGGACGCGGCGTCCGGCGGTGCGAACCGCGTCGTGATCCCGGTGCCGATGGACAGCCTGCCGCAGGACAACCCGGCGCCGCAGCGCGGGACCGTGCCGGCGACGATCACGACCGATCTGTGGATGCGCTCGGGTCGTCCCGCGCAGGCGCAGCCGGCGGCGAGCGTGCCGCGCGTCACCGGGCTGGCGACGTTCGTGTGGAACGGAGACGACCCGCTCACCAAGACGCCCGAGGTGACGATCCAGCGCGAGACCGCGCCGAACAGCGGCACGTACGAGACCGTGCTGCGCGGCAGCGGCCGCCCCGTGCGCGACGGCGACTTCATTCTCACGTACGCGCCGAGCCCGCTCATCCGCGAGGGCGGCGCGCAGACGCACGTGTGGGCCGTCGAGTGGCAGACCGTGCCGTGGGTCGGCTCGACGGGCGGGCTCGATGCGCTCGACAAGCGGGGCGCGCTGCCGCTGGGCAAGTACCGCTTCCACGTGGTCGGCGACGGCTGGACGCTCGACTCGAACGCGTTCGACGTCACCGCGGGCACGCTGACCATTTCGGCGTCGCGCACCGGCAACGTCGTGACGGTGGCGAGCAACTGGCTTGCCACCAAGGGCTATCGCCTGATGGACATGAACCAGGCGTCGAACGTGGCGGTGCCGCTGCGCACGCAGGCGGTCACGATCCGCGCGTACGCGACCGGCGACGTGCCGGTGGGAACGGCGCAGACGCTCACCACGGATGGGGCGGGGAGGGTGACCTTCGACTACGGCGTCGCGGCCTCCACGATCGTGCGGGTCGACGTGTCAGACGCGTTCATGAACAGCGGGAGCGGCGCCCTCTAGAAGTTCTAGGCGCGGTGTAAGCTGCGCGGGCGTGACCCGCCGCAACGACAGCACGGTTGACCAGGGCGCTCTCGGCGACGAGCTCGGCCCGATCCACGAGCCCCTGCGCGAGATCTCGCGCTACGTGGTGATCGAGGAGCTGGGCGCGGGCGCGATGGGCGTGGTCTATCGCGCGCACGACCCGGATCTGGGGCGGCAGGTCGCGATCAAGCTCGTGCACGCCGGCAGCTCGGCGGCGCGGTCGACGCGCCTCTTGCGCGAAGCGCAGGCGATCGCGCGCGTGGCGCACCCCAACATCGTGGCGATCCACGACGTCGGCATCCACCGCGACGAGACCGGCGAGCAGGTCTTCATCTGCATGGAGCTGATCGAGGGGCCGCGCCTGCGCGAGTGGATGGCGGCGGGGCCGCGCACGCTGCGCGAGATCGTCGGCGTGTTCGTGCAGGCGGCGCGCGGGCTGGCGGCCGCGCACGACGCCGGGCTGGTGCACCGCGACTTCAAGCCCGAGAACGTGATGGTCGGCACCGACGGCCGCGTGCGCGTCGTCGACTTCGGGCTGGTGCGCTGGTCCGAGGGCGGCGAGACGCACGTCGTGCCGGGCGAGGCGGCGGTGCTCGCGCTCGACGAGAGCATCACGCCGGCCGGCGCGGCGGTCGGCACGCCGCGCTACATGTCGCCCGAGCAGATCCGCGCGGTCGCCGTGGGGCCGGGCGCCGATCAGTTCGCGTTCGGCGTGTGCCTGTACGAGGCGCTGGCCGGGCAGCGGCCGTTTTTGGGCGACAACATCGCGTCGCTGATGAAGGCCGTGGCGAGCGGCGAGATGCGGCCGTGGCCGGCGACCGCGACGGCGCCGAAGTGGCTGCGCTCGCTGGTCGAGCGCGCGGTGTCGGTGCGGCCGAGCGAGCGGTGGCCGTCGATGCACGTGGTCGTCGAGGAGCTGACCCGTGACCGCGAGCGCGAGCGGCTCTCGGCGCTCGATGGCTCGGCGTCGATGGATCCGATGATCGCGGCGTTCCCGCCCCCCGACGACCTGTTCGTGGCGCGCAAGGTCGAGGAGCTGCGCAGCCAGCTCGAGCGCGCGTGGGCGCACAAGTCGCGCGGGGCGTTGCCGGCCGCGCTCAAGATCCTCGCCGAGACCGGGCCGGAGATCGATCGCCTCGGGTACCGGCCGCTGCGCGCGGCGATGCTGTACCTGCGCGGCAACCTGCAGTACCGGACGGGCGACGCGCTCGGCGCACGCGTGACGTTACTCGAGGCGGCGCGCGAGGCGGCGCGTGCCGGCGACGACTGGCAGGTCGCGAACACGTGGACGTTCCTCGTGCTCGTCGTCGGGCTCGGGCTCAAGCGGTTCGACGAGGCCGAGGGCGTGATGGCGGCGGCCGAGGTCGCGCTCGAGCGCGTCGGCGAGAACGCGTCCCTGCGCTCGCGGTTGCTCAACAACTGGGGCACGTGCCTGCTGGCGCGTGGGCGCGCGCTCGATGCCGCGGAGTGCTTCACGCGCGCCGTCGAGCTCGACAGCATCACGCACGGCTCGAACCACGGCTTCGTCGCGGTGTCACTTCTGCACCTGGCCGAGGCCAACATCGCGTCGGGCCGGATGCCGGAGGCGGGCATCGTGCTCGATCGCGCGTGGTCGCTGTGCCAGCCCGATCGCCTCGCGCCGACGCCGACGCGGTTGCGCTGTCAGGCGCTGGTCGGCCGGTTGCGCATCGCGGAGAACCGGGCCGCCGACGCGATCGGCCCGCTCGAGCGCGCCGTCCTCGGCTGGGAGCGGCTGAGCGGTCGCGAGCGCGCGCTGGGCGAGACGTTGCGCGATCTCGCCGCCGCACGTCGCGCGCTCGGCGAGAACGACCTCGCCGACGCCGCGGCCGAGCGCGCCGCTCGCCTCCTCGCCGTCGCGCCGCCGCGCACCGCATGATCGCGCCGCTGCCGCTGGTGCCGGCGCCGATCGACGACGACGCGCGGCGGACCCGGGCCGCCGAGGACGGCTTCCTCTACGTGCCCGGATTGCTCGCGCCGGCGCGCCTCGTGCCGCTGCGCGATCTCGTCGAGGACGTGCTCGCGCGGCGTGGCTGGCTGGTGGCGGGACGCAGCGATCCGGCGTTGCGGCTCGGGCGGTACGACGACGATCGCTGGACGTCGTTTCTCGCCGACGTCCTCGTCACCGACGAGTTCCGCGCGCTCGGCGCCGCGCCCGAGATCGTGGGCGTGATCCGCGCGCTCGTCGGTGACGAGCCGCAGCTCGGCGTCGGCGACGTGTGTCGCCTGGTGTCGCCAGGCGCGACGGACCTCGCGACGCAGCCGCACCAGGATGCGGCGTACGTGAAGGATCCGGAGGGCGCGTGGACCGCGTGGCTCGCGCTCGGTGCGTGTCCGCTCGCGCTCGGACCGCTCGCGCTGTTGCCTGGCTCCCACACCGGCGGCGTTCGCGCGCACGCGACGATCACGACCGGCGCCGGCGGCACCGTCGTCGGCACCGACATCCCGGACGACGCGCCATGGCGCGCATCCGACCTCGCCGCCGGCGACGTCATCTTCTTCTCCGCGTTCACCGTCCACCGCGCGCTGCCCAACGTCACGGCCGATCAGCTGCGCGTGTCCGTCGACTACCGCTACCGCCGGCGCTAGGCGCGCGGGATGTCGTCGGCGCTGTCGGCCTCGTCCTCATCCCCCTCGCCGTCATCGTCGTCGTCGTCGCCGTCTTCCTCCTCGTCGCTCGACCAGGTGTGGAACACGAAGGTCATGCCGTCGATGCAGGCCTGCTCGTAGTACGGCAGCCCGGTGGTGTCGTCACTGTAGTCCTCGCGCATCGCGGGCGCGATCTGCTCCTGCGACACGATGAGCCAGCCCGACGACTCGATCTCCGCGCGCGCGACCCGGTGCGCCTCGCGCGCGCTCTCCGACTTCACCCAGCAGCAGATGAGGCCGCCCTTGGCGCCGTCGCCGAAACACGCGTCACCGGTCGGGACCGCCTCGAACAGCAGGTAGAACATCGAGCAGCGATAGTCCGCGCTCACCGTCACGGCGCAGCGCCGGATGCTCTCGGCACCCTCGCCGTCACCGTCGACGTCCTCGTCGCGGCTGTTGTACTCGCCGATCACGTCGAGGAACGTCTTGGCCTCGTCGGGCAACACCTTCTCGACGTGGTCGAGCCCCTTCACCACGAGCTCCTTCGGCAACGGGCAGTCGCCGGTCACGCAGTCCCAGAAGCCGTCCCAGGTGCGGCCCATGCCCTCGGGGAACCCGAGCGCCGCCGCGAGCAGCTCGTGCAGCTCGGCCTTGGTCGTGATGGTCGAGACGTCGATCAGCACCTGGTCTCACTCACCGCAATCGCGCCACCACGCTTCGATCGTCATCGTACCCCCGCCCGGAAGCGGACACGCGCCTCCGACGTTGCCGTTGTAGCGCGGCTCCGCGTCGTCGTCGCGCTTGTCGATGTCGCGCACGTCCGCGGTGAGGTCCGCGCAGTCCTTCTTCTTCACCACCAGCGGACCCTGGCCGTCCGCCGACCACACGCTCACCACCGGCCCGTCGATGGGATCGACCTCGACGCGCGCCGTCGCCTTCGACGAGTCGTCGGGCCCGGCGAGCTCGACGCCGCGGAACGCCGCGCCGCCGCTGCGGCACCGCGCGACCGTCAGGCGCCACGACCCGTGCTTCGAGTCCTTCACGTCGATCGCGCCCGCCACGGCGCTGCGCCCGCAGCTCTTCCACGCCACGGCGATGCCGAGCGCGGGCACGATCAGCCCGGCCACCAGCATGCCGACCACGGCGACCTTGCGGCCGGTCGCCCGGTCGGCCGCCTTCACGCCCTTCTCCTCGTCGGTGTCGCTCATGCCTTGGCCACCGACTCGGTCCAGCGCGCCAGGTGCGCCGCCACCGCGGCGCGATCCGTCGTCGGCTTGAAGCGCCGCTGCTCGCGCCACACCGCGGTGATCGCGTCCCTGGACGTCCACACGCCAGCGCCCAGACCGGCCAGGAACGCCGCGCCCATCGCCGTCGTCTCGAGCATCTCGGGCCGGCTGATCTCCACGCCGAGCACGTCGCTCTGGAACTGCATCAAGAGGTCGTTCGCCGCGGCGCCGCCGTCGACCTTCAGGACGCGCAGCGCCTTGCCCGAGTCGCGCTCCATCGCGCGCAGGATGTCGACGTTCTGCAGCGCGATGCCCTCGAGCACCGCGCGCGCGATGTGCGCCCGCGTCGTGCCGCGCGTCAGCCCCGTGATCACGCCGCGCGCCTCGGGGCGCCAGTGCGGCGCGCCCAGGCCCGTGAACGCCGGGACCACGACCACGCCGCCCGAATCCTCGACGGAGGTGGCCATCGCCTCGATCTCCGCCGCGCTCGTGAAGAAGCCGAGCCCGTCGCGCAGCCACTGCACGGCCGCGCCCGCGATGAACGCCGAGCCCTCGAGCGCGTACGCCAGCTCGCCCGGGATCTTCCAGGCCACCGTCGTGAGCAGCCCGGCGCGTGACGCCACCGGCGAGGTGCCGGTGTTCATCAGGATGAACGCGCCCGTCCCGTACGTGCACTTCGCGTCGCCGGGCTCGAAGCACGCCTGCCCGAACAACGCCGACTGCTGATCACCCGCGATGCCGGCCACCGGCACGCCATCGGGGACGCCCGGCACGCCGCGCGTCGTTCCGTACACCTCGGCCGACGGCGCCACGGCCGGCAGCACCGAGCGCGGCACGTTGAACAGCGCCAGCAGCTCGTCGCTCCAGTCGAGCTTCTCGAGCTCGAACACCAGCGTGCGCGACGCGTTGCTCACGTCCGTCATGTGCACGCCGCCGCCGGTCAGCCGGTGCAAGAGGAAGCTGTCGATCGTGCCGAACGCGAGCTCGTCCTTCTCGGCGCGGCCGCGCAGTCCGGCGTGGTCGAGCATCCAGGCGATCTTCGTCGCCGAGAAGTACGGATCGACGGTCAAGCCGGCCAGCTCGCGCACGCGCGCCGCGTGACCGGCCTGCTTGAGCTGCGCGCACACGTCGGCCGTGCGGCGGTCCTGCCACACGATCGCGTTGTGCACCGGCTTGCCGCTCGCGCGATCCCACAGCACCGCGGTCTCGCGCTGGTTCGTGATGCCGATCGCCGCCACGTCCTTGGGGCCGACCTTGGCCTGCGCCAGCGCCTGGCCGAGCGCGTCGGTCACCGACGCCCAGATCTGCTCGGGATCGTGCTCGACCCAGCCCGGCTGGGGGTAGTGCTGCTCGAACTCTCGGTACCCGCGGCCGCGCAGGCGCAGCTCCTCGTCGAGAACGAGCACGGTCGTGCCGGTGGTGCCCTGATCGATGGCGATGACGTGACGCATCTGCGCAGGGCTTTATCACAAGTAGCGTTCGAAGAACGTCCCCACCTCCGCCGCGACGATGGTGCGCTCCTCGTCGATGGCGAGCAGGTGAAAGCTCCTCGGCAGGATCCGCACGCGCAGATCGCGCGCGCTCACGCGCTCGGCGATCCGTGCGGCAGAGCCCACCGGCGCGGTGTGATCGTGCTCGCCGTGCAGCACGAGGAGCGGCACGCGTACGTCGGGCAGCGCATCGTCGACCAGCTCCATGAACGCGATCAGCTGCCCCAGGGCGCGCACCGGGAACGCCCGGTACGACGGGTTCACGCGCTTCACGTCCTGCGCGCGGACGTCCGACCCGCCGAGCTTGGGCAGGTAGCGGACCTTGCCCGCGAGGGGGCCGCGGGTCGTGACCCGCGCGACGACACCCGACAGCCCCTCGAACCAGAGCGGCGCGGCCAGCGACGCCGCGGCCGCAACCGGCCGGCGGGTGGCGAGGTGCAGGGCGAGGAGCCCGCCCATCGACTGGCCGACCACGGCCACCGCCCGGCACCGCGCCGCCATCTCGTCGAATGCGGCGACCACCGCCTCCGTCCATTCGGACATGCCGACCGGCTCGAGGTCCTGGACGCGGGTCGCGTGCCCGGGTAGTGCGATCCCACGCACCGACATGCCGCGCGCCGCGAGCGACTCGCCGAGGAAGCGGACCTCGTACGGCGTCCCGGTAAACCCGTGGATACACAGGACACCCCTGTCGTCGCCTACGAAGTCGAATTCTTTAGCTTCTCGCACGCCTACTCACATTGACATGATGCGGTCGAGGGCGGTTAGATCGCTGGAGTTTCTGAGGTTCTTGACCAGACCGCGCCCGTCCCGATGAGCGAGTGGAAGACCCGCATCACCAAGGTCCAGGTCGTCAAGCCGCGGGTCGACTCCGGCGAGGCCTGCCTGGTGCTCGTCTATCCGCCTGGTCCCGACATGGGCAAGCGGTTCCCGCTGCAGCGCAACGAGGTGGTCCTCGGACGCGGCTCCGATTGTGACATCCAGGTCGATCGCGACAGCGTCTCGCGTCGCCACGCGCGCGTGTTCCGCAACGGCGAGCAGTGGATGGTCGAGGATCTCGGCTCGACCAACGGCAGCTACGTCAACGACGTGCCGGTGCAGCGCTCGATCCTGCGCGACTCGGACTTCCTGAAGATCGGCGCCGCCATCTTCAAGTTCCTGAGCGGCGCCGGCGTCGAGGCCGCGTATCACGAGGAGATCTACCGGATGACCATCATCGATGGTCTCACCGGGGCGCACAACAAGCGCTCGTTCCTCGAGTTCCTCGAGCGCGAGATCGCGCGCTGCGCGCGTCACCGCCGGCCGCTGTCGCTGCTCATGTTCGACATCGATCACTTCAAGACCATCAACGATACGCACGGTCACCTCACCGGCGACTACGTCCTCAAGGAGATGTCGAAGCGCCTGCTCGGCCGCATCCGGCGCGAGGAGCTGCTCGCGCGCTACGGCGGCGAGGAGTTCGCGTGCGTGCTGCCCGAGACCGACAACGCCGGGGCCATGATCTTCGGCGAGCAGATCCGCCGGCTGGTCGCCGACGAGGTCTTCGAGTACGAGGGCGACCGCTTCCCCGTCACCATCTCCGTCGGCGTGGCCACGGTCGAGGGCGAGGACGTCGACACCACGGCCTTCATCAAGATGGCCGACGACAATCTCTATCGCGCCAAGCGCGAAGGCCGGAACAAGGTCATCGGCTAGTGCGAACCGAGCGGAGCCCGACGGCGCTCGCGTCTGCGAGCGGCGGCGGATCAGCGCAGCGAGGGACGCACGGAATCTGATCTCTGGGGGGTGGCCCGAATAGGGACGGCCCCCAGCGCGGTTATCGTCGGGCCATGACCCGGCGATTCCCGACGCTCGTCACCACGCTCTCGCTCGTCGCGGCCTGCTCCAGCGCCGCCTCGCCTCCGCCGCGCTTCGTCGCGCCGCCGCAGCGCTTCGCCGAGAAGGCGGCGGTGCCGCGCTTCGCCGATCCGGCGCGGCGCGCCAAGCTCGAGGCGGCGTTCGCGTCCATCGACGCGAAGATCGAGGCGGCGATGAAGACGAACAACGTGCCGGGGATGGCGGTGGCCATCGTCATCGACGGGCAGACGGCGTACGCGAAGGGCTTCGGCGTCGCCGACCTCGCGACGAAGACGCCGGCGCGCGCCGACACGGTCTACCGGATCGGATCGATCACCAAGTCGTTCACCGGGCTCGCCATCCTCGCGCTGCGCGATCAGGGCCTCCTCGGCATCGACGATCCGCTCGTGCGCTGGATCCCCGAGGCGGCGGGGCTGGTGTACCCGACGCGCGACGCGCACCCGCTGACCTTGCGCCAGATGCTCAGCCACTCGGCGGGGCTGCCGCGCATGGGCGACTTCCCGCGCGCCGACGCGACGGAGCAGCAGGTCGTCGACGCGCTGGCCGGGATGCC
>DATLEB010000332.1:0-68939 GCA_035525615.1 Kofleriaceae bacterium | reverse complement strand
CGCAGCCGCAGCCGCCACCGGATCCGGAGCCGAAACCGAAACCGAAACCGAAACCGAAACCGGATCCCGATCCGGCTCCGGCTCCGGCTCCGGCTCCGACCCCACCTCCGCACAGCCGTCCACGATCCCCCCGACTCCCTCGGCGCCGCCGCCCGAGACCGAAACCGTCACCGCACCCACGACAACCACCACCACCGGCATCCCCGCGAAGATCACCGCCGGCGTCACCGAAAAGCCGTCGACCACCACGACCAAGCCGACCCCGACCCCGACCCCGACCACGACCACGACCACGACGAAGAAGCCGGCGCGCAAACCCACGCGCAAGCCGACGCGACCCAAGACCACGGGACCGATCGAGACCGATCTATGACCACCGGCCGCGGCCGCGGGACGTCGAGCCGTCTCATCGCGCTGTCGCTGGCGTTCTCGCTCTTGCTGCCGACCACCCTCGCGCACGCGGACGCCGACGACGACGCCAAGAAGAACGAGGCGCGCGCGCTGCTCCAGGGCGGCAACAAGCTGCGCGAAACCGGAGACCTTCCCGGGGCGCTCGGCCTCTACGAGCGCGCGTACGCCACGTACCCATCCGCGAAGATCCTCCTCAACATCGGCACGACGCTGCGCGATCTCGAGCGCAACGCCGACGCCGCCAACGTCTACGCGCGTTACCTCGTCGCGCCCGACGTCGCCGCCGATCGCGTGAAGGAGGTCACCAAGATCCTCGGCGAGCTCGACCGCACCGTCGGGCAGCTCGCGATCACCGTGCAGCCCGGCGATGCCGAGATCGCGATCGGCGACGGTCCGTATCTGCCGGCGTCGCAGCTCGCGCGGTGGCGCGCGGCGCCCGGCACGGTCACGGTGCGCGCGCGCAAGGACGGCTTCGAGCCGGGACAGATCGACGTGAAGGTGAAGAAGGGCAAGACCGCGGCGGTCGCGCTCAGCCTCACCGCGATCGAGGTCGACACGCCCGTCGACGCCGGCCCCGTCGACACGCCCCCCGTCGGCACCACCCCCGACACCGACGTGCACGCAGTCGTGACGCCCCACGGCGACTCCAAGCTCGGCGTCACCGCGCGCGCCCTCATCGACGGCCGTGGTCGCGGCGCCGCAGGCTCGGCCGGCGCGCTCTTCCGCGTCAGCGATCGCGTCGAGATCCACGGCGCCCTCATCTTCGCGCGCCCCGGCGAGCTCACCGTCGGTGCGTACATCGCCGCGCACGTCGAGCTCGGCCGCGGCTCGGTGCGTCCGCGCATCGTCGCCGGCGTGCCCGTCATGTTCGACGACGGCCCGCGCGCGAGCGGGCGCGCCGCCGCCGGCCTGGCGTGGTTCGCGTCGCCGAGCTTCGCGGTCGCGCTCGAGCTCGGCGCCGAGTACGTCTTCAACCCCGCCGACGATATCGACGCCTGGCAGCTCACGCCCACCCTCGGCGCGGAGGCGCACCTGTGACCTTTCACCGATGGCCGGCCGTCACGGCGCTCGCGATCGTCGCCGCGTGTAGCGCGCCGCATGTCGCGAGCACCGAGCAGGAAGCCGTCTACACCACGCCGTCGTCGTGGGATTTCGGCAGCGTCCCGCTCGGGAGCTCGTCGGCGCCGCGCCAGATCACCGTCGGCGTCAACCTGTCGCAGAACGAGTACCACACCATCACGAACGTCTACGAGGCGTGCGACGACTTCACCCTCGACCTCTCGACGCTCGGCGATCCGGCGACCATCTACCGCGAGTGCGAGGCGTGCCCGACCTGCGCACAGGCCGCCTCCGCGATCTGCACGACGCAGCAGCAGCGGTTCGACGTCACGTTCTCGCCGAGCGTGCCCGGCACACAGGCGTGCACGATCACGATCGAGCTCGACGACGGCGTCAAGTACCTCACCGTCAACGGCACGGGCGAGCAGCCGGAGTACCTGCTCACGCTGCTCGCGCCGATCTCCGGATCGCTCGCGTTCGGCGACGTCATCGTCGGGCAGACCAGCGCCGGCCTCCCCGTGACCGTGCGCAACGACGGCAGCATGCCGATCGACGTCGCCTCGGTGGAGCTCACCGGCGGCGGCACCACCAGCTACGGCATCTCGAACGGCGGGAACTTCCAGCTCGTCCCGAGCGAGAGCCGCACGCTGACCATCCAGTGCGCCCCCCAGGCCGAGGGCGCGGCCAACGACACGCTGCGCATCGCGAGCAACGACCCGTCGAGCCCGCTCGACATCCCGCTCACGTGCGCCGGCATCGTCTCGAACCTCGCCATCACCCCGAGCCCGGCGCAGCTGCCCGAGATCCTCGTCGACGAGACCACGTTCATCGACGTGACGCTGGCGAACGTCGGCGGCGCGGACATGACGATCGACTCGGCGACGGTGACGCCGGCCACCTTCTCCGTCGTGGATCTGGCCGGCGTGCCGATCGCGGCGGGCGGCTCGACGACGGCGCGCGTGACCTTCGATCCCGACGACGCGGACGCCGACACCGACGTCCAGGGCATGCTCACCGTCAATTACGATGGTGGCCAGACCCGCACCATCGACATCGTCGCGCCGGTGCGCACGTCGATCCTCTCGGTGAGCCCGGGCGGCGAGGTCGACTTCGGCACGGTGTGCGGCGGCCAGAGCGCGCGGCAGCTGTTCGCGGCGGTGAACCTCGGCACGCGCAGCTTCGACGTCGAGAGCGCGACCGTCGAGGGCGTCGGCTTCGCGCTGACGCTCCAGCCCGCCAGCTACCCGGTGGCGCTCCAGGCGCGCGCCGGTAATACCGTCGCGTTCGAGATCACCGCGGCTCCGACGGCGTCCGGCGAGGCGACCGGCGCGCTCACGCTCGTGCCCGCGAACAGCGCGATCGGCACCACCGTCGTCGACCTGCGCGCCGTCGGTCAAGCGGGAGGCGTCGGCGCGAGCCCGACCGTGGTCGAGCTCGATACCGTGCAGGTCGGCGAGTCATCGGGCGGGCGCGCCGTGGAGCTCACCAACTGCGAGAGCTCGCCGCTCGCCGTCACCAGCGTCGCCATCTTCGGTCGCGACGCCGCCGAGTTCACGGCGGTCTCCGACCTGTCCGTACCCGGATCGATCGCCGCGTTCGACAGCGCCACGTGGCTGATCGAGCTGCGCCCCCAGTCGCGTGGCGAGAAGATCGCGACGCTCCAGATCATGCACGCCTCCGGCACCACGACCATCGCGCTCTCGGGCGCCGGCGACGACGGCACCGACGAGGAAGGGCGCGGCTCGTACTACGCGTGCGACGCCGGTGGCGCGAGCGGCGCCGCGCTGGTACTGCTCGTGATGGCGGCGCTGGCGTGGTTGCCGCGTCGCCGCCGCTCCTGACCATGCTGCGCGAGCTCGTCCACTTCGCACGCCACGCTCCGGCGACGCTCCGCCTCAAGCGCGCGCTGCCGCAGGCCGAGCTCTACGATCGGCTGTGCGGCGCCGGCGACTCGGCCGGCATGAGCGAGTGGCGCTCGCGCCTGGTCGCGGATCTGACCGGCGACATCCTCGAGATCGGCGCCGGCACCGGCCTCATGTTCCCGCACTACCGCGCGGGCGCGCGCGTCACCGCGCTCGAGCCCGACGCCGCGTTTGCCGCGCTCGCCGCACCGCGCGTCGCGGCGGCGGCCGCGAACATCACGATCGTGTCCGGCACCGCCGAGGCGCTGCCCGGACCCTCGCGGTCTCGTGACGGCGCGGTCGTCGGACTCGTGCTGTGCTCGGTGCCGAACCCGGTCGCCGCGCTCGGCGAGCTCGCGCGTGTCCTGCGCCCGGGCGCGCCGCTGCGCCTCGTCGAGCACGTGCGCAGCCCGCACGCGGTCGCCGGCGTGCTCATGCGCGCCGCGAATCCGCTCTGGCTCGCGCTCAACGCGCAGGGCTGCAACATGCACCGCGATCCGCTCCCCGCGATCCGCGAGGCCGGCTTTCTCGTCGAGCGCGTCGAGCCGTTCCAGATCTTCACGCCCGGCATCCCCGCGTTCCCGATGCGCGCGATCTGGGCCCGCGCCGCGGGCTGAGATGGGGCCGGTCCGCCCCGCCGTCGTCGCGTATCACGTCCGCTCCGGCATCGTGAGCCTGAACGTCGTCACCGGCGCGCTCGCCGCCGCGTCCGACACCGCCGACACCGACGTTCACTTTGTCCGGAACCCGGACGAGATGGCCGCGACCCTTACGGCGCTCGCCGCCGCCGGCCGCCCCGCGCTCGCCGCGTGGAGCTTCTACTCCACCGACTTCTCGCGCACCGCCGCCGACCTCGCGCGCGTGCGCGCGGCCACCGCGGCCACTGTCGCGCCCGGCGCCGTGCTCCACGTCGCCGGCGGCGTCCACGCCACGAGCGAGCCCGCCGCCACCCTGCGCGCCGGCTGGGACCTGGTCGCCATCGGCGAAGGCGAAGCCACGCTCGTCGCGCTCGTGCGCGCGCTCGCCGCCGGCACGTCGCCGCGGGCCGTCGCTGGTACCGCGCACCTCGCGGCGCCCGCGTTCGGCGCGCCCGTGTCGCGCGACGGCGAGCTCATCACCACCGGCGCCGCGCCGCGCCTGCCACTCGACACCTTCCCGCCTTTCAACGTGCGCGACGGCCGCTGGAACGCCATCGAGATCACGCGCGGATGCATCTACGCCTGCTCGTTCTGCCAGACGCCGTTCATGTTCAAGGCGCGCTTCCGCCACCGCCCCGTCGACGACGTGGTGCGCTGGGTGCGCGTCATGGTCGAGCAAGGCGGCCGCTACGTCCGCTTCCTCACGCCGACCGCGCTCTCGTACGGCTCGCAGGACGAGCGCGTGGAGCTCGCCGCCATCGACGCGCTCCTCGGCGCCGTGCGCGCCGCGCTCCCCGCCGGCGGGAAGCTCTACTTCGGCACGTTCCCGTCGGAGCTGCGCCCCGAGCACGTCACGCCCGAGGCGATGGCGCTCCTCGCGCGCTGGGTCGACAACCGTCACATCGTGCTCGGCGGCCAGTCCGGATCGACGCGCGTGCTCGCCGCCATGCGCCGCGGCCACGACGTCGCCGACGTCGAGCGCGCGGTCGCGGTCGCCGTCGCCGCCGGCTTCGTTCCCGACGTCGACCTCCTCCTCGGCATTCCCGGCGAGGACGCCGACGACCAGGCCCTCACGATGCAGCTCGCGCGGCGCCTCACCGACGCGGGCGCGCGCATCCACAGCCACGCGTTCATGCCGCTTCCCGGCACGCCCCTCAAGGACGCGCAGCCCTCCCCCATCGCCGGCGACGTCGCCGCCGCGCTCACCGCGCTCGAGGGCCGCGCCGCGACCTACGGACAGTGGCGCGCGCAGACCAGCGCCGCGGCCGAGCTCGTGCAGCTCCGCCGCAACCGCTAGCAGATCAGTGCGGAGCAGGCGGCGCGGCACCCGTCGCGGGCGCAGCACCGGCCGGCGGCGCACCACCACCGGCGCCCGGCGGCGGACCCGCGGGCTTGAAGTCGCTCTTCTCGACCTTGTGCTCGATCGGCGGCAGCGCCTTGATGAACTTGGCGAGCGCGCGCGCGTCGTCGTCGGTCATCTTGGCCCAGCCCGGCACGTAGAACGCCATCGGCGGCAAGATCGGCGTCTTGTCGGGACGGATGCCGACGCGCACCGCGGTGATGACGTCGTCCTCGGTGTACTTGCCGATGCCCGTCGCCTCGTGGCTCGTGATGTTCGGCGACCAGATGACGCCGGTGCCGAACTCCGGCGGCACCGGCATCTTGAAGCCGCCCGCCCACATCTTGCTCATGTCCGGACCCTTGTCGGTCATCGGCGTGTGGCACATCGCGCAGTGCATGAGCGTCGCGAGGTACTGCCCGTGCTTCACCGGGTCCGACGTGTCGTCGACGCGCGGGGTCGGCGGCGCCGGCACGTCGGGCAGGTTCATCTTGCCGCGCTCGACCTTGTTCACGACCGGCGGCACCGCGCGCAGGAACGCGACCAGCGCCTTGCCGTCGTCATCGGTCATGCCCGCGTAGAAGGTGTACGGCATGATCGCCTTGATCATGGTGCCGTCGGGCCGCTTGCCCTCGCGCACGGCCGCGAGGATCTGCTCGTCGGTCCACTTGCCGATGCCGGTCTCGGGGTCGGGCGTGATGTTCGCGCCGATCCACGTGCCGAACTCCTCGGTCACCGACATGCCGCCGCCGAACGCGCGCGCGAAGTCCGGCCCCTGCGGCGTCATCGGCGTGTGACAGCCGACGCACCCCGCGAGCGTGGCGACGTACTGCCCGCGCTCGATCAGCTTCGGGTCCGGCGCCGTCGCCGCGCCGCCGCTGCCGGTCGCCGCGCCGCTGCCGGTCGCCGCGCCGCTTCCGGTCGCCGTGGCGGCGCCGCTTCCGGTCGCCGTCGCCGTGCCACTCCCGGTGGCCGCGTCGTTGTTCTTCTTCTTGCAACCGCCGAGCGCGAGCGCGCCGGCAAACAAAACGAGACCGAGCCCGATCCTCATCTAGATCCTCTCCTCTGGGTCCGCCCCCCGGCGAACCCTCATCTTGGACGCCGACTGTACGCAGCTTTACGCCCCACGGATCGCCTGAACCGCACTTCTCGACGACGATCGCCCCCAGATCACCCCCATTCGCACCCGAGCGCTTGACACCGGGCGCAGCCCCGGGTATCCGTTTGCTCCCTCGTTTCTCGAACCATCTTGCGCGGATGGCGGAATTGGTAGACGCGCTAGTTTGAGGGGCTAGTACTTCACAGTGTGGGGGTTCGAGTCCCCCTCCGCGCACTAGACTGAGGACGGGTTGGTCGGGTCGGAGCACGTACGCACGGGCGAGCGTCTTCGCACGCGTTGCCGCGTGCGGCCGGGGCTTCATGGTTCGGAATGAGCCTCTCGCCGACCGCTTTCACGAGCCTCGTGCTGATCGTCGCGTGTGGTTGCGGTGGCGGGTCGGAACGCGACGACGGGGTCGCGATCGACGCGCGCGACATCAACGACGCCACCGCGAGCGCGATCGACGCGACCGCGATCGACGCGACCGCGTTCGACGCCGCGATCGACGCCTCCGACACCGTCCACATCGACGCCGGTGGGGATGCGGCGCCCGATGCGGCAGCGCAAGGGTGTCAGCTCGGAATGACGGCCGCGCAGGCGTGCGCCATCGCGTGGAGAGCCGAGGTGCATGCGTGCTCGATCGATCCGCAGTCCGGTGCGCCATCGCTGAACGGGTGGCTCGACGTCGCACGGCCCGACGGCACGCATGGGTATCTCTGCGCGACGAACTGGACGCGGTGGGGTGGATACTTCTTCGACGAGCGGCGCCAGCTGTTCGATTCGGCGAGCGCGTGCTGCGGCGGGGCACGTGTGCCGCTCGCCTGGCCCATCGTCGACGCGGCGTACGGAACGGCGCACGGGCCGACGCACGTGAAGCCGTGGGAGACCACGGCGAGCCCCGATGGCGCGTTACGTACGAACCCGTTCGCGATCGTCGTGTCCAGCTCCGACTCGGCCGCCACCTTCCAGACGCAGCGTGCTCTCTGGAGCTCGTGGGCCGCGGATGGTCAACCGCATCCTGCGCCGGACGGGTCCGGCAGCTGGTGGTTCCGCTACCCGCTGGCCATCCAGTACGTGCTCGTGCCGACCACCGACGGTCGGCCACTCATCGTCATCGCCCCGGACGTCTCGCCCGACGCCGAGCTCGAAGCGCCCCAAGGCCACCCGACGCTTGGCGCATGCCCGGACACGGGCGGCGCGCCATTCGCGTACGTCGGCGGGGAGATCACCCACGGAACCAGGATCTCCAACCGGTCGGGGCGCTTCGGTCACGAATCGACGATCACGCAGGCGAATCTTCAGGCCGCTGCCGACCTCTTCAATTGCTACGGCATCCCGATCGCGACGATCGACTACGTGCCTCCCGAGTGATGGCCTTGGCGGCGCTCGCGCCGCTACTCGGCGATCGAGTCACCTTTCGCTCGCGTCGATGATCAGTTCTCGTCAACGGATTCCTCGTCGGAGAGGTCTTCCGTTCGTTGCCGTTTGTTCCAGCGCATGAACGAGCGGCCGCCGCGTTCAATGCGGCATGGCTCGAGCGCGCTCCTGGTTTGCTAGCACCCTGGCCGTCTGTCTCGTCGGCGTGGCCGGCTGTGGCGTCGGCGACAACCTCGCTGGCGACAACCCCGTCGACGCCGACTCGATCGATCCCGACGCGGGCCCCGATGCGAGCCCCGACGCGCCGCCCGATGCGCCCCCCGATGCGCCGCCCGAGAGTCCCGAGACCACGATCACGGCGCAGCCGCCCGCGCTGACCAACCAGCTCAGCCGGTTCGCGTTCGCCAGCAGCATCGCCGGCTCGACGTTCCGCTGCACGCTCGATGGTGGGACCGAGGCGACGTGCAGCTCGCCGTTCGAGCCCGTCGTCGGCGATGGTCCGCACGTGCTCGAGGTCCACGCCATCAGCCCCGCCGGCGCACGCGATGCGACGCCTGCTCGCGCCACGTGGACGGTCGACACGACGCCTCCCACGACGACCCTGGTCGTCGCGCCGCCGGCGCATGACAACAGCGTGAACGCGAGCTTCCAGTTCGAGAGCGAGGGCTCGGTGACGTTCGCGTGCTCCATCGACGGTGCGCCCTTCGTTTCGTGCGCCTCGCCGTACCAGACGCCGGCCCTGCTCGATGGGGATCACGCCTTCGAGGTCCGAGCGACCGACCTCGCCGGTAACGTCGAGGCGCAGCCACGGCGCCACATCTGGACCACCGACACCGGCACGCCCGATACGACGATCGACAGCGGGCCGAGCGCCCCAACCAACGCCGCCCAGGCGACGTTCACCTTCTCGTCACCCGACGCGGGCGTCGGCGCCTCGTTCACCTGCGCGCGCGACAACCTCGCGGCCGCGCCGTGCGTGTCGCCGTGGACCGTGGACGGTCTCGCCGACGGCGTTCGCACCGTCAGGATCGCGGTGCGCGACGCCGCCGGCAACGTCGACCCGTCGCCGGCCACGCGCACGTGGCGTGTCGACACGACGCCGCCGACCGTGCAGATCACCGGCGGTCCGGACGGGCCGACGCGCGACGCCACGCCTTCTTTCAACTTCGTGCGCGGCGACGGCGGCGACCCGGTCACCACCGAGTGCCGGATCGTCGGTAGCGGCGCCACCGACTTCGCACCGTGCGCGCAGCACTACACCGCCGCCACCATCCCCGACGGCGACGCGACCTTCGTGATCCGCGCGCGTGACCAGGTCGGGCTCGAGACGACGGTCGAGCGCACGTTCCAGGTCGACACGCAGGCGCCGGTGATCACGATCACCGCAGCGCCCGACGAGTTCATCACCACGTCCCAAGCCGGCCTCGCCTTCAGCGTGACCGGGGCGACGACCATCGAGTGCGCGTTCACCGGCCGTGACTGGGAGCCGTGCACCGAGACGTACCAGGTCGCCGTTCTGGAAGACGGTCAGTACACGCTCCGCGTGCGCGCGCGGGACGCCGCCGGCAACGAGGCGCTCGCCAGCCGCCGGTTCCACCGCGACACGCAGGCGCCCACGATCACCATCGAGGGCCCGACCTCGACCGCCAACCCTCGGCCGGCCTTCGCGATCGACACCGTCGACCGCTCGGGCGTCACCTCCACGTGCCAGCTCGATAACCTGCCTGCGATGACGTCATGCTGGGCGTTCGTCGCCCCGGCGCTGGCGGACGGCGAACACCTCCTGACCGCGACGGCCGTCGACCAGGCCGGCCATGTCAGTAGCGCGACGCACGCCTTCACCATCGACACACGCCAGCTCGCCATCACCTTCACGTCCCTCCCGCCCGGGACGAGCTCGAACGCACGACCGACGATCTCCTTCACCGTGATCGGCGCGGTGGCGTCACTGCAATGCCGTGCCGACGACCAGCCTTGGCAGGACTGCGGTTCTCCGTGGACCGTGCCGACCCCGCTCGCCGACGGCCAGCACAACATCTCGGTGCTCGTCTACAACGGCTACAATGCGGCCCTCACGTCGACGACCGCGTACTTCGTCGTCGACAGCAACCACTAGGCGCGTTGACATCGCCACGCGGCGGGCGCGATCGTGGATGACATGGGGCTGATGGCTGTCTGTCCGTCGTGTGGTGTCGAGAACTCGCCGATGAACTCGGTGTGCGACATGTGCAAGGCGCCGCTCGGCGCGAAGCTGGTCGAAGGGGCGGCCGGCGCCGAGCCGAAGCCGTGGGGATGGGTGCTCATCAGCGCCGCGATCACGGCGGGGCTAGGCGCCGTGGTGTGGTTGTTCGAGCTGGGCACGCCGCCGCTGGCCGCCGCGATGTTCTACGGGCCGCTGGTCGCCTCGTACCGGGCCAAGGACAACATCGTGTGGCACGCGGCGATCGGTGGGATCGTCGGGATGCTCGCGTTGCTCTTCATCTCGGTCGTGCTCGTGTGGGAGCGCAGCAAGGCGCTCCTCATCGGGGCGATGGGAGGCGACGCCTCGACGTCGGCCGCGATCGCGCTGGCACTGGGCTCGCTGGTGCTCCTCGCCACGATCCTGCCCATCAGCCTCATCGGCGCCTCCGTCGGCGAGCACCTCGCCGTGCGTCGCCGACGGAACGCGGTGCCGGCGTCGACCACGACCGCTCCGGCGGCGATGAGCGACGCCGAGCTGGCCAAGGTCGACCTGTAGCGCGAGGTCATTGCGCCAGGTAGCCACCGTCGACCGGGTAGTAGCCGCCGGTCACGAACGAGGCGCGATCCGACGCGAGCCAGGTGACGAGCTCGGCGACTTCGGTGGACTCGCCGAGGCGGTTCATCGCGTGCTGGCCTTCGAGGTGCTGGAGCGCCTCGGCGGACAGGCTCTTCTCGACGAGCGGCGTGCGGATGAAGCCCGGGCCCACCGCGTTGATGCGGACCTTCTGCGTTCCGTAGTCGAGCGCGGCCGCGCGGGTGAGGCCGACGACGCCGTGCTTCGCCGCGACATACGCCGGCGAGTTGCGGAAGCCGACCTGGCCGAGGATCGACGCGATGTTGACGATCGAGCCACCGCCCGACGAGAGCATCGCGGGGATCTGGTAGCGCATCCCGTAGAAGACGCCGGACAGGTTGATCGCGATGACCTTGTCCCATCCGTCGAGGGGGTACTCGCCGGCGAGCGCCTGCGGACCGCCGATGCCGGCGTTGTTGACGGCGACGTGCAGGCCGCCGAACTGCTTCACCGCCGCAGCGACGAGCGCCTCGTTGTCGCGAGGCCTGGACGTATCGGCGCGGTGGTAGAAGGCGTGCCCGTCGCGCGCGCGGATCTGGGCCACGGTCTCTTCGCCGCCGGCGTCATTGATGTCCGAGACGACGACCCGAGCGCCTTCGCCCGCGAGCTGGTACGCGATGTCTCGGCCGATGCCGGAGCCGGCGCCGGTGACGAGCGCGACCTTGTTGTTGAGTAGATTCGTCATGGGAATTCTCCATCGAGGGTGTGTAGGTGTGCGGGTGTTGGAATGGCGCTCCGACTACGAGTGGAGCAACTTGAAGCCGATCTGCGTGCCCAGGCCGAGCACGTACCCGAGCTGGATGTTGAGGTAGGCGAACGGTTCGATGAGTCGCGCGTTGGCGAGCGGGCCGGCATCGATGGGGTCGAAGCCGATGGCCTTCGCGAGCTCGACGACGGCTCGCTTCGCGTCGGCGTCGTCGGAGGCGACGAACGCGCTCAGCCGCTGCTCGCCGAGTCGACCGCTGTCCATGTGCTGCGCGAACACCGTGTTGAACGCCTTGGCCACGCGCGCGCGCGGGAGCTTCTTCTGCAGCTCCTCGGCGCCGCTGGTGGTGTAGCCGAGCGCGAGGCTCATGTCCGCGTTCAGGGCGTTGGTGACGTCGACGAGCACCTTGCCGTCGAGGAGACCGCCGACGGTCTGCGCGACCGCGTCGATCGCTCCGAACGGCACGGCGAGGAGGGCGAGCTCCGCCCACTCCGCCGCGGCGCGCGTGGCGTTCGCGTCCTCTCCCACGACCTTCACGTCGTATCCGGCGCGAGTCGCGCCGCGCGCGAGGGCCTGGCCCACGTTGCCGTCACCGATGATCACGATCTTCTGCTTGTTCGACATGGTCTTCTCCGTTGGTTCCTGTTGGTTCGAAAGGGTTGTTGGTAGTGGCGCCGGTCAGGCGGCCGCCTGCGCCGTCAGCTGGACGGCCTCGACGTCGAGGGTGATCTCGACCTTCTCGCCGACCATCACGCCGCCGGCCTCGAGGAGCTGGTTCCAGTGGAGGCCGTAGTCCTTGCGGTCGATCGAGGTCGTCGCGCTGAAGGCCGCGCGCTGGTTGCCCCACGGATCCTTGGCGAGCCCGAGGTGCTCGACGCGGAGCACGGCCTCGCGCGTGACGCCGCGGATCGTCAGGTCACCGGTCACGTGGAGCAAACGGCCCACGTGCTCCACGCGCTTGCTGGCGAAGGTCAGGAGCGGAAACGTCTCGGCATCGAAGAAGTCGGCGGAGCGCAGGTGCGCATCGCGCTTCTCTTCGTTGGTCGAGATGCTCGCGGCTTCGATCTCGGCGCTCACGCGCGAGCGCGTGATGTCGGCGGGGTCGAGCTCGAGCGCGCCGCTGAAGCGGGTGAAGCGCCCGCGCACCTTCGCGACCACGAGGTGACGGATCGAGAATTCGATGTTGGAGTGCGAGGCGTCGATGTTGTAGGTGGTCATGGCTGGAGATAGAGCACGGGCGATGCCAGCTCCCGGCGCCTGCGATCTTCAGCGGTTAGGCGTTCGCCGGATCGCGCGTCTCTCATTTTGATCGTGTACTATCTCAAATCGAGATGAAGCTCGCAGACCTCGACCTCCGCGACCTCTTCGACTTCGTGCCGGACGGAGGCGTGATGCGCTTCGCGGGCGAGCGGGCGCTCATCCTCGATGCGGTCGCGCTCGGCCTCGTCCGGCGCACGCTCATCGATACGCTCGGGCTCTCCGGCGCGCGAAGCATCCTGACGCAGTTCGGATACGCCCACGGGCACCGGACCGCGAGCGCGATGCAGCGCGCGTTCCCGTGGGACTCCGAGAGCGAATGGCGCAAGGCCGGCGGCCGGCTCCATCGCCTGCAGGGCATCGTGATCCCCGAGGCCGTTCCGGGCTCACGTGAGTTCGTCGAGGACATCTGGCGCGACTCGTACGAGGCCGAACAGCATCTGATGCACGTGGGTCGCTCCGACGCGCCCGTGTGCTGGAGCCAGGTCGGGTTCGCCAGCGGATATCTCACCTTCGCCAACGGCCGCGAGATGTACTGCGTGGAGACTCGCTGCCGCGCGATGGGTGACGCCGTCTGTCACATGATCTGTCGCCCGCGCGAGGAGTGGGGCGACGAGCTCGCCGACCACTTGCCGTTCTACGCGAAGGGACGCCTCGACGAGGCGCTGGCCCACGCGGCCGACAAGCTCAAGCGCGCCGATCGGAGACTTCGCGCGCGCACGCAGCAGCTGGCCGCGTTTCGCGCCGAGCCCGAGGACGCCGGCGTGACGGCGCGCAGTCCGGCGATGCGAGCGGTGCTCGAGCTCGCCGACCGGGTCGCGCATGTCGATTCGACCGTCCTCGTGACGGGAGAGAGCGGCGTGGGCAAGGAGCGGATCGCGCACTTCATCCACGGGCGCTCGGAGCGCGCGAACCGGACGCTGGTCGCCATCAACTGCGGCGCGCTGCCCGAAACGCTGCTCGAGAGCGAGCTGTTCGGCAACATCAAGGGTGCGTTCACGGGTGCGACGCAGGATCGCCCGGGCCTCTTCGAGGCCGCGAACGGCGGCACCTTGTTCCTCGACGAGATCGGCGAGGTCACGCCCGCCGTCCAGGTGAAGCTCCTGCGTGCGCTTCAGGAGCACGAGATCCGACGCGTCGGCGAGAACACCACACGCAAGGTCGATGTTCGCATCATCGCCGCGACCAACCGCAACCTGGTCGAGGAGGTGCGCGCCGGTCGCTTTCGTGAGGATCTCTACTATCGGCTACGCGTCATCGAGCTCGAGGTGCCGCCGTTGCGCGAGCGCCGGGACGACATCGTGCCGCTGGCGCGCACCCTCCTGGCGGCAATCGCGCTGCGCACGAAGACCAAGGTCACCGGCTTCACGCCGAAGGCGGTCGAGCACCTCCTCCGGTATCCGTGGCCCGGCAACGTGCGCGAGCTCGAGAACACGATCGAGCGCGCGGCAGTGCTGACGGCGGGAACGCGCATCGACGTCGGCGACCTGCCGGCGGAGGTTCACACCGGCTCCGTGACCTCGCTGGCCCCTGGTGAGACGCGCACGCTCGCAGAGGTCGAACAGCGCTACATCCTCGCCGTGCTCGCCGCCGAGGACGGCAACCGCACGCGCACCGCCGCCAAGCTCGGCATCGGCGCCGCCACGCTCTATCGAAAGCTCGCGGCGTACGGCGCCGCCGCCAGCTCCGGAAAGTAGCGCGACTCCCTGCCCTACTTGGCTTCGCGCACGAAGAGCGCGCCGCAGGGCAGCTCGGCGAGGATCCGGTTGGCGACGCTGCCGACGAAGAACTCGAAGATCCGACCGCGCCCCTTGTTTCCGATCGCGACGAATGGCTTCGGCTCGGGCTTCCCCATGTCAGAGGTTGGTCTGCTCCGGCGGGGTCTCCGCCGGTAGTGGCGCACCGGGGCCGCCCGTGTTCTCCGCCGGGCACGCGATGTCGAGGCCGTACGCGGTCATCGAGATGCCTCCCGCGAAGTAGCCGTCGACGAGCACGCGGGCCGGCGTGCCGGCCTGATCGGCCAGGGCGGCGACATAGAGCAGCGGCAGGTAGTGATCGGGCGTGGGGACGGCCATGGCGTAGTCGGCGTGCCCCTGCAGGGAGAGGATGTTGCCGGGCGCGGTGGTCATGATCTCGCGCGCGGCGTCGTCGAAGCGGCGGGCCCAGTCGGACGCCGCGTCGGGCTTCCGCATGTCGAGGCGCCGCAAGTTGTGAACGACGTTGCCGCTCGCAACGATCATCACGCCTCGCTTGCGGAGGGGCGCGAGGCGTGCGGCGAGATCGAGGTGATAGTCGGGCTCCTTGAAGGCGTTGATCGACATCTGGAGGACCGGGATGTCCGCGTCGGGGAAGAGGTGGACGAGGACGCTCCACGCGCCGTGATCGATGCCCCAGCTATCGCGATCGAGGCCGGCCCAGCGCGGCTTGACGGCCTCGACGACCTCCTTGGCGACGTCGGGGGCGCCGGGCGCCGAGTACTGGAGCGCGAACAGCGGCTCCGGAAAGCCGAAGAAGTCGTGGATCGTGCTCGGCCGCTCCATGGCCGTCACCGCGGTGTAGCCGATGTACCAGTGCGCGGAGACCACGAGGATGGCGCGCGGACGCGGCGTCGCCGCACCGATCGCGCGCCACGCGCGGGTGTAGCGGTTGTCGTCGAGCGCGTTCATCGGGCTGCCGTGGCCGAGGAACACGACGGGCATGAGCTCGGACGCGGTCATGTCGTCGGCTCGTCGACGCGGTCGGCCATGACAGGACCGTACTCCACGTCCGCGACTGGAACAGGGTGTCTGCGCCGGTTCGGTGGGTTGACAGCGAGGTCGAGTACGAGGACGTCGGCAGCGTCAACGCGCCGCGGGGCGACCACGGCGGCGACGGACGCCGAGCAGGAGCCCGACCATGGCGATGAGCGCGAGCGCGCCTCGCGGGTCGCGGCTGGTCGAGCAGCAGCCGCCGTCGACGGGGATGCAGAGGTTGCCGCCGGAGGTGGCTTCGCACGAGAAGTCGCCGCCGCATTCGCTGCCGCCCGGAGTGCAGGTCTGCGTGCAGAAGTTTCCGTCGGAGTCGGTCGCGCAGAGGCCGCCGGTGCACTGCTCGGCCGCGTCGCACGAGGCGCCGTTGTCGAGGAGCGCGACGTTGATCGCGAGCTCGGCGCGGGTGAGGTTGCCGGCGCGGTCGCGCGCGACGACCGCGAGGGTGTGGGCGCCGACGGGAACGGCGCGCGTGTCGATGATGTACCGGTCGCCGTCGGGGGTGGCGTCGTGCCCGACCTCGACCCCGTCGACGTAGGCGAGGACGTCCGCCATCTCGGTGTCGTCACCGGCGGTGGCCTCGACGGTGAACCCCGGTGGCACCTTGTCGTCGTCGCCGGGCGAGCGCACGCGCAGCGTGGGGACGCCGGTCTCGACCGGTCGCGCGCCGACGAACTGCCCGAGGCGCGACGCCGAGTTGGTGGTGCTCGCGGAGCAGCTGCACCCCGTGGGCTGGTTCGGGAACACGCCGCACGCGACGTTCATGTTGACGAACGACTTGGACGTGGTGTCGGCGACGAGGACGTACGACAGCAGATCGGTGGCGAGCGTCTCGTGCTCGAGCGCGAGGAGATGGCCGACCTCGTGGGCGATGGTCGCGCACAGCTCGGCGTCGCGCTGCTCGACGTTGCGGTGAACCTCCGAGAAGGTGAACGCGACGCCGGCCTCGGTGACGCCGCAGAAGTTGTCGGCGGCGGCGATCCCGAAGAGCTCGTTGGCGGCGTAGCCGAGCTCGGTGCCCGTGCCGCCGACGATCGCCTCGATGTAGATGGTGTCGGCCGGCGGCTCGGTCTCGACCACGCGGAGGTCGTAGGGCTTGTAGGCGTCGGCGACGCACTGGGCCACCCACGGCCAGTCCCAGTCGGCCGTGAGCGGTGGAATCACCGCCGTGCGCCCACCGCCGTTGGCGACACGAGTCGACACCACGTTGGTCGCGGCGTTGGTCGTGCCGCCGCTGACGTTGAAGGTCGCGCCGTTCCGGTTGAGATAGATGACGCGCTGGTCACCAGCCGCGCGCAGCCAGGGCGGCGGCGGCTGCACCGACCGCGTGACCTGCTCGGTGCCGCAGCGGTGCGCGGGCCTCACCTGCGCGGCGGCCGGGGACGACGCGAAGGCCAGGGCGACAGCGACGGCAGGAACGACGAGTCTGGTACGGCGCATTGGGTGCGACGGTACCTGCGACAGGGGCCCGCCGTCGAGTACGGCGTGCGTGAGCAGCGCGAAGGTCAGGTGTGGGTCTGCTCCCGGTCGTCAGGCTTCGACGCGGCGGCCTGCCTACGGCCGCGTTCGAACAACCGGCGCTCACTTTCGGGAAGGCGCGCTTCGAGGTCAGACAGGACGCCGCCGTAGCGCACGGCAAGCGCCGGCGGAATCTCCGCGAACATCGCGACCGACTCGACATCGGCAAGCCCGAAGATCGCCTGATGTGTCGGCAACTCGTTCGCCGCAGTCTCGATCGCCGAGAGTCCTTCCTCCGTCAGCACCAGCTTCGCGCCGCTGCTATTACGAACAGCGATCGGAAGAACGGACCAAGCGACCAGCACTCCGAGCGGACTCGTCCGCTTGGAGGCCCGCTCGAGGTCGCCGGCTGCCTCGGATGCGCGTGCCGGATCGAGGCGCACCACCACAAGTGCACGCGCGATGGTCGGCAACTCGCTCACGTGCTGGCGGACACCTATGGAGAAGTTCTCATCGATCATCATCTGCGTCCGCACGGCGCCGGCTAGCTCCCCTTCGTCGATCTGGACCGGCGGCAAACGACTCCAGTCGCGCACCAGCTGGATCAACACCGCCGCCTTCAGATCGAAGGTACGTGCGTGCAGGAACAGCTGCATCCACGCGCTTGCCCGGCGAGACTCCGCGAGCTGCGACGCGGCCACGAGGTACCTCGTCGCACCCGCGAGATCTTGATTCTGTTTGAGAACGAGCACCGCCCGGAGAGACGCCCACTCTCCGTTACGATCTCCGTCGACGATCTCGTCGAGAACTGTCTCCGCGCCCTCGTAGTCCCCGGTCAGCAGTTGGTCACGCGCAATCGCCAGCTGGTCGGCGATCGAACGCTGACGGAACAAGATCCCGCGGAGCGCACGCAGCGCGGTGAAGTAGAAGGCCAGCGCCGCCAGCACCTGGGCGAATCGAATCTGGCCCTCGACGGTCGCCAAGCTTCCCGTGTGTGTCAGGCCGCGGCCCAAACCGGTCACGCTTCCGATGAATACTCGGCGCGACTGATCGAGTGCAGTCTCGATGGTGACCGACGAACCCAATGCTATCGCCAGCGCAGTGAACGTTGTGACCACCGCGAGAAATCGCAGAAGACACCGGACCGCGAACGTCACTTGGAAGTTGGTATTGCTCCGCAGGTGAGACTCGAGGAGACGGCTCGGAGAGAAGAGATCCGCGATCAGAAGACAGAGCAACGACACGACGACAGCGCTGGCAAGCCAGCGCGTCGCCGAAAGATCCATGCACGCAGCAAGCACGACGCCGATCGCCGGCATCCCCATCAGGACCTCATCGGCCACGTACGTGGGGTTCAATCGACGTCGAGCTGCAGCCGCTGTGATGGATCCCTGACTGTTGCGACTCTCGATCGCGCTTCGCGCCATCAAGAACGGCCACGTTAGGCTGCGGCCGACCGCGCGGAGCACCTCGGCCGCGATGCGTACGTATCGCTTCGAAGGATGAGAGACAGCCCGCCGTAGGCAACCATCAACCACCACCGCCACGCCGCGACAACTTCGATGAGAAGCCCCACCCCGGCGAACAACGCGCTCGCGATCATCGTTCAAATCATACTATTCGTTCACCTCGGTGGAGAGGTCGTGCGGGACCCAGCCGGCGGTGCTGTCGAAGGACAGCCGGAGCTCCTGCGCTCGCGACGGGATGGCGAGGCCGGTGACGGGCTTCGCGTACAGCATGGCGTCCTCGCCCTTGCGCCGCACGAACGGGACCGGATCGGTGCCCGCGAGCTCGCCGCCGAACGACGCGGTCACGTCGAAGAGCGTGCCGTTGGCGTTCTCGCGGAGGTGTTTGTTCGAATCGCGGAACACCACGCTCGAGAAGAGACCATCGGCGCGCACGTAGCCCTGCGGATCGCCGACCGCGGTCACGCCCGAGTTGAACGTGAGATCGCGCGGGCGCCACGCGTCGGTGAGGAACAGCTCGACGACCTTGCCGTTGAAGGCGCGATAGACGATCGCGTTGGTGCCGTCGTGGTGCACGAAGCCGTGCGGCTTCGCGTCGGACGCCGCGGCCGGTTCGCCGCTGGCGAGGCCCGACGGCGAGCCCCAGCTCCAGACGTGGTCGCCGCCCATGTACATCTCGTAGATCTGGCCGCCGGCCTGGTAGACGATCGAGCTGTAGCCGTCCGAGCGCACGAACGCCGTCGGATCGCTGTCCGCCGGCGGCGCCGACAGCTCGACGGTGAGGTCGCGCATCCACCAGCCGTTGATGACCGCGCCCGAGTCCGGCGTGGAACCGACGAGCGTGAGCTCGATGATGTGGTTGTTCGTGTTGCGATAGACCAGCGCGCTGATGCCGTCGGCGCGCACGTAGCCCGCGGGATCGCCCTTCGGGGAGATGCCGATGTAGATCGGCAGGTCGTTGGTCTGCCACGCACCGTCGACGCGGGCGACCTCGAGCAGGCGCGAGCCGCTCCGGTACACCACGACGGGGATCCCGTCGGCGCGAAGGTACGCGGTGATGTTCGACTGGACGGCCGGAGAGGTCGCGCTGGTGATCAGCTTCTTCTGCTGGACACCGCCAAAGTCGGTGAAGATCTCGCGGATGCCGTTGCCCGAGCGGTGGACGATCGCATCCGCGCCATCGCCACCACCGGGGAGACCGACGGTGTTTCCGGTCCGCGAGCTCTGCGACCCCGCCCAGCGCACCGCGCCACGCATGGTCGTGCTCGCCGACGAGCCAGTCACGGTCGACTTCAGCCAGCAGTCCGTGCCGCTCGGCGTCGACAGGAAGTTGTACGCGACGCAGCCGGCGCGGTGCTCGCACGCGTACTGGCACACGTGCTCGGCGCCCGCGCGGAACGACTCCGCCGTGGTGCCGTTGAACTGGCGCGCCACCGAGACCATGCCCGGCCAGCGGTAGCCGATCGTGCTCAGGATCCAGCCCAGGTGATACGCGACGCCGGTGTACGCGGCCATCGTCGCGTTGTCGCAGGTGCCGTTCAGCACGCCGACGACGCGACCACCCACGTAGAAGGGTCCGCCGGAATCGCCGCCGTCGATCTGGACGTTCGTGGTGTGGAACAGCCCGTCGTCGTCATCGCTCGACCACAGGGTTCCCGCGATCTGCTCGAGGAGCCCGCTCGTGTTCGGGTCACCCTCGTGGCTGCCCGCTCCGACCTTCTCGCCGGTGGAATCCTCGCCGGGATAGCGCCATGCCATGACCGCGGTGACGCCGATGGTGTCCTCGCGGTCGACCTGCACCACCGCGATGTCGGCGAAGTCTCCATTGAGGTCGTCCTTGCCCGAGCACGACACGGTGTTCTCGACGCCGGGACGGACGTTCTCCTTGACGATGCCGGCGGTGTTCTGCCGGAACTCGTGCCAGTCATCGGCCCCGTAGTAGGTCACCGTGCGGCCCGCGGGAAACGGACAGTGGGCGGCGCTCAGCACGAAGTGCGGCGCGATCTTGGTGGTCGTGCACGTCGGTGCGTTCAGCGACGGTCCCGGCGTCGTGTTGATGATGCCGGTGCCGGCACGCGCCTGGTGCCACCGGTCAGCCTGGATGGCGCTGGAGCCGCTGATCTCGGCCTCGACCTCGCCGAGGTCGCCGTCGTCGGCCGCCTCGACCATGCAGCCCGTGAGCAGTGCGAGCAGTGCGAATCTGTACATGCACGGCTAGAGCCCGGGGTCGTGCAGCCGTTACCCGATCTTTCGGATGCTCAGCTGCGCGCGTAGAGCGCGTGCAGGTCCGCGGCCGTCAGGCCGGGCGCGCCGCCGGTGGCTCCGCCCTGGCTGAGCGCGGCGGACATGAGCGTGCGCTTCTCGTCCTGGAGCTCGAGGATGGTCTCCTCGAGCGTGCCGCGCGCGACGAGCTTGTAGACCATCACCGGTCGATCCTGGCCGATGCGGTGGGCGCGGTCGGTGGCCTGCGCCTCGACGGCGGGGTTCCACCAGGGATCGTAGTGGATGACGGTGTCCGCCCGCGTGAGGTTCAAGCCGACGCCGCCGGCCTTGAGGCTGACGAGCATCACGGGAGCCTCGCCGGCCTGGAAGCGGCGCACGACGGAATCGCGATCGCGAGTGGCGCCGGTCAAGGACAGCGTCGGCACACCGGCGCGTGCGCAGCTCTGTTCGATCAAGCGCAGCATCGATGCGAACTGCGAGAAGACGAGCGTCGAGCGACCGGCGTCGGCGAGCTCCTCGAGCATGGCGAGCAGGCGCTCGAGCTTGGCGGACGTGCGCACCTTGCGTGCCTGCGGCAGCGGGACCAGGCGCGGATCGCAGCAGCACTGCCGGAGCTTCAGGAGCGCGTCGAGGATCGTCATCGACGAGCCCTGGATGCCCCGGGCGGCGAGCGCGGCGCGCACCTGCGCGTCGAGGGTCAGGCGCAGGCTCTCGTAGAGGTCGCGCTGCGCCGGCTCGAGCTCGATGCGCTCGATGATCTCGGTCTTGGGCGGCAGGTCGAGCTCGACCTGCGCCTTGGTGCGGCGCAGGAGGAAGGGCCGGATACGCTCGCGCAGGCCTTCGAGCGGCACGCTCGCGGCGAACTTCTCGACGGGACGGCGAAACAGCGTGTCGAACGACGCGCGGCGGCCCAGCAGGCCCGGCATCGCCAGGTCCATCTGCGACCAGAGATCGCCCAGGTGGTTCTCGATCGGCGTGCCCGTGATGGTGAAGTGGCTGTGCGCGTCGAGCGTGGCGGCGGCCGCGCGCAGCTGCGTGTCGGGGTTCTTCACCTGCTGCGCCTCGTCGAAGATGACGGTCGTCCAGCGGATGGCGCCGAGGAGCGCGACGTCGCGCGCGAGCGTCTGGTACGACGTGATCACCAGCGGCGTTCGCGTCACCTCGGCGGGCGCATCGGGGCGGTCGCTGCCGAGGTGCACCTGCGCGGCCATGCGCGGCGCGAACCGCGCGGCCTCGGCCTGCCAGTTGCCGACCACGCTGCGCGGCGCGACGACGAGCGCCGGGGCCGCGGCCGTCAGGACGCCGTCGGCGTGCAGGCCGTCGAGGAACGCGAGCACCTGGACCGTCTTGCCGAGGCCCATCTCGTCGGCGAGGAGGCCGCCGCATCCGGCGTCGTGCAGCGCGCGCAGCCACGCGTGACCGTGCTGCTGGTAGGGCCGCAACGTGCCGATGAAATCCGCACCGGCCGCGCGCGGCGTGTTCGCGAGCAGCGCGTCGAGCCCCGAGCGGACGGCGTCGAGCGCGCCGGGGCGTGCGAAGCGTCCGGGCGCGCCGTCGTCGATCCCGACGGCGATCGCGGGCGGCACGACGAGCGCGCCGTCATCGTCGAGGCCGTGGAGCTCGAGCTCGACGAGCGGCCGCAGCCAGCGCGCGACGCGCTCGGCCGGCACGTGCACCAGCTCGCCTTCGGGGAGCGTGAGGTTCAGTCCGCCGCCGCCGGCGACGGTGACGCCGCCCGGCGCGATCACGAGCAGACCGTCGCGGATCGCCTGGAGCAGGATCGGCAGGAGCGGCACGCTGCGCCCACCGACGGTGACGCCGAGCTCGACGCGGAACCAGCCGTGCTCGTCGGGCATCGGCTGCAGGCGCTCGGTGAACGTGACGTCCGCGACCGGCGCCTCGTGCGGGAAGTCGTCGGCGAGGGTGCACTCCCAGCCCTCGGCGCGCAGGGCCGGCACGATCACGTGTGCGAGGTGACGCGCGTCGGCGAGCAGCTCGAGGCTGGTCGCCGCGCGTTCGCCGTGCGGCAGCCGCGCGAGCAGCGCGTCGAGGCGTGCGCGGGCGCGACCCTCGGCGACGAGATCGCGCGCGAGCGACCGCGCCGCGTCCCAGACGGCGAGCGGCACCGCCTCGTCGCCGTAAACGGCCTCGCACCGGAGCTGCACGGCGTGGCGCAGCGCGGGATCGTCGTGATCGATCCAGGCGTGGAGGCGCGGCCTCATCGGGAGCGCGTCGTCGACCGCACGCGGGTCCCCGATGAGCGGGCGCAGGCTGCGATCGACCGTCGCGCGCATCGAGCTCGGCACCGCGGGCCCGTGGATGAGCTTGTCCACGAGCTCGGCCGAAAGCCCGAGCTCGAGCGGGCCGAGGGTCGCGGCGGCGACATCGACGTAGTGACAGTCGCGCGCCGGCACGATCACCAGCTCGCTGTCGAGCCCGAGGCGATACGTGTCGGTCCCGGCAGGGCCGGCGGGGTCGGCGGGGCACCAGCGGAGGGTGTCGGTCACCGGCGCACCCCAGCTCAGCGGATCGCCGCGCGTCGACTCCCAGAAGAGCACGCCGGCATCGGCGAGCTCGCGGAGCAGCTCGCCGTGGATCCGATCGACGCGCAGCCGTGGCGTCTCCGCGGGCGCACGGCTCACCGCGCGCAGCATCGCGATGCGGCGCAGGTCGGCGACGTCGACCCAGCGCGGCGCGCCACGCATCGGATCGGCGAGCGCGGCGATGGGCTGCCCCGCGCCCAGGCCGCCGCGCCGCAACCGCGTGGCGGCGAGCGGTGTGAGGCCGACCTCGCCCTCGCGCAGATCGAGCACGTAGGCGACGATGCGATCGACGGCAGCCGGCTCGACGTGGTCGCGCTCGACGAGCCCGAGCCCGGTCAGCCAGTCGCCCACCGACGCTTCGGCCGCCGCGCGCGCGCGGCTGGTGTCGTTCGACGCCTCCTGGGCGAGCACGACCAGCGCGGTCGCGGCCGCGTGCGCGCAATCGACCGCGGTGTCGCACGAGCAATCGCCGCGCAGGTGGATCGCGCCGGCGTCGTAGTGCACGGTGACGACGTGGCTCTCGTCATCGCGCACGCGCGCGACGACCGGCCACAGCGGCCGCACCAGGTGCACGCGGTTCGTGGTCGCGAGCGCCAGCGCCGCGCGGGTCGTGGCGGCGCCGAAGCAGCTCGTCACCAGGCGCATCGCGGAGTCGGGGATCGTCACGGCAGCGCGCAGCATGCCACGCGACTCACACCCCGACGACGGGGCGCGGCGGTCCGCCCTCCAGCAGATCGTTCGGGCTGCACTTGTCGATGTGGCCGATGAGGCGGCGGTAGAGGCCGAACCCGGCGAGCTTGCGCAGCCGCGGCTCGAACGTGCGCGCGATGTCGAGCGGGATGCCGAGCTGCTGGTTCTCTTGCTGGCGGATGTAGCCGGCGCAGTAGTTCATCGCGATGCCGACGCGCCGCCGGTCGGTGCGGTTGGCGCCGCCGCCGTGCCAGAGCGACCCGTTGTAGATCATCACGCTGCCGCGCTTCATCACGGCGGGGATGGACTCGTTGTCGACGCCGAGCGGCGGCGGATGATCGCGCAGGTGACTGCCGGGGATGATGCGCGTGGCGCCGTTCTCCTCCGTGAAGTCGGTGATGGCCCACATGCTGTTGGCGATGATGGGGACGTGCGGGCGAGGCAGCGGGATGATCTGATCGTCGGCGTGCAGCGGCTGCGGTGTCTCGCCGGGGCCGATCGCGATCGACGAGAGCGACGACACCAGGCACCCGGGATCGAGGACCTTCTCGACGATCGGCAGCACCGACGCGTGAACCGGAATCCGCTGGTACAGCGGGGCGCGCGCGAGGAGGTTGTAGATGCGGGTCGTGCGCGTGCCCTCGAAGATGTTGCTCGCCGGCACGGCGCCGAGCTCGCGCTCGAGGCGCAACAGATCGTCCGCGAGCGCGTCGAGCAGCTCGGGCTCGATCGCGTCCTCGACGATGGTGTAGCCGTCTTTCGCGATTCTCGCGACGTGCGCGTCTGGCGATGCATCCGTCATCCTGCGAGCTTGCACCACTGAATGCAGTGCGTGCGAGCCAGCGTACCAACGTGAATTGGCGCCAAGGCCAGACCAGTGGGTGATAGGCGGTGCGCACAGTTGTCCGGCGGTCCGGATGGATCGATCGTCGCCGCATGATGCGAATCAAGACACTCGGCATCGCGCTCGCGATCGCCGCGGCCTCGGCCGCGTGCGCCAAGAGCAAGGACAAGCAGGAGCCGGGGACCGCGTCCGGCGTGGCATCGGGCACCACCGTCGCATCGGGCACGACGGTCGCGTCGGGCACGACGGTCGCCTCGGGCACGACGGTCGCCTCCGGCACCATGAATGACGGCGCCGCCGCCGGACCCGGCGTCGAGGCGGGCGGGATCGAACGCGACAAGGACGAAGGCGCGCAGGGCATCGTCACCGCCGTGACCGGCACCGTCGAGGTGCGGCGCGTCGGCGAGCTCGAGTACACCGCCGTGAAGGCCGACACCGAGCTCCAGACCGGCGACGTCGTTCGCACGGGCGACGGCTCGAGCGCGAACATCACGCTCGCCGATGAGACCGTGGTCGAGGTGGCGGAGGTCTCGTCGTTCACGGTGGGCAGCCGCGACGGCACCGCCGATCCGGCGTCGTCGGCCGCGGTGCTCGGCGGCGTCGCCCGCTTCACCGTGAGCGCCCGCGCCCCGGGCGAGGGCGTGTTCCGCGTTCACACGCCGTCGGGCGTCGTCGTCACCAAGGGCACGGTCTACGCGATCGGCGTGGCCGTCACCGGCGAGGCGCGCATCGGCGTCGAGAGCGGCGCGGTCGACGTGGTCGGGCTCGCCGACATGGCGGCCGCGCCGGTCGCCGTCGAGGCCGGCGGCGCAGCGACGATCGATGCGAGCGGCACGGTCGCGACGCCCGCGGCGTGGACCGATGACGACTGGGGCGGCTGGCGTGCGGAGAGCGAGGCCAAGGCCGACGCGGGCGCGGTGCTGACGGCACACGCCACGGCGATGGCGGACCTCGAGTCGCAGCTCGCGGCCGCGTACGCCGAGCTGGACGCGCAGGCCACCGAGGTCGCGACGTTCGAGGCGACCGCGGCCACGGCCGCCGAGGCCAGCGCCACCGCCGACTACGAGGCCGCGTCGCCCGCGGGGGCGGCGACGATCGAGGCGTCGTTCGATCTGGCGGCGCACATCGAGGCGCTCACGTGGGCGCACGCCGCGCGCGCCGAGCTCGCGACCGAGGTCTACGTCCGGAACCCGGACACGTTGAAGGCGCAGTGGGAGATCGTCGCGCCGCGCGTCGACGCCGCGGTGCTGTGGCCCAAGCGCTTCGAGGTGACCGCCGCGGCGGTGCTCGTGCCGATGCGCGGCCAGTACTACATCCATCATCCGCGCGGTCGGGCGCATGCCGCGTTCGTCGGCGTCGCGGTGCCGGCGTTCTACGCGGAGGCAAAGGTTCCTGATCCGGATCCCGTCGCCGTGCGCGCCCGCGTGAAGACCAAGCTCTGGGTGGCGCCGACCGCGTCGGTGAAGGCGCAGGGCCGCGCGGTGTGGATGGTCGCGCCGCCACCGGGCTGGCGGGCCAGCGTCAAGGTGAAGCCCGCGCCGATGCGCGCCCGCGTCGGCTGGTACGTCCGGCCGCCGGACGCCAAGGCGACGGTGCTCGTCGGGATGCCGGCCAGGGCCAAGGTCGACTACCGCGTGAAGGTGATGCCGCCGCAGTCGCGCGCGTCGATGCGCGCGCGGGTGAAGGCGCCGGAGCTCGGCGCGAGGGTGAAGATCGCGCCGCCGGATCTCGACGCCGCCGCCAGGGCGCGCGCGTCGGTGAAGATCGGCGCTCGCGGCGAGATCGTGCGGCCGGAGCCGCCGCGCGTCGATGTCGGTGGCAAGGTGAAGGGCTCGGTCGGCGTCGGCGTCGATGTCAGGGCCGACGCGCAGGCCAAGGCGAAGGCCGACGCCCGGGCGGCCGCCGACGCGAAGGCGCGGATGGACGCCGAGGCGCGCGCTGCCGCGCTGGCGGCCTCGAAGGCGAAGGCCGACGTGAAGGCCAAGCTCGACGTGAAGGCCAAGGTGAAGGTGACGCCGCCGCCGCCGCCCAAGCCGCCGAAGCCGCCGAAGATCGAGGTGAAGGGCAAGCTCGACGTGAAGGGCGGCGTGAAGCTCGGCGGCTAGTCCGGCTAGTCCGGCTAGTCCGGCTAGTCCGGCTACTCCGGCTAGTCCCGCCAGTCCGGCTAGACCGCCGCGACCGCGGCCCTCACGGCCGCGACGAGGCCGCGCGAGTCGACCGGCTTCGCGACGACGGCCGCGTAGTCCCCCGAGCGCGCGGCGTCGGCGGCGTCGGTGGCCGCGACCAGCACCACCGGCGCCGTGCAACCTGCGGCGCGAAGGGCCGCGATGGCGTCCTGGCCGACGAGCCCGGTCGCGGCGTCGGCGACCACCGCGGCGATCGTGGGGCGCGCGCCGGCGGCGGCGAGCGCGGCCTCGCGCGTGGCGACGACGATCGCTTCGTATCCGGAGCGCTCGAGCGCGCCGGTGACGACGAGGCGGCTGACCTCGCTGGCGTCGACCACGAGCACCGCCGGGCCGCGCACGGCGGCGCGCGATGTGGGACGCCGCACCTGGGTCGACGCGACCGCGGGGAACGCGAGCTCGAAGCGCGCGCCGCCGCCCGGCCGCTCCTCGGCGCGCACGAGGCCGCCGTGCTCGCCGGCCAGCGCCTCGACCATCGCGAGTCCGAGACCGGTGCCCTCGCCGGGCGGCTTGGTGGTGAAGAACGGCTCGAACAGGTGAGGCCGGACGGCGGCCGGGATGCCGGGGCCGTCGTCGTCGACGCGGATCACGACCGCCTGCCCCACCAGCCCCACCGTCGCCCGCCGCTCCATCGTGATCCGGATCGTGCCGCCGCGGCCGCGAAGCGCGTCGCGCGCGTTGAGGCCCAGGTTGATCAGCGCGTGCTCGAGGCCAGCGGGATCGACGCGGATCGACGGCATCGCGCGCGTCGGCTCGTCGTACTCGAGCCGCACGTCGGACGGCATCGCCTTGGCAAGGAGCGCGACGACCGTGGCCACGAGCGGCCCCGGATCGACCTCGACCGGTGCGGTGGTGCGCTTGCGGGAGAGGTCGAGGAGCCGCGCGCTGAGGTCGGCCGCGCGCCACATCGAACGCTCGATCTCGTCGAGATGCGCGTTCGCGGGCTCGCCCTTCTCGATGCTGCGCCGCGCCAGCGCGAGGCCGGCGATCATGACCGCGAGCAGGTTCTTGAAGTCGTGCGCGACGCCGCCGGCGAGCGCGCCGATGCTGTGGAGGCGCTGCGCCTGCAGCAGGTGAGCCTGGAGCTCGCGCGCGCATTCCTCGTCGCGGCGGATCCGTTCGCGCAACGCGCGCTCCAGCCGCTGGCTCGCGGCGAGCCGGAGTCCGAGCGCGAGCGCGAGCCCGACACCGGCCGCTCCTCCGACGGTGACCACCTGCCCCGACCAGCGATCGCGGAACAGGAGCGCCGCGCCGACCGCGATCAGCACCGCCACCGCCGGCACGAGCGCATCGGTCGCGGGCACCTGATCGCGCGGCGTCTCGCGCGAGGGCTCGGCGTCAGCGACCATCGCGAGCTCGTCGCGCGCGGCGCAGGTCATGAGCGCGAAGCAGGCGATCCACAGCGTGTCGATCCACGCGCCGGCCTGGTAGCGCCGGACCAGCAGCGAATCGGCGTAGAGCGTGGTGACCACCGCGAGCAGCGCCATACCCGCGAGCAGGAGGCCAAGCGGCCACCGCCGCGCACCCCACACGTGCTGCCACCAGATCACCAGGCCGAACACGAGCGCCGAGCCGTGCAACACCGGATACGCGAGCGCGGCGCCGACGTAGACCACGCCGTCGCTCGAGGCTCGCACCGGATCGTAAAGGGCCAGCGCCGCCACGAGCACCAGCACGCAGCCGATCACGGCGAGGTCGCCGAGCTGCTTGAGCGACAGCGCCGTCGACGGACGATCGGCGCCGTAGCGTAGGCAGCCCGCGACGAAACACGGCCCGATGCCGTTGAAGAGGACGTCGGCCACCGACGGGAACGGGGTCACCACACCCTCGGCCAGCTCGTGTGTCGACCAGATGAGCATCCCGGCGAACCACGACGCGGCGCCGGCCGCGAACCACCACCACGCCGCCCGGCGGGGGCCGGCCGGGCTACGTCGTGCCGTGACCGCGCACGCGATCGCCGCGACGGCGCTGACGACGGTCCACCAGGAGTTGGCCCACCAGTGGCGCGCGCGTTCGTCGCCCGCGACCAGCTCGGCGCCGATCGCAAACGCAGCGGCGATGGCCACCACGGCGGCGCCCCCTCGCACACGTCGCATCGAGACGATCATGACCCCCGGGCGAGCTTATCCGCTTCGCGGGAACTCCGCGAGGTGCGCGACCGGCGGCGTGTGCAACCGGGCGAGCGTCAGTCCGCGACCGGGAAGCGCGGCGATTCTGCGACGGGCGGCAAGTCGACGTCGCCGAACAGCGGCTGCTCGCGCGCCTCGCGCGGCGTGCGTTGCTGACGTTCGCGCCAGTACCGGACCGCGCGCCTGGCGCCGCCCAGAACGGTTCCTAGCAATGCGATGGCACGGAGGATCTTCATGCGGCGGGAGCAGAGCAAGCGCTGCGCCAGCCTCGGGAACGGAATCGAGGCACGAGATTGGCATTGGTGGTCGTCATGCCCGGCAAGTATCCCAGCCTCCGCGCGCTCGACCGTGCCGTGGAAGCTCGCCGTGCCATCCCCGCGCATCGCGCGCCTGAAAGGAGCCTGTCATGAGCCCCACCATCATGAGTGCACTCACCGTCCTCGCGTCGCGCTCGAAGCGGCTGCGTCCATACCTTCCGTTCCTCTCGATCGTTCCCGCGCTGCTCGGTGCCTACCAGCTGTACAAGCGGCATCAGGCATCGGCCGCACCCGCGCGCTCCTGAGCGTCGGAGGCCGCGAGGCCGCGGCGAAGAAAGTTGGTGTGGTCCCAACTCCGTGGGCGTACGCTTTCGGGCATGTCGCGCGGACCAGCTGTCGCGGGAATGATGTCCCTCGTCGTGTGCGGTGTGCTCGCGGGGTCGCTGTCGGGATGCCTGCTGGATCCCTACGCCGGCCATCGACCGGCGCGGTTCCACGTCGGGCCGAACACGCGCGCGGTGAGTGTCCCCACGGCGGCGCCCGGCGGCGCCACGAGCGGCGCGGCGCGGACCACGAGCCCGACGCCGCAGGGCGACACGGAGCAGCTCGCGGCGAGCACGGTCTCGCTACAGTTCACGATGCAGACGCCGCACGCGTTCTACACCGGCATCGAGGCGGAGACCGGGCGGCTGCACGTCCCGCTCTCGAACGTCGCGGCGGCGTACGGCGTCGTGGGACTCGAGCAAGACATCGGGCTCGGATCGCTAGGCGCCGAGATCGCCGCCGGCTGGCAGAGCATCCGATACAAGTCCGGCGACGCCGAGCACGAGACGATCGTGGTCGAGCCGCGACTTCGCGGGCAGCTGTGGATCGCCGAGCAGTGGACAGTCGGCGCCACCATGGGAGCGCGCCTGGACGATGACGGCGACAATGGCTGGATGGCCGGCGCCTACCTCGGCGTGCATTCCGCCCGCTTCTGAGACGCGCCTCGCGCGTAGCGCTGCTTCTCAGGGCGCGCGCCAGGGCTGGCCGATGAACTCGGCGCCCGCAGCGACGAGCTTCTGCGCGTCGTTGCGATTCACGCCGGCGTGCTGGGGCGCGCCGCCACCCGCGTCGAACACCGTGAGCGAGAAGCGGCCGGCGCGGTTCTCGGCGATCGCACGGTTGGCGTTCTCCACGGACGCGCGCGGCGTCGTCCCCGCCTGCGAGTGAAAGTTGTCCAGCGTCACGCGCTGACCATCTCGACACGCCTGCATCGCAACCTCGACCAGATCCCGCCGGATAGTGTTCATGGCGCAGTGTACCCCGCGTGCGAGAGGATGCGCAGCTTCGCGATCGGCGTTCGGAGCTCGAGTTCCGCGTGCGGATGCGCAGCGTCTTGCGAGCGCGGGCGCACGATCGAGCGCGGGCGCACCTGGTCGTCGCCAACACGCGTGCGTCATCCCGAGATGTCGATCTCTTCGAACGTGCCGCTGACGGTGGCGGACGCCTCGCACGTCTCGCCTTCCTCGGACTGGTCGTACGCGGCGGTGCCCGACAGCTTCTTGCCGTCGACGGTCAGCTCGAGGTGGAGGAAGGCCCACGTCTGGTGCGACGGCGGTTGCTCGAGCTTCACGGTGATCTTGCAGCCGTCGACCTTCTCGACCGTCATGCTCTCCTCGTAGTACGGCGACGACGAGTCCTTCATCACGCCATCGTCGAGGGACGCCTCGAGCTCCGACAGCTTGTCCGGGAAGTGCGTGGTCTTGAACGAGAGCTTCTTCAAGCTCTCGGGACCGAGCGAGCACTTCGCGCCCGTCTTCCACTTCAGCTCGACCTTGTAGTGCGCACCATCGACGCACTCGAGGTCGACGGCGCCCTGCTCGGCCGGCGCCGCGTCGACCGCGGGAGCGGGCGGAGCGTCGACGGCGACGGTGGGAGCGGGCGGAGCGCCGCTGCTCGTGGCCACGCCGCTGCCGGCCGCGGGCGCATCTTTTTTCGAACCGCACGCCGCGACAGCGACGGCGGTGCTGGCAACGACGAGCACGAGGGGGAGGCGACGATGTTTCGACATGCTGCGTATGAAACACGCAACCCGCCCGGACCAGTCTGGCCGCGCCGCAGCCGCCGAAGAATGCCGCCCGATGCCCGTTCAGCTCGGAAGCGAGAGCGAGACGACGAGGCCGCCGCCGTCGCGGTTGGCAAGCGCGATGCGGCCGCCGTGCGCCTCGACGATCTCGCGCGCGAGGGCGAGGCCGAGGCCGGTGCCGGTGCGCTTGGTCGAGTAGAACGGGACGAGCGCGCGGGCGAGGGTCGCGTCGGTCATGCCCGAGCCGCGGTCCATCACGTCGAGGCGAAAGCCGTCGGGGAGGCGGCGCAGCGCGACGGTGACGTCCGCCACCGGCGATCCGGACTCGTGCGCGTTCTTCACGAGATTCAGGACCGCCTGCTCGAGCTGGGCGACGTCGATGCGGCCCACCCACGCGTCGAGCGGCGGCGTCTCGACGGTGAACTCGACCTGCGAGCGCAGCCGCGCGAGGAAGTCGCGCCACGCGACGTCCTCGAGGCGCGGGGCCGGCAGCTTGGCGAAGCGCGCGTAGCCGCGGATGAACTCGTCGAGGTGCCGGGCGCGCTCCTCGATCGTCGTGAACGCGCGCTCGAGCTGCTCGGTCTGGCCGCGGCGCACCAGCTCGCTGCCCGAGTTGGCGAGCGACGCGATCGGCCCCAGGGAGTTGTTGAGCTCGTGGCTGATCACGCGGATGACCTTCTTCCACGTCCGCACCTCCTGGCGGCGCAGCTCAGCCGTCAGGTGGCGAATGAGGAACAGCTCGTGGCGGCGACCGTTCAGCCGGAAGCCTCGGCGCGCGACGTGATAAATCTCCTCCTCGTCGTCCTCGCCACCGACGGTGAACAACCCGTCCCCGCCGCGCGCGACCGCGTCGCGCATGGCCGCGGGCCCGGCCGCGAGCAGGTCGGCGAAGGTAGCGCCCTCGACGCGCACGCCGCCGTGCAGCAGGTGCCGCGCCGCGAGGTTGCCATGCACGACGTGGCCACCGGCGTCGACGAGCACCATCGCGACGGGTGTGTGCTGCACCATGGTGTCGAGCAGGAGCTCGCGCTGCACCAGCGACAGACGCTGATCGCGCAGCGTCGTCCCGAGCACGTTGTGCGCGGCGACGAGCTCGCCGAGCTCGTCGCGACCGTCCCACGCCAGGCTGAAGCTGAAGTCGCCATCCTTGTACGACGTCGCGGTCCCGGCCATCGCGCGGAACAGCGCCATCGCCGGACGCAGCGCGCGGTGGGCCCACCACATCCACAGCGGCACGGCGATGATCAGCGCGAGCACGCCCGCCAGCATCGGCTCGTCGAGCCAGCGCTCGAACGCGACGCCCGCGCCCGCCGCGATCACGAGCGGCAGCGCGCCGAGCAGCGCCAGCTTTCCGGCCAACGACCACGGGCGAGGCACGTGGGGCATGATCTCAGCGCCCGATGCCGAGGCGTTCCATCCGGCGGTAGAGCGCCTGGCGCGACAGCCCGAGCTCGCTCGCCGCCTGGCTCACGACCCCACCGGCGCGCGCGAGCGCCGCTTCGATCGTCTCGCGATCGAGCTCGCCGTCGACGGGCGCACCACTCACCGTCGTCATCGCCGGCGCCGCCTCGTCGACCAGGCCGACATCCGCCGGCTGGATCACGTCACCACCGAGGAGCGCCGCCCGCTGCATCACGTTGCGCAGCTCGCGCACGTTGCCGGGCCAGCGGTGGCGCAAGAGCGCCGCCTGCGCCTCGGCCCCCAGCCGCTTGCCCGCGGGAAGAAAATGCTCGGCGAGCGGCAGGATGTCACGCGGGCGATCCGCCAGCGGAGGCACCGCGAGGTTGATGACGTTCAACCGGTAGTACAGGTCCTCGCGGAACTGACCGGCGCGGATCATCGCCGGCAGATCGGCGTTGGTCGCGCTGATGACGCGCACCTTCACCTGCTGCTCCTTGTTCGACCCCAGCCGCTGGAACCGGCCGGTCTCGAGCACGCGCAGGAGCTTCATCTGCGCCGCTGCGCTCAGGTTCCCGATCTCGTCGAGGAACAGCGTGCCGCCGTCGGCCGCCTCGAACTTGCCCTCGCGCGCGCGCGTCGCGCCGGTGTACGCGCCCGGCTCGGCGCCGAACAGCTCGGCCTCGATCAGCTCCGACGGCAACGCGCCGCAATTGAGCGTCACGAACGGTCCGCCGCGCACCGCCGAGTTGGCCTGGATGATGGCGGCGATGCGCTCCTTGCCGGCGCCGTTGGGCCCCGTGATCAAGACGGGCATGTCGGCGCGCGCCACCTGACACGCCAGCGACACCGTGCGCTCCGTCAGCGGATCGGCGAACACCATGCCCTGCAGGTCGAACTTCTCGTCGAGATCATCGCGGCGCGCCCGCTCCGCGGCGCGTACGCCGGCGAGCTCGCGGCTCGCCTGCCCGAGCTCGAGCAGGTTGCGCACCGAGGTCACGAGCCGTTGGTTGTCCCACGGCTTTGCGAGGTAATCGGCGGCGCCCGCCTTGATCAGCTCGACCGCGGTCTCGAGGTGCGTCCACGCGGTCAGGAGGATGACGGGCAGATCCGGATGACGCGCGCGGATCGCGCGGAACAGCTCCGCGCCCTCGACGCCCGACGTGGTGTCCAGCGAGAAGTTCATGTCCTGGATCACCAGGTCGACCGGATCGCGGCCGAGCCGCAGGACCGCTTCGTCGGGCGAACGCGCGCTCAGCGTGCGGATGTCGTGCAACGACAGGAGCACCTCGATCGCCGTCGCGACCGCCGGATTGTCGTCGACCACCAGGACCGTCGGAATCATCGCCATCGGCAGCCTACCCCGGGCGCGGCCTACACGCTCCGGGTGGCGGTCGCCGGCGCGACCGTCGCGGCGCGCCACGCCGGTCCCAGCACGGCGACCAACCCAAGCGCCCACGCGGCCACGACGCCGCCGCCCAGATACTCGACCGGCAGGCGCGCCAGCTCGACCTTCGACACCAGGTACTGGTTGAGACCGATCGCCAGCGCCACGCCGAGCACGATGCCGGCGGTGGTGATGATGAGGTTCTCCGTCACGAAGTACTTGATGATGTCGACGCGCCGTGCGCCCAGCGCGCGCCGGATCCCGATCTGCTTGCGCCGCTGCGCGACCCACAGGCTGGCCACGCCGACGATGCCGCTCGCGGTGACGAGCAAGAGCCCGACCGTCACCGCGATGAGCATGTTCGCGCCGGCGCGCTCCTGGCGATACCGCTGGTCGCGGATCTCGTCCATCGAACGCAGCACGGTCCTGACCCGGTCGTGTCGCATCGCGATCAGCTGCTTGTCGGCAGCGGCCATCACGCGCGAGAGCTGCCCCGGCTCGGTGCGCACCGCGTAGAGCGCGCCGTTGGACAGGAGGCGCACCGGAAAGATGAAGGAGAGATAGGCGTCGTCGCCGAGCTGCGCCGACGAGTCCATGAGGGTCTCGACCACGCCGACCACCTCGAGCGGCCTCGCGTCGCTGCCGGTGCCGAAGTACGCGCGCTTGCCGACGTAGCTCTGCGCGTCCGGAAACAGCCGCCGGGCCAGGGCACGCGACAGAATGACGTGGTTGGCGAGAGGCGCCCCGGTGCGGGCATCGACCTCGACGATCTCCTCGGGCGCGAAGTCACGGCCCTCGACGATGCGCAGGCCGAGCGCGTCGACCATCGATTCGCCGCTGTAGTACATCGCGCAGTTCACGCCCGCGTCGGGCTTCTCGGGCGTGCTCGACAGGCCGGTGTACGAGCCGCTGGTGCTCTCCGGCAGCGAATTGACGAGGGCGACCGCGGCCACGCCCGGGATGGCGCGCAGCGCGTCGAGATCGGCCTGCACCATCGCCTTGCGATCCTCGATCATGCGGGCGCCGCTGAAGCGCATCTGGAAGACGTTGGCCTCGTCGACGCCACTCGGTCGCGACGCCGTGTCGAGGCGCGCGTCGACGACGAAGAGCGCGTTGCACACGATCGCGATCGTCAGCGCGACCTGAGTCGCGACCACCAGCGCGCCCGCCTTGGAGCGGAGCAGCGCGGACAAGATGGGATGGAAGTGCATGGTGCTCCTCGTGCTCCTATTGCGCCTTGAGCTGCATCGCGGGCGTCACGCGGGAGGCGCGCCACGTCGGCAGGAGCCCCGCGAGCAAGCTGGCGCCGAGCGCCGCCGCGAACGTCGCCGCGAACATGGTGAGGTCCAGGTGCGCCAGGTGCTTGGTCTCGAAGGACTGACGCGCGAGGAACCACAGCGCGCCACGCGTGAGCGCGAGACCGACCACGCCGCCGGCGAGGCCGACCACGCCGGCCTCGATGAGGTACTGGGCGAAGACGGCGCTCCGCGTCGCGCCGAGCGCGCGCCGCACGCCGATCTCGCCGTTCCGCGCGCTGAACTTGGCGAGCAGGAGCCCGACGGTGTTGACCAGGCACACCAGCAGGAAGCCGAACGCGAGGTAGGTCTGCAGGCGGCGGTCCGACGGCACCGTCTTCTGCAAGGCGAGCCAGCTGGTCACGTCGTACAGACGCTGGTTATCGGGGCGCGGGAAGCGTCCGAGCTTGCGCTGCTCGGCGACGTACCCGGCCAGAAAGTCGCGGTAGGCGGCGGCGTCGCCCGGCTTGGCGAGCTCGACCCAGAGCGACATCCACACGCACTCCGACTCGATGAAGTTCTTGTAGCCGGGCTGCACGTCGCTGAAGCAGCTCTGCTGCCCCTGCGCGCGCATCTCGCGCGCGATGGCCGTCGGGAACGGGACCACGATCTGGTACTCGTCGCCGAACGCGCCCGGTCCCCCGATGAGGCGATGGAAGCGCGGCATCGGCTCCCAGCCGTCGGGCAGCACGCCGACGACCGTGAAAGGTTTGCCCTCGAGCGTGGCGGTGCGGCCGACCGCCGAGGCGGCGGTGCCGAACAGGCGATCCGCGGCGCTCTGGCTGAACACGACCACGTTGGCGGCGCGCTCGTCCTCGGCCGCGCTCCACGGCCCGCCCGCGGCGAACCGGACGTCGAGCATCGCAAAGAAGTCGGCATGCACGGCGAGGCCGGTCAAGAAGATGGGCGCGGCGCCGGGCTGGTCGCCCTCGACCGCGGGCCCAACCTGGTAGAGACCGGTCTGGCGCACGCCCTTCGCGGCCTGCTTGAGCGCGACCGTGTCGCGATGGCTGAGCTGGCTGGGCGGCTCCGGCTCGGGATCGGACCCGTCGTCGGGGCGGAGATCGAGGAGCGGCGTGAACAGCCGGTCGCTCTTCGACGGGATGGGATCACCGCTCATCGCGCGCAGGATGGTCGCCGTCGCCATGCTGGCGGCGACGCCGACGCCGAGCGTGATCACCATCAGCGCGGTGAGCACCGGCGCGCGGCGGAGGTGCAGCACGCCGAGGTACACGTAGTACCCGAACATGCCGACGCGGTTCCCGCGCACCGGGGCCGCGAGCGCCGTCGACGTCACGCCGCCCTCACGAGATCGGTGAGCTGACCGTCGATGATGTGGACGTTGCGCTGGGCGCGCGCCGCCAGCTCGGCGTCGTGCGTCACCATCAAGATGGTCGTCCCGCCGGCGTTGATCTCCTCGAGGAGCTCGAGGACGCTGCGCGCCATCTGCGAGTCGAGGTTGCCGGTGGGCTCGTCGGCGAGGAGCACCTTGGGCTTGCCGGCGAGGGCGCGGGCGACGGCGACCCGCTGCTGCTGACCGCCCGAGAGCTCCGCCGGGTAATGACGCATGCGCGAGGCGAGCCCGACCTGCGCGAGCGCCTCCTCGATCCGCGTGCGCCGCTCGCTGCGCGACAGCCCGCGATAGCGCAGCGGCACGTCGACGTTCTGGAACAGGTCGAGATCGGGGATGAGGTTGAAGCCCTGGAAGATGAAGCCGAGCTTCTCGTTGCGCAGCCGCGAGCGCGCGTCGTCGCTCAGGCCGCGCACCTCCTTGCCGTCGAGGAAGTAGTCACCGCTCGAGAACTCCTCGAGGAGGCCGGCGATGTTGAGGAACGTGGTCTTGCCCGATCCCGACGGACCGGTGACGGCGACGAACTCGCCTTCCTTCACCTCGATGTCGAAGCCACGCAGCGCGTGGGTCTCGATCATCTCCGTGCGGTAGACCTTGCTGAGGTTCTTCATGACGAGCATCGCGAGAGACTCCTGTTCCTGGTCCGGGTCCGGTCTCAGTCGTTGATCTGGATGGTGCTGGCGTCGCGGAAGGCGTCGCTACCGGCGATCACCACGCGCTGCCCGGGGGTGAGCCCCTCGAGGATCTCGACGCTGCCGACGCTCGAGACGCCGACGCGGATGGGCCGGCGCACCGCGAGGTCACCCTCGACGACGTAGGCGAAGCGGCCGCCGTGCGCCTCGAGGAACGGGCCGCGCGGCAGCATCAGCACGTCGGGCCGCTCGTCGATGAGGATGCGCGCGGTGAGCCGCTGGCTCTGGCGCAGGCCCTCGGGCTGCGCGCCGTCGAAGCGCATGCGCGCCACGACCTGGTTGCCGACCACCTCGGGCGAGATCGCCGAGAGCGTACCGGTCGCGCTGGCCGCGCCGATGCGCACCTCGACGCGCATCCCGATGCCGAGGTCCTCCGCGTACGTCTCCGGCACCTCGAGCTCGACCTCGAGGTGGCTGAGGTCGACGACGGTGAGGAGCGGCGCGCTGGCGGTGACCGCCTGGCGATCGTGCACGGAGAGCGTGCCGATCACGCCGTCGACCGGCGATCGCACCGTGAGCTCGGCGACCCGGCGCTCCAGCTCGGCGACGGCGAGCCGCTGGCGCTCGTGGCGCGTCTGCGCGGTGGTGACGTCGAAGCCGCCGCTGCGTCCGGCCATGCCGGCGACCGAGTGCGCGTTCTTCTCGCGGATGCGCGCGCTCTCGACGGCGTCCTGCGCGCGCCGCAGCTCGAGCTCCGGGATGGCGCCGGCCTCGAACGCGCCCTGGGCGCTCTCGAGCTCGCGCTGCGCGGCGGTGAGCGCGATCGCGGCCTCGTCGAGCTCGCGGCGCGCCGTCAGCTTCTGGCGATCGGAGCCGATGCGCGCGCTGCCGATCTGTGCGGCGAGCTCCTCGAGCGACGAACGTTCGCGCGCCAGCTCGCTCGCCAGCTCGGGCGAGTCGATCGTGGCGAGCACGTCGCCCTTCTTGACGGCGTCGCCGGCGTGGATCGCGAGCGTGATCGTGCCGGGCAGCGGCGCGTAGAGCGTCGGGCTGACGGCGGCGACCACGCGGCCGGTGACGGCGGCGTCGCGCACGAGCGTGCCGCGCGTGACCTCGGCGATCCGCAGGCGCGCGGCGTCGACCGAGCGCTCGCTGCCGAGCCAGCGCACCACGCCGAAGCCCGCGGCCGCGAGGGCGGCCACGACGATGGCGAGCACGATCCACGTGCGCGGCCGGCGCCAGCCGCTCGCGCGCGCGACCTGGCGATCTTGCGCCGCGGTGTCACGGATCGGCGTCGGACCATTGCGGACGGCTTGCACGACCGTGGCTACAGCACGCGCGATGCCAGCCGTAACCGCGCGGAATGCCTCTGGCGCGCATGTCCGCGGACATCGTCGCGGACGTCCGCGTCTGTCCGGTCAACCGACGCGCAACGTCGCGGCTCTCCTCGACATGCGTCCCGCCTCCCTCGTCCTCGCATCCCTCGCGTCGCTCGCATCCGTCGCGCTCGTCGCCTGCAACCTGGCCGACGCCAACGTGAAGGGCAACGGCAAGGCCCGCACCGAGCAGCGCACCGTCCCCGCGTTCGACGCGCTCTCGCTCTCGGGCGCGATGGAGGTCGAGGTGACGGTCGGCGGGACGCAGTCGATCGAGCTCAGCGGCGACGAGAACGTGTTGCCCGTCATCCGCACGCGCGTCGTGAAGGGCGCGCTCGTCGTCGACAGCAAGGAAGGCTACTCGGCCAAGGCGCCGCTCCGGCTGCGCATCACCACGCCCAGGCTGGCGTCCTTGTCCTCGAGCGGCGCCAGCAGCGGTACGGTCAAGGGCGTCGCCGGCAAGCGCTTCACCGTCGACCTTTCGGGCGCGAGCGCGTTCGAGCTCAGCGGCGCCGTCGACACGTTTGCGGTGGAGCTGTCCGGCAGCGGCGCGATCCAGGCGCGCACGCTGAAGGCGCCGACCGTCAGCGCGAGCGTCTCGGGCGCCGGTCACGTCGAGTTGACTGCGACGAGCACGCTCTCTGCCAGCGTGTCGGGCGTCGGCGCGATCGACTACTGGGGCAAGCCCGGGACCGTCAATCGCAGCGTGAGTGGCGTCGGATCGATCGAAGGTCACTGACCGCGCGCAGGGCGCGGTCGCCGCGTCACATGCCGCCGCCGCCGGCGCCGCTGCTGTAGCTCGCGAAGGCGTAGTACGCGACCGCGCTGAGCACGCCGATCACGGTCAGCACGATCATCCCCAGGACCATGAGAGCCGCGGCGTCATCCCGTCCGTCCGGTTTCATGGCGCGACTGTCTCACCTTTTTCGTGGGAGTGGTCGAGCCAGCGCCAGATTGCGTGTGAGCGGGAAAGATCGCCCGTGACCGGCCGGCGACAGTGCGAGACGCAAGTGACTGATCCGGGCCGGGCTGCGCGACGTGGCGCGCTGGTGCGACGCGTGCAACTGCCGCGAGGATGCGCAACCTCCTCCCTCGCTTCCAGCTCCTGCCACTCCTCGTCGCCGTCGCCATGGGCGGCGCCGCCTGCACCGACGACCCCGCGAAGCTCGTCGCCGTCCAGAACCAGACCGACGCGGCCCACACCGTGACCTTCGGCGGCGCCGCGTTCGGTTCGGTCGCCGCCAACAGCGCGGCCGACTATCTCGAGGTCGACAACGGCACGCAGGTCCTCATCCTCGACGGCGCGCGCGTGTGGAGCACGGAGCTCGGCTCCGACAATGTCGGCGGTTCGTGGACGCTGTACCTGCAGGGCGACGGAAACCAGATCAGCTACGGCGTCGCGCTCGACGAATAGCTCGAGCCGACATCACGGCAACATCAGTCAGGGCGCGAGCCGTATTCAATGCGTGCATCGCGCGCGGGCGACGTGGAGACTTCTGCGCATGACGGAGAGCATCGGCATCGACGCGATCACGTTCTCTCTCCCGCGCAGCTACGTCGACCTCGGCGATCTCGCGCTCGCGCGCGGCGTCGCCGCCGACAAGTACCGGCTCGGCCTCGGCGTCTCGCAGATGGCGATCGCCGCGGGCGACGAGGATCCGGTGGCGCTCGCCGCCGCTGCCGGTAGTCGCCTGCTCGCCGCGAGCGGGCGCGATCCGGCGGAGATCGGGTTCTGCGCCGTCGGCACCGAGACCGCGGTCGATCACTCGAAGCCCGTGTCGTCGTACGTGCACGGCCTCCTCGGGCTGCCGAGCCGCTGTCGCGTGTTCGAGACCAAACACGCGTGTTTCGGCGCGACCGCGGCGCTCCTGTCCGCGACCGAGTGGATCGCCTCGGGTGCGGCGCGCGGCCGCTCGGCGCTGATCATCGCGAGCGACATCGCACGCTACGAGATCGGCAGCCCCGGCGAACCGACGCAGGGCGCGGGCGCGGTCGCGATGATCGTCTCGGCGAAGCCGCGGCTGATCGAGCTCGAGGTCGGACGCAGCGGCTCGTTCGCGCGCGACGTGCACGACTTCTGGCGGCCGCTGCACCGCAAGGACGCGCTCGTCGACGGGAAGTTCTCGGTGCAGTGCTACCTCGACGCGCTCGATCACGCGTACCGCGACTGGATCGAGCAGGCCGGCGACGGCGGGCCGCTGGTCCGCACCTGCTATCACGTGCCGTACGGCAAGATGGCGCACAAGGCGCACCGCACGCGCTGCGCGATCGACGGGCTCGACGAGGCGGCCGCCGATCGCGACTTCGAGACGACCGTGGCGTCGTCGCTGCGCTTCTCGTCGCAGGTCGGCAACATCTACGCGGGCTCGCTCTACCTGGCGCTCGCGTCCCTGCTCCACGCCGAGGCCCCGGCGCTCGAAGGCCGCCGCGTCGGCCTGTTCAGCTACGGCTCGGGCTGCGCCGCGGAGTTCTTCGCAGGCCGCGTCGCCGACGGCGCCGCCGCGGTGGTCGCGAGCCTCGATCTCGGAGCACCGCTCGCAGCGAGCGCGCGCGAGCGGCTCACCATCCCGGCCTACGAGGCGCTGCGCCGCGACGACGTCGCCGCCGATCGCCGCCCGTCGCCGGAGGATTCGCCCGCCGGATCGGATCGCCCGTTCGCGTTCCTGGGCGTCGACCCCGCCGAGCGCCGCCGCTACATGCGAGCCGGTTGATCTGGCCGATCAGTTCGCCGACGTGGCGCCGCCGAGGCGGAACCAGATCGTTCGCCCGACGTGGCAGAGCTTGCAGCGCGCGGTGATCACGCGCAGGCCGGCGGCCGTGGTCTCGTGCTCCTTCAGCGCGAGCTCGCCCTCGCACTGCGGACACGGGATCGACGTGACGCGCGCGTCGATCGCCGCCGGCGACGCGATCGTCATCGGGCGCTCGGCCGAGCCACCCGGTGACAGCAGCCAGAGCCGCTCGCGATCGTGGATGAGCTTGCGCGTCGCGCGCTGGTCGGCGCGGCGCTGGGTCCGCGGTCGCTTGCCGGCTGCCATCGCTCGATCCTAGAGCCTCGCGGCCAGCTCGTGATGGCCGCCGTGGACCGCCCACTGGCGCGGGGTGGCGTCGTGCTCGGGATCGCGGACCGTCGCGTCGGCGCCTCGCGCGAGCAGGAGGTCGCAGACGGGAGCGTGACCGCGCAGCGCCGCGAGGTGGAGCGGCGTCACGCGCCCGTGGCCCCGCAGATCGGCCCCGACGTCGAGCAGGTACGCGACCGCGTCGCGCTGTCCCGCGCCGGCCGCGAGCCGCAGCGCGTAGCGGAGGATCTCGTCGGGCGTGCGCGCCACCACGCCGGCGTCGTAGAGCACGAGCGAGCTGGCGTCCGCCGCGAGCGCGCCGTCGGCGCCGACGAACGGCGTCATGAGATCGATCCGCCCCAGCCCCGCCGCCGCGACGAAGTCGACGCGCGCGCCGCGCTCGACGAGCAGGCGCGACGCGGCGTCCTCGCCGTAGTAGAGCGCGCCGACCAGCGGACCGCCGTTGCGCGCGTTCACGTCGGCGCCGCGCGCGAGCAATAGCTCCATCATCGCGGCCTGGCGCCCGGCCTCGCGGATCTCGAGGCCGGTGGCGGCCAGCCCGAGCGTGGTCCAGCCGATGTCGGTGGGCTGTGACGGTCCAGCCTCGGTGACGGCGTCGACCTCGGCGCCGGCGTCGAGGATGAGCGTCGCGAGCTCGAGGATGTTCGCCGGCAGCGGTGCGATGGTCGGGTTGCCGGCGACATGATGGAGCAGCGTCGCGCGATGGAAGTAGCCGCAGTAGTGGCCCTCGTTCGAGGCCACGCGCGCGTGCACCAGCGACGGATCGTCGCGCAGAAGCGCGGAGAGACCGGGGATGTCGCCGGCGTGGAGGCGTTCGAGCGCGCGATCGAGCGTCACCGCCCGATTGTGACGTCAGCGGCGCCGGCGCGCGAGCCCGACCAGGGTCAGGAGCGCGAGCGTGAGCATGCCGGGTGTCGGGGCCGCACCGCCGCCGGTCTGGCAGCACCCGCCGGTGAGGTCGCCGCCGGTGACCGGCTCACCCGCGTCCTCGCCGATCGGAGGCACGCCGGCGTCGACAGGATCGGCCGGCGCCGGCGGCGTCGTGCCGTCGAGACAGAGGTTGTCGCCGCTGCCACCGCCGGGGAACGTCACGCGCACCTCGGCGACGCCGTCGGCCGCGGAGACGAGCTCGATCGTGACGCGTCCGTCGGGATCGGAGAAGCGGCGACCGGGCGTGAGCCGCGGGTCGGTGTAGTCGCCGACGTTCGCCGCCGAGAGGTCGAGCAGGAGCGGCCGCTTGTCGCCGTCGTCGTCGGTGAGCGCCTGCGCGACGTCGACGTGGAGGCCGGGCCCCTTCTCGCGCGGCGAGCCACCGCCCGCGTTGAAGCCGGCGAGCGACGGATCGCGGTACTCGACGTAGTAGTAGAGCGCGTTGCCGTCGTGCGTGTCGCCGGTGGCGATCTGCAGCGCCTGCACCTCGGCCGACGAGACCGGCAGCGCGCGCAGCCGGAACGTGGCGTCGCTCGTCACGCGGACCACGTTGCACGTGTTCAGCCACTTCATCGTTCCCTTCTGGAACGCGTTCATGTGGCCGAGGCCGTTGCCCATGACGTTGAACTGGTTGCCGTACTCCTCGAGCGCGCACGCGTCGTAGACGTCGCGGCGCATCGCCGCGCCCGCGCAGTCGGCGTGCGACGCGTGGTGCAGGCCGAACGCGTGCCCGAGCTCGTGCGCGAACGCGTTGGACTCGACGCAGGTGTAGAGGCTGGTGTGCTCGACGCGCGCGTCGGGCACAGCCGGCGAGCGCCCGAGCCACGCGACGCCACACGCGCAGTCGAGGCCGTTGGCCGACGGCAGCGTGATGCCGACGTGGTCGTAGGTGCCGATCGCGACGCCGCGCGCGGTCGCGGTCTGGCGCGCCAGCGCGCCGATGGTCTCGAGCGAGCAGTCGGCGGGGCGCGGCACGCGATACGGACCGAACACGTCGGCGTCGACCGTGAACGTCCCGTAGGACAGCTCGCGGTAGTAGTTGCGGACGGTGGTGAGGTAGCCGCGCACCTCGTCTGGCGTGTTGTCCTGCGGCGTCACGCCGTCGAAGTCGAGGAGCACGAAGGCCGCCTTGACGTTCGAGACCGGGCCACCGACCGGCGCCACCGGCGCGGCGCGCTCCTCGATCACGTAGCCGGTGCGCCACGTCCCATCCGCGTTGTCGACCACGTACTCGTGTACCCAGCCGCTCATGGGCCGAGGTTCCGCCGGCGCGATCCCCGCGCGGCGGCGCGATCAGCTCAAGGTGATGTCCCGGATCGCTCGATCGCCGCCATCTCGTCGGACGCGAGCGTGAAGCCGGCGATCGCCAGGTCCTGGCGCATGTGGGTCGGGTCCGTGGTGCCGGTGAGCGGCAGCATCCCGAGCTGCTGCGCGAAGCGGAGCACGATCTGCTCCGGCGTGCGGCCGTGGTGCGTCGCGATGGCGGCGAGCTCGCGCGCGGCGACGACGGCGCGATTCGCGGTGAGCAGCGAGAAGCCCTGGTAGACGACGCCGTGCACCGCGCAGACGGCGCGCACCGCGCGGTCCCAACCGCGATTCGCGTAGCAGCGATTCTGCACGAACGCCGGCGGCACGCGGGCGAACGCGACGAGGTCCTCGACCTGCCGCGCCGTGACGTTGCTGACCCCGAGGAGACGCACGGCGCCTCGCTGCGCGATCGCCTCCATCGCGCGCCACGCCTCGTGGTCCTCGGGGCCGAGCCCGTCGCGCTGCGATGGCCCGTGCAGCACCAGGCTGTCGAGCCGCTCGACGCCGAGGTGCTCGAGCGAGCGCGCGAACGACTGCGCGACCTGCGTCGCGATCGGCGCCGCCGGATCGTACGGCAGCCGGTGATCCTGCCCGTCGCGGAACGTGAACTTGGTCTGCAGGAACAGCTCGCCCGGACGCACCACACCGTCGGCGATCGCGCGGGCGATGCCGCGCCCGACGCCGGCCTCGTGATAGTGCTTGCGCTGGTTCGCGGTATCGATTCCGCGGAACCCGGCGCGCAGCGCCTCGAGGACGTGCCCCTCGGTCGCGTCCTCTTTCCACGCAGTCCCGTAGAGCAGGTCAGGAACGGTGACTCCGCGCACGTTCGGCATCTGGCGATGGTAGCCCCGCGGCGCGGTATCCTCACGGCCATGGTGAGGTCGACGGCTCTGGTCGTGATCGGCGCGATGGGTGCGATCGAGCTCGTGACACCGGCGCCCGCCGACGCGTGCATGTGCGACATCGATCGCGACACCGCGAAGGCCGACGCCGACGCCCTGGCCAGTCACGACATCGTGTTCGACGGCTGGGTGCTGCGCCGCACCGGCCAGGACGGCTCGTGCCCGTTGCCCCCGGCGCCGCCCGCGAGGCGCGGCTGCTTCCGCGTTCGCATCCATCAGAAGCCCGACTGCTCGCCGATGACGTATCCGGCGGCGCGGCTCGATGCGGAGAAGGGCATCGACTTCTACACGTCGACCTCGGGGGCCAGCGAGGACGGCGTCACGGAGCTGTGCGGCGTGAAGAAGGGGCGCTACACGCTGACCGCGGCGCTGAATCGCTGGGTCACGGATCCCGACGGCACGCTCGAGCACGGGATCGTGATCGACTTCGATCCCGCCAGGCCGCAGAGCTACTCCGCCGTGGCGGAGCCCGGCGGCGCGTGGATCGTCGTGCCCGTGACCGCGCACAAGGGGGCCGTGGCGGGTCAGGAGCTCGTCGTCTCGGCAACGTCGTGTCCGAGGTACCTGTTGCCCGACACGGCGTATCGCGTGTTCGGCGATCGCGAGCCCGATGGTCGCATCCGGGTCTCGACCTGCTCCACCCGCGCGCTCACCGACGACGAGATCAAGATCATGGTGCGCGCACCGGCGCCGGCGCCGGCACCGGCACCCGCAGCACCACCACCACCTCCCGTCGTCGCGCCGCCTCGTCCAGCCAGACCCTCGGGCGGTTGCACGACGAGCGGAGGCGAACCGGGGCTGCTCGCGGCGCTGCTGATCTACAGCGTGGTCGAGCGACGCCGCCGGGCGCGCACCTCGACCGCGCGCAGCTCCCACAGCACCTGATCGATCGTCGACGGGCGGTCGCTCGGTGACTTCGCGAGGCACGCATCGACGAGGTCGGCGAGGGCGACCGGCACGTCGCCACGCTGCGACAGCAGGTCGGGGACGGGCTCGTACGCGTGCAGGTTCATCAGCACGTCGAAGTCCGTCGAGTGGAAGGGCGGCTTGCCCGCGAGCATCTCGAAGGCCATCACGCCGAACGCGTAGATGTCGACGAGCCTGGCCTGCCCCGGCTGTAGCGCCTCGAGCACGACCTCGGGCGCGAGGTAGCGGGGCGTGCCCGAGACGTCCGCGTCGGCGGCGATGACCTCGGGCAGCATGATGCCGAAGTCGAGGAGCACGACGCGCTCGCCGGCGCACAGCATCACGTTGCCCGGCTTCACGTCGTGATGCGCCATCCCCGCCGCGTGCACCGCGACGAGGACGTCCGCGATCGCGATCAGGATGCGGACGGCCTCGGCGATCGGGAACGCCTGCTTGCCCGGACCGGGTGACTCGAGTCGATCCTCGATCGTGACGCCGAACAGGCGCTCGAGCGCCAGGAACGTCCAGCGGTCATGGCACCCGACGGTGAGCGGCACGGGAAGGCCGGGATGTCGCACCGCCGCGAGCGCGCGCGCCTCGTGCGTGACGAGCATCGCGCTGGTGGCGCGGTCGAGTGACGTCTTGAGCGCGACCGGCCGTTGCATCAGCTGGTCGTACGCGTCCCAGACCGAGCTCATCCCGCCCAGCCCGAGCTGCTTGCGGATCGTGTACTGCCCGCCGACCACGTCACCGACACCCCAGGGCAGCATGGCTCAGCGGTCGTCGTTCTCGGGCTCGGCCGGCCCTCGACGCATGAGCGCACGGACCGCGGTGGAGCGGATGCGTTCGATCGACAGCTGCGCGAACGCGCCGAGCATGTTGGGGCGATCGTCGTCATACCGATTCACCAGCGCGCTCACCATCGGGACGTGCGCGCCGTTCGGCGAGAGCTGCACGCTGCCATCATCGTGGCGATCGAGCAGCCCGCGCGCGACCAGATGCCGGAGGCTGTCGGCAAGCGCGCCGGCATCGCGGACGGGCAACTCCGTGTACCGCCAGCGCCGCTCCGGCTCGCGCGCGACGGTGCACATGACGTCCAGCGCGTCGATGGTCTGGATGTCCTCGACCAGCTGACGCAGCTCCGGCGGCCACGAGTCGAGGTCGCGGTCGGCTCGATCGCCCGTGTCCACCGGCGTGGTGAGGTAGTCGCTGTATAACCAGGCGCGCATGGTGCTCACGAGATCGGTGGAAGGATGGCGCGGGCGAGTAGTTAGCAACCGGTGTACCGACTCGAAATCTTTCTGGGTTCACCGAAGCCGTTGATCCAGGGGAGGTGGCACCGGCCGTGCCGCCACCGATGACGTGCGCAGGCGCCCCATCGGGCCCACGAGCACGGGTAGCCGCAGCGCAGTTGCTACCCGAGGACGAGTGTCGGGCATCGATCGCCCAGCTCGTAGCCCGGCGTCTGTACGGTGCGCCGCGCGAGCCGCGGTGCGAGCGACTCGCAGACCTCGGCGACGGTCGGGAACGAGTACGTGAGCGCGGACCCCCGATAGACGTCGACCGAGTCGAGGTGCGCGCGCGACCAGCCGAGCTGCTGCGAGAGCGCCGCGCGATCGGGAACGACCTCGTCGAACGCGCGGAGGATGTCCACGACCGCCACGTTGCGTTCGTCGGGCTGCACCGCCATCGCGAGCCGCCACTTGAGGACGTTGATGTTGCCGACGCGACCGCCGCGAAGGTCGTCCGCCACCGCGGCGAGCGACTCGCGACGCTCCGGCGCCGCGAAGAGACGCAACGCGATCACACCTCCGGGCGCCCGCACGCGCGCGAGCTCGGCCGCGAGCGCGCGGTACTGATCCGGAAAGCGCAGGTTGCTCAGACTCCCGTCACCGACGATCGCCGCGAGCGACGCGTTCGCGCACGGCAACGCGAGCCAGTCGCCGTGGATCGCCGTCGCGGTGTGCTGCGCGGCATGGATCGAGCTGATCACGGCGCGCGCGCGCTCGACCGCGAGCACGTGCGTCGTCGTCGCCGGCCACCGCATCCCGACGAGCTCGGGTGTGACGCCCAGCACCAGCGCGCGCCCCCCGGCGACGGATGACACCGCGGTCTCGGCGAGCGCGACATCCTCGAGGGACGGCCGGAGCGGCGGGCCGACCAGCGCCCATTGACGTGCGTGGCGCGGCCAGTGATCATCACCCATCGGGGAAGGAGTACGCACGCCCGTGAATCGTACGTCAGTTACTGGTCTCATCGTTCCGGCGCTCGTGGCAGTGCTTCCCGGCTGCGACGATCCGTTCACCTGCCCCGGCTCCTTTCAGGAGTGCAGCACCGGCGTCTGCATCGACATCACGACCAGCGACGAGCACTGCGGCGCGTGCGGCGAGATCTGCGACACCGACCAGCACTGCGACAGCAGCGTCTGCGTGCCGAACCTCGTGTGCACCGCGCCCGAGCTCAACTGCGGCAACGAGTGCGTCGACACCGACACCTCGCTCGCCCACTGCGGCGCCTGCGACGAGCCCTGCGCCGGCGGCTTCGATGACTGCGTGGGCGGCGAGTGCGCCGCACCGCTGGCGGCGATCCAGACGTACCTCGAGAGCAAGGGCGACGTCGCGCGCGACCTGCACGTCCTGCGCGACCTGACCTACGCGCTCACGAAGATCAACGACACCACGTTCAACGCGGACCGCGTGCTCGATCACGTGATCCTGCCCGACGGCCGCATCCTGTTCGTCGCCGCGCAGACCGAGGGCGACTTCGCGCTCTACATGGCGTCGCCGCGCGGTGGCGCGATCACGCGCGTGAGCGGCACGCCGGTGGTCACCGACAGCACCGTGCAACCCGGCATCGCGGTCAGCGCCGACGGCACCAAGGTGCTCTACCGCGCCGACGCCGACACGACCGGGGTGGTCGAGCTCTACGCGGTCTCGCTCGCCAATCCCGGCGTCGCCGTGAAGGTGAACGGCGCGCTCGTCGCAAGCGGCGAGGTGAGCCGCGTGTTCGCGCTCTCCGCCGACGGCCGCCGCGCCACGTACATCGCGGACGCCGACACCGACGACGTGAACGAGCTCTACACCGTCGATCTGAGCGCGGCCGCGCCGGGCACGCCGGTGAAGCTCAACGCCACCGCCTCCACCGACGACGTGTGGGACTTCGAGATGACGCCCGACGGTGCGCGCGTGATCTATCGCCTCGACCCGACGAACGGCGACCTCGAGCTTCACGTCGCGAACGTGGCGTCACCGGGGACCAGCGACGTCGTGGGCTACGCCGACAGCGCCAACGGACATGCGGATGGGTATCACCTGTCGCCGGATGGCACCGCGCTGGCGTTCACGGCGGGCGCGTACCTGAGCGAGTCGCTGTGGTACGTCGATCTCACGACGGCCGCGCCCTACACGGCCACCCGCCTCGCCGACGGTCGCTACGAGAGCGCCAACGATCAGTGGCACTGGGTCGACAACGATCTGGCGTTCACGCCCGACGGTGACCACGTGGTCTTCCGCCAGGTCGACGACGCCTTCAGCTTCTCGCGCCTGTACACGGTCGCGGTCGCGTCGCCCGGCACCGCGGCGCAGCTGTCGGCGGCCGGCACCACGTCGGCGGACGAGGTCACCGACTTCGCGATCTCGCCCGACGGGACCGCGGTCGTGTATCGCGGCGGCGGCGACGGCGCCGAGGGCGGCAACCCACGGCCGCGCTTCGAGGGCCCACCGCAGGTCGATCCGTATGCGCCCGCGCTCTATCACGTCGTCCGCACCGCGGCGACGCCGACGCCCGACCTCCTCAGCGAGCCACCGGTCGTCGGCAACCATGGCATCGCCTTCGACTACCTCTTCGTGCGCGACGGCCGCGTGCTCTACCGCGCCGACGAGGACGTGTCCCATCAGCTCGACGCCTACCTCATCGATCCAGCGTCGAGCGACCTGGCGCGCAAGGTGAGCCCGCCGCTCGACCAGACCTCGGACGCGACCGACGTCGGCTACATGAGCCGCTTCCGGTAGCCACGCACATGCTTCCGCGGTCGAGCATTCCCGGCGTCGACTGGCCGCCGGTGCCCGACGCCGCCGGCGCGACCACGCTCGCGCTGGCCTGGCAGCTCGAGCAGACGCAGTGGTGGCCGGCCGCGAAGCTGCGCGCGCACCAGGAGCTGCAGCTGCGACGGTTGCTCGCGCACGCGGCGACCACGACCGAGCACTACGCCGGCCGGATCGACGCCGCTCGTCCGCTCGACGAGCTCCCGCTGCTCACGCGGCACGAGCTCATCGCGGCCGGGCCGCGGATGCTGAGCAAGCGCTATCCGCTGCAGCACGGCGCCGCGCCCGAGACCGTGACCTCGCGCTCGACCGGCGAACCGGTGCGCGTGCGCGTGCCGGGGATCGTCGCGTCGTTCTGGAACGCGATCACGCTGCGCGACCACACCTGGCACCGGCGCGATCTGACGGCGCGCCTCGCCGCGATCCGACATACCCGCGATGACACCGGCGACCAGGCGCCGCCGCCCGACGGCGCGCGCGCCGCGGGATGGGGGCCGGCGACGGCCGATGTCGTGCCCGACGCGCCCCTGTCGATGCTCTCGGTGGCGAGCACGACGGCCGAGCAGATCGCGTGGCTCGTGCGCGAGGCGCCGGCGTACCTGCTCGTGTACCCGACGGTGCTGGGCGCGATGTGCCGGCTGATGGCGGCGACCGGCGCGCGCGTGCCGTCGCTGCGCCAGGTGCGCACCGTGAGCGAGGCGCTCTCGCCCGAGACGCGCGCGCTCTGCCGCGACGTCCTCGGCGTCGCGCTGGTCGACACGTACTCGGCGCAGGAGTGCGGCTACATCGCGCTGCAGTGCCCGGAGCACGAGCACTATCACGTGCAGTCGGAGCGGCTGCTGGTCGAGATCCTCGACGACGAGGGCCGGCCGTGCGCGCCCGGCGCCGTCGGGCGCGTGGTCGTCACCGACCTCCACAACTTCGCGACGCCGCTCGTGCGCTACGAGCTCGGCGACTACGCCGAGGTCGGCGAGGCGTGCGCGTGCGGCCGCGGCCTGCCCGTGCTCACGCGCATCGTGGGACGCCGCCGCGGCATGCTCGCGTATCGCGACGGCCGCACGGCGTGGCCGGTCTTCACGGTCGCGTGCCGCGACGCCGCGCCGTACCTCGAGTGCCAGCTGGTGCAGGACGCGATCGATCAGCTGCGTCTGCGCGTCGTGCCGTCACCAGCCCGCCCGCTGGAGGAGCACCACCGCGCCGCGCTGGTCGGCGCGCTGCACGGCGCGCTCGGCGCCGACTTTGCCGTCACCATCGAGGTCGTCGACGCGATCGGGCGTACGCCCGCCGGCAAGCTCGAGGAGTTCGTGTCGCACGTTCCGCCGCGCAGCTAGATTCGCGAATGGCTCGCACCGTCGTCATCGACGGGATGCGCGGCTTCGCCGACCAGATGGAGCTATCGTGGTGACCAGCCGCGACCACGTCTTCTTCGCCATGCTCGCGCCGAGCCCGGCGAGCTGACGGCGATCGGCGGGCGTGCGGGCATGCCGTGCCGCCGCGGCCGCGATGCGCGCGGCGCCCGTGAAGTCGCCGGTCCACAGGTAGCCGCGCAGGTTCTTGAGGTACGCCGCGAACAGCGCCGCGTCGCGATCCGCCGGCGCGAGGTCGTCGCGATGCACGCGCACGAAGCGCTCGACCGCGGTCACGTAGTCGCGGTACGAGCGCGGCAGCTCCGACAGGCCCTGGTGATCGTGCATCGCGCGCGTGAGCGGCTCCGACACGACGGCGATGCCGAAGCGCAGCGCGACCCGCAGCAGGAAGTCGATGTCCTCGGCGGTGGGCAACGTGGCGTCGAAGCCGCCGGTCGCGTCGAGCACGGCGCGCCGGAACATCGACGACGACGGCACGAACGACGGCCGTCGGACCGCGTGCGCGATCACGTTGCCGTCGACCGGGAACTGCTCGCGGCGGCGGAACACGTCGACGGTGCGTCGCGCGTCGTCGGTGCGCTCCACGTCGGTGAGCACCATGCCGATCTCCGGCCGCTCGTCGAGCACCCGCGCCTGCACGGCGATCTTCGCCGGCAGCCACTCGTCGTCGTCGTCGAGGAGCGCCAGGTACGCGCCGGTCGCCAGGCCGAGGCCGTGGTTGCGCGCCGCCGACACCCCCCGATTCTCGGTGCGCACGTAGCGGATGCGGTCGCCGAAATCGCGGCGCAGCATGTGCCCGGTATCGTCGATGCCGCCGTCGTCGACGACGATGATCTCGAGCGCCTCCGCCGGATACGTCTGCCCGAGGGCGCAGCCGACCGCGATCCGCACGTCCGCGGCGCGGTTGTACGTCGGGATGACGACGGAGACGCGCGCACTCATCTCACGCATGTCACTCGTCCCGGGGCCCGAGCGTGCGCTTCACGTAGCGCGGGATCCGCGCCGCGCGGAAGCGCACCGTATCGGCGCGGCTCTGCACGCGGTACCGCTTCTTGAAGACGTAGTCACGCCAGCGCTCGGCCCAGCGCCAGAGCTCCTGCGAGCCGGTGATGCGCGACAGCCCGGCGAGCTGGCGCGCGTGCACCCACGTGTAGAAGCGGCCGGCCGGTGTGGTGCGCCGCCCACCGCCCAGGTCGTAGAGCGTGCAGTACCCGTTGTCGAAGAGGCGCATCGTCCGCTCGTCGGACAAGGTCGCGATGCCCTGCTCGAACAGCGACCGCGCACGCTCGTCACCCGTCGCGCGCGCCAGATCGTGCAGCCCGAACAGCGACGACAGGAAGCCGTTGAGCACGTGCTTGGTCTGCCCCGGAAACGGATACTTCTCGTAGAAGGGCGCCCCGTGCGGGAGCCGCCCCAGCACGCCGCCACGCTCGACCGGCACCAGGAACGGTCCGGTCACGCGCCGCGCCGCCGCGACGTAGCGATCGTCGGGCGCGAGCTGGTGCGCGCGCAGGAGGAGCGCTCCCATCCAGCCCTGCACCATCGCGTTCAGGTGCGGCTTGTGATGCGGCTCGTAGTCCTCGACCTGATCGACGTGCGGCATCACGAAGCAATCGACGCCCTCGAGCGTCGCCTCCTGGCCGGCGTCGAACAGCACGCGCATCCGCTGCAGGAAGCCGTCGCGCGCGCGCGCGTCGCCGGTGACCAGGAACGCATGGAACTGCGAGAGCGCGAGGTGACACGCGTCGATCGGGTGCTGCTTCTCGGCCTCGGCCACGTACACCGCCGACTCGAGCCAGTCGGTGGTCTGCTTCATGCTCTCGGCGGTGAAGAGGTGGTAGTAGCCGAGCACCGCGCCGTGGTGCTCGATGCGCGCGTCGAAGATCAGCGGATCGGCGCGCGCGATCTCGCCCTGGCGCACGAGCCCGACGAAACGCGCCGCGACGTCGGTCGCGATCCGTCGTGCGGACGTCCACGGGAGGCGCATCTCCCGGGTTATCGCGCGTTCGCTCTGAGAACGCTACTGACGGAGCAAGCGGTTGCCGAGGACGAAGGCGACCCAGAACGCGCCCACCGCGAGGACGACCAGGGGAGCCGGCTCGGACGAGCGACGCTCAGGCTTGGTCGCCACCTTCACCTCGGGCTGATCGGCGCGCGTCAGCTCGATGGCATACGCGGTCGCCAGCTTCGCGAACTTCACCGCGTGCTGGACGTTGTTGTCGCTCTGCTCGAGCGTGTCCTTCCTGGTGTGGATGGCGCGGTTGGAGTCGCGGAAGCGCGCCTCGAACGGCATCGACGCGCGGAATCCGTGCCGCGTCCACGACGCGTGGTCGGAGCAGGCGTAGCCGCACGCGTCGTACGCCCAGCTCGCACCGACGTACGCGTCGATGAGCCGGCCCAGGAACGCGTTCTGCCCGGCGTCGGTGTGGTCACCGATGAGCCAGATGTCCTTGTCCGACCCCTGGTAGTTGGTCATGTCGAGCTGCAGCACGCCGACCACCTTCACGCCGCGCTTGCGGTAGTCGGCGGCGATGCGCAGCGAGCCGCGCAGGCCGACCTCCTCCGCCGCGTACGCCATGAACTTCAGGGTCCGCTGCGGACGCACGTCGCTGGCCAGCAGCACGCGCGCGACCTCGGTCAAGGTCGCGATGCCCGACGCGTCGTCGTCGGCGCCCGGCGCGTTGCTGGTGGTCCCGCCCGGGGCGATCGAGTCGAGGTGGCCGCCGATGATGACGACCTCGTTGGCGCGCGTCGTCCCCGGGATGGTGAGGACGACCGACTTCTGCGCGTACCCGTGGTCGACCAGCTCGACGGTCACGTCGGGGCGCGACGTGAAGCTGCGCCAGCGATCGCGCAGCCACACGGACGCCTCGGCCCCGCTCTCCGACCGGTAATAGCGGTTCTTCATGCCCGAGAGCCGCTGGATCGTGCCGAGGATCTGCTGCGCCTCGACGTTCGACAACACCGCGCGCACGACCTCCGGCCGATCCAGCCGGTAGTCCGGCTGCTCGTCACGGGGCCCGATCGGCGCCGCGAGCGCATCCTCGACCGAGTCGTGCACCATGAAGCCGCCACAGCGCCCGTGCCCCTCGTGCATCGCTTCGGCCAGCGCGTCGAGCGCGGACTCCTCGATCGACAGCACGGCGACGTCGTCGGTCGCCGCGACCACGTCCATGCCTCCGCCCTCTGCGGCCGCGATGCGGGCGGTCCCGAGCGCGTCGCTCCCGACTGTTACGATGACGCGATCCGCGCGCGCCGAGCCGGTTCCGGCTGCGCCGACGGCGAAAACCACTCCGACGGCCATCGCCACGATCGAAAACTGGCGCATCCCGGGAGTGTAGCGCGGAACCCGCGTTGGTATAGTCGGCATCCACGCCGGGGGCTGCGGAGTACCACCTTGTTCGCGCGCACTGCCGAGATCGTCGAGCTGTTACTGACGGTCGGCTACGTCGACGGTCTGTTCCATCACAAGGAGCACGCCTACATCCGGCGTTACATGGAGTCGGTGCGCGGGCTCGTCGGTCCGACGAACGGCACCGACCTCGAGAGCACCTTCAACAAGCTCGCGCGCGAGGTCGCGGTGCTCGGCGAGGAGGTGCGCGCCAGCGGCAGCGACACGTTCGTGCCGACGCGCCTCAAGACGCGCGCGGTCACGCTCTTCCGCAACTTCCCGCCGACCGAGCAGACCAGCGTGCTCGAGCTGGTGCGCGGTCTGATGCACGCCGACGGGCTCATCACGCAGCCCGAGAAGCAGCTCTACGAGGAGCTCATCGGCCACTTCACCGGGCCGCCCACGCCCAAGGCCGCGGCGGCGACGGCGACCGACATGGTCGCGCCGGCCAGCACGACCGGCAAGCCGCTCGTCCTCCAGCCCGCGGCGTGGCTCGACCTGCAGGCGCTCGGGCATCCCGTGCTCGATCCGCTCGAGCAGACCTACTCGCCGCATCCGATCGAGCGGAAGTCGCAGATCGATCTCGACTACCAGCTGGTCCACCAGGCGATGGACGTGTGGGAGCGGCAGCGCGCGCAGGGCAACGGCCGCCTCAACGGCATCACCGACATCTCGCGCTTCGCGGCCGGCACGCGTTTCCTCGATCAGCACATCTACGTGCAGCGTCCCGCGGGCGGCACCGAGTACATCGTCCTCGGCGACCTGCACGGCTGTTACGGCTGCCTGAAGGCGGCGCTGCTCCAGACCGACTTCATCAATCGCGCGTGGGCGCACCAGTGGGATCCCGCGCGGTATCCCGACGTGAAGCTCATCCTCCTCGGCGACTACATCGACCGCGGGCGCTTCAGCTTCGACGGCGTGCTGCGCGCGGTGCTGCGCCTCCTGGTGTCGCTGCCCGACCAGGTCATCGTGCTGCGCGGCAACCACGAGCACTTTCGCTTCCACGAAGGCTCGATGTACAGCGTCGTGTATCCGGCCGAGGCGCTGGCCTCGATCAGCGCGCACGTCCCGTTCGAGATGCTGGACGCGTACCGCGTGCTCTTCGAGAAGATGCCGACCGCGTGCCTGGTCGATCGCACGATGTTCGTGCACGGCGGCGTGCCGCGCGACGACACCTTCGCCGAGCGCTACCGCGACCTGAGCAGCCTCAACGACCCCGACCTGCGCTTCCAGATGATGTGGAGCGACCCCGAGCAGACCGATCACGTGCCGGTCGAGCTCCAGCGCCAGAACCCGCGCTTCATGTTCGGCCGGAAGCAGTTCCGCGCCTTCATGGAGAAGGTCGGGATGCACACCATGATCCGCGGGCACGAGAAGATCGATCGCGGCTTCGACGTGGTCTACAACCTCGGCGATCGCCTGCTGCTCAACCTGTTCTCGGCGGGCGGCTGGGACAACAACGACCTCCCGCCCGATGGCTCGTACCGCAGCGTGACGCCGATGGCGCTCACCATCTACTACCGCCCCGAGGAGTCGCGCGCGGTGCCCTGGCCGATCCACTACCAGCCGTTCAACTACGACGTGCACAACGGCCTGCACCGCGCGCAACCGCTGCTCGAGTTCCGGTACGGTTAGCCATGGCTGACGACGACGACCGCGACGGGCCGAGTCGGCGGCAGCTCGCGAAGAAGGAGCGGCGCGACGCGGGCGATCGCTCGGGCGACCTGGCGCGCAAGCTGATGGAGATGAAGGACTCGACGCTGGCGCAGCTCGAGCTCGACGAGGAGCTCAAGGGCCGCATCGATGCGGCGCGCCGGGTGACGTCGCACACCGCGCGCCGCCGCGCCGAGCGCTCGGTGGCCGGTGAGCTCAGGCGCGTCGACATCGCGGAGGTCGAGCGCAAGCTCGCCAACGTGCAGCACAGCGGCGTCGCCGAGCCGCAGCTCTTCCACCTGGCCGAGCGGTGGCGCACGCGGCTGATCGAGGAAGGCGACGCGGCGGTCGCGGAGTTCCCGGGCGGCGCGGACGAGGCGCTGCCGCGGCTGATCGCGGCGGCCAAGCGCGAGCGCGAGATCGGCAAGCCGCCGGGTGCGGGACGCGCGCTGTTCCGCCACGTGATCGACCTGCTTCGCGCGCAGGCGCAGGCCACGCAGACGCGCGACTCGGCCGACGCAGCCGACGACGCGGACGCAGCCGACGGCGCCGACGGCGATCAGCCCGGCTGATTGCGCATGTGATCGGCCAGCCGGTCGAAGTTGCCGTCGAGGAACGCGCGCAGCTCGGCGTCCGCCACGGTCTCCGCCAGCGCGCGGCGCATGCACATCATCCACTGATCGCGCTCGAGCACGCCGATCGGAAACGGCAGGTGGCGCGCGCGCAGCCGAGGATGCCCGAACTTCTGCACGTACACCTGCGGTCCGCCCATCCACCCGGTCAGATACCAGGCCAGCTTGTCGCGCGAACCGTCGAGGCTGGCCGGGTGCAGCGCGCGCAGCTCGGTCGCGTCGGCGAGCGTGTCCATGTGGTCGTAGAAGCAATCGACCAGGCGGCGCACCGCCGCCTCGCCACCGATACGCTCGAACGGAACTTCGGACCGGTTCCCGGACGTCTCCGACATCCGGCGCACCCTAGCGCGGACGCGGCAGACGGAACAGCCAGTGCGGGCGGACCGGGCTGCCCTCCGGGATGCTGGGATGTTCGAAGTCCGCGGCCGGGTCGCGCACCATCCCGAGCTTCTCCATCACGCGTTGCGACCGCACGTTGGCCGGCACCGTCATCGACACGATCTCGTCGATGGCGAGGTTGGCGAAGCCCCAGTCCACCGATGCGCGGGCGCCCTCCGAGGCGTAGCCCTTTCCCCAGTGCGCGCGCGCCAGACGCCAGCCCACCTCGATCCACTCGCTGCGAAACGGCACGCGCGCGACGCCCGTGAATCCGATGAACGGCGCGACGCCGGGCACCTCGACCGCCCACAAGCCGAAGCCCTCGCGCTCGAAGTGCCCGCGGATCCGCCCGATGGCGGCGGCCGCGCGCGCGGGATCGAGGAGCGCCGGAAAGTGCTCCATCACGACCGGGTCGGCGCTCATGGCGGCGAACGGCTCGAGGTCGTCGTCACGCCACTCGCGCAAAAGCAGACGCTCCGTGCGGATCACGCACGGAGCGTACCTCTCGGCGGGGGTCGCCAGGGCCACCACACGGGGGTAGCCTGACGCCATGAAGAACGTCGCGGTGGAGCTCGGAGCGCAGGTCTACCTGGAAGAGGGTGGCGAGGTGATGGGCGCGGTTCGCCAGATCGCCTCGGATCACATCCTCGTTTTCATCGAAGGCGCCGGTGACTTCGTGGTCACCCCGCCCGGCGTGCGGGCGGCACATGATGGCAAGGTCATCCTCGACCCAGCCAACCTCGACCCGGCGCTGCTGGAGGCGGCGAGCCACGCCCACGAGAACGAGACCGAGTAGGCTGGCGAGAGATTTGCAACCGATCCGCGGGGATGCAGATCGCCCGTGAATACGCTGTTCGACCGCTCCGTCGAGGGATAGCGCGTCGCGCGCGGTGAGCGGATGCGCTCGTTTCTTCTCCTGACGCTGGGTGTCGCGCTGGTCACGGCGTGCGGCGCACGGCCGCGGATGGTGGCGGCCGGAGAGGTCGGCGTCGGCGACATCCGGTTGAGCGGCGCGTCGTCCATGGATGACGGCGCGATCATCGAGGGCCTGGGCCTGACCCACGCGCGCGAGACCGGGCAACCGTTCGCGCGCTTCCTGGTCGGGCTCGACCGCCGGCGCGTCCGGAGCTTCTACGTGCGGCGCGGGTTCTTCGGCGCCGAGGTGGAGAGCGAGGTCACGCAGCGCGGCGCGCTGGCCGACGTCACGTTCACGATCGCCGAAGGGCCGCGCGCGTCGCTCGCCCGCGTCGTCATCAACGGCGCGCCCGGCGACATCCCGGCCGGCGAGCTGCGCGACCAGATCCCGATCGACGACGGCGACACGTTCGACTACGAGCGTTACGAGCAGGCGCTGCCGGTGCTCGTGAAGAAGCTGCAGGAGCACGGCTATGCACGCGCCAAGGTGAACGGCATGGTCATCGCCGACGCCGAGCGCCACGAGGCCGTCATCCAGCTCGACGTGGCACCGGGGCCGGTCGCGCATTTCGGCAAGGTCGCCGTCGACGGCGTGCCCGACGGCCTCGAGGGCGCCGTGGCCGCGCGCATCGAGGTCCAGGCCGGCGCGCGCTACTCGATGAAGGCGATCGATCGGACGCGCGCGGCGCTGTACGAGCTCGGACGCTTCGGGCTGGTGCGCATCGAGTCCGATCACGACGCCGACGAAGTCGTCGACGTGATGGTCCGCGTCGAGGAGGCGCCGCGCCACGAGGTGCGGCTCGGCGGCGGCGTCGGCTCCGACCCGCTCGCGTACGAGGTGCGCGGACGCGCCGCGTACGGTGTCGCGGCATGGCCGTGGGCGCTCACGACCGCGCGCACCGAGCTGCGGCCCGCCGTGGTGTACCAGCGCGACGACGGCGACATCGCGCCGCGCCTCGACGCCACCGCCACGCTCGATCGGATCGATCTGTTCGCGCCGCGCTTCGGAGGCACCGCCGAGGCGAGCTTCTCGTACCTCGCCGTCGAGGCGTACACCAGCTACGGCCCGCGCCTGCGGCTGGTCGCGCGCTCACCGATGTATGCGCGCATCGTGCAGGCATCGGTGGGCTGGCAGCTCGGCCTCGTGAAGTACACCGACGTGTCGGAGCTCATCGACAGCGCGACCGAGACGCGGCTGCGGCTCGATCGCAGCGAGCGCATCGGCGCGTTCGAGGCCAGCGCCGTCGTCGACCTGCGCGACGATCGCATCGCGCCCACCCGCGGCGCGTATCTCGAGGTGCGCGCCGAGCAGGCCACGAAGGCGGCGGGTGGCGCACTCACGTTCCTGCGGCTCGCGCCCGAGGCGCGCGGGTACCTGCCGCTCGGCCCGGTGGTGCTCGGCGCGCGCGCGCGCGCCGGCGTGCTCGACGGCGACGTGCCGGCCACGCGCCGCTTCTTCGCCGGCGGCGCCAACAGCCACCGCGGCTTTCCCGAGCGTCACCTCGCGCCGTTCGTCGAGGGCGTGCTCGGCGGTGAGACGCTCGCCGTACCGTACGGCGGGGCTGCGTCGCTCGAGGTCTCCACCGAGCTGCGCTTCCCGCTGCCGGACCTGCCCTACCTGCCGCCGCTCGCCGGCGCGGCGTTCCTCGACGGCGGAGACGTGACCGAGACCTGGGGCGTGATGGAGCTCGACCGCCTGCACTGGGCGAGCGGTCTCGGCCTGCGCGTCCCGACACCGATCGGCGCCGTGCGCCTCGACGTCGGCTACCGGCTCAATCGCTTCGGTGCCGGCGAGCCGCTGCACGGGCACCGCTGGGCGTATCACCTGAGCGTCGGAGAGGCCTTCTGATGAAGCGTCGCGTCGCACGGTGGGCGGTTCGCGGGCTCCTCGCGCTCCTCGCGCTGGTGACGGTGCTCGTGGTCGTCGCGATCATCGTCTTGCAGACCGGGTGGGGCCGCGAGCAGGTGCGCGCGCAGATCGAGGCCAAGCTGCGCCCCTACTTCCCCGCGGGCGCGCGGGTCGGGCGCGTCGAAGGCAACGTGCTCGGCGACTTCGTGCTGCGCGACATCGTGCTGCAGGATCTCGAGGGGCGGCCGGCGGTGCGCATCGAACGCGTCGAGCTGAACGCGGCGCTGCTCTCGCTTCCCGGCGAGGTGCGCCTGGAGAAGGTGATCGTCGAAGGCGCAGCCGTCGACCTGCACCAGCACGACGGCGACCCGCCCAACCTCGCCACGATGTTCAAGCCCAGCTCCGATCCGCTCACGTTCGACGTCGTGGTCGAGCGGCTCGAGGTGCGCGCCGCGGCGGTGACGCTCGAGCGCGACGGACGGGTCGAGCACCTCGACGACTTCATCGTGCTGGCGCGCATGCGCATGCAGCAGGACGGCGCCATGCGCGGGCGGGCCGACGTCACGACGCGGTGGCGCGAGCGCGCCACGCCGCTGGCGCTGGTCGCCGATCTCGCGCTCGACGCGGCGGGCGTGGTCGACATCGCCAAGGCCGAGCTCGTTGCCGGCGACGTCCGGCTCGAGGCGACGAACGTGCGCATCGGCCGTGGCAACGACGTGCAGGGCGCGTTGCGCGTCGAGGCGCCGCGCGGGTCGCTCGACCGGCTGGCACCCGAGCTCGGGCTCGCGCCGGCCGCGATCGAGCTCGACGCGGCGGTCGTGTCGGTCGGCGACGACGGGATCCGCGCCGTGCTGCGCGGCTCGCTGGGCAACGCGACCGTCCTCGGCGCGCTGTCGGGCCGGCGCTCGGCGACGCGGGCCTCGATCGGCGGCACGATCATGGTGCGCGGCGCCGACGCGCGCGACGCGGTGCCGTCGCTGCCGGCGACGTCGGTGGACACGACCACGGTGGTGGCGCTCGAGATCGAGCCCAGCGCCGGCCGGTTCGGCATACACGGCACGATCGGCGTCGACGGGCGCGGCACCGTCGACACGCTCCGCTTCGACAAGATCTCCGCCGGCGTGACCATCGCCGGCGGCGAGGCACGCCTGGTCGGCGAGGCGCGCGGCGCGGGTGATACCTGGGTGCGCGGCGCCGGCGTGGTGACGGTGCGCGAGACGCCGAGCGGAACCATCGTCGACCTGCGGGACGGCACGCTGGTCGCGCACAGCGCCGCGCTCGATCGCGCCGCACAAGGCCACGCTCGCATCGCCGGTGCGATCGACGCCGACCTCGCCATCGAGGGACGCATCCTCGGCGGGGGGGACGGCGCCGACGCGGGCCCGCAGCTCGCGGTGCGAGGCACGGTCGAGGGCCGGCGGCTGCGTCGCGATGACGTGCGCGTCGGCGCGGTCGCGGCGACCTTCGCCCTCGACGGCGTGCCGGGCCGCCCTGGCGGCAACGCGACGGTGCGGGTGCAGGGTGCACGCATGGGCGGCGACGCGCTGCCCGACCTCGTCGCGACGGCGCGCGGCCGGATGGGCGGCGGCTTCGCCGTCACGGCCGCGGTCGACGATCGGGCGCGCGACGTCCGCGGCCGGATCGCGGGCGACCTCACCCTGCCCCGCCGCGGCGACGCCTTCGCCGCGTTCGACATCGGCAGCTTCGACGTGGAGACGCGCGGCGCGAAGGTCGCCGGCCGCGGCGGGCGGATCGTCATCGGCGACGAGCAGATCGTGGTGCGCGGCGTGCGCGGGACGACCGCGGGCGGCACGTTCGCGGTCGACGTCGTCGCGCCCCGCGCGCGCCCGACCGCGGTCGCCGGCGTCGTGAGCGTCGAGCAGATCGATCTGGCGCGGCTGCGCGGCGCGGTCGCCTTTCCCACGGCGTTGCAAGGCGTGGTCGATGCGCGCTTGACCGTCGAGCGCGGCCACGCCCGCGCCCACCTCGCGCTGGCCGACGACAAGCTCGGGACCGCGACCGGCATCCTCGACGTCGACCTGCCGCGCCGCCCGGAAGATCCGGCGGCATGGATGGCCCTCGACCGGCGCGCCGTGCGCGAGCTGCAGCTCGACCTGAAGGCGCTCGATCTCTCCGAGCTCGGCCGCGTGCTGGAGCTCGAGAACCCCGTGCAGGGCCGCGTCGACGGCACGGTCCGCATCGGCACCTCCACGCCGAGCGCGTCGCTCCAGGTGCGCGGCCTCATGACCGACGGAATGCCGGCGCCGGCCGACGTCGAGCTCCAGCTCGATCTCTCCGACCCGGCGCTCACGACGCTCGACGTCACCGCGACCCTCGGCGACCTCGCCGCCGCGCACATCACCGGCTCGGTGCGCGCACCGACCCGCGTCTTCGACGCCAGGCAGTGGCAGCGCCTGGGCGTCGGCGCGATCGAGGAGATCCGCGTCCAGGTCGAGCGCGTCGTCCTCGACGAACGGCTCGCCGCGCGCACCGGCGTCCCCGACCTGCGCGGCGTCGTGACCGCCGATCTTCGCGCCGGCCGCGCGCTCGCCCACGTCGAGGGCACGATCGCCGTGCGCGACCTGCGCGCCGGACCGCTGGTCGAGCCCGCGTCGGTCACGCTCGCGCTCGAAGGCGGCCGCGATCGCGCCCGCGGCGAGCTCACCGCCACCCTCGGCAGCGCGACCGTCGTCACCGCCGAGCTCTCCACGCCGCGCGACCTGATCGGCCTGGTCCTCGCCGGCCGCGACCTCGCGGGCGTGCCGGTCACCGGCGAGCTCGCCATCGCCGACCTCGATCTGCAGAAGTTCGCGCGCTCGTTCGGCGTGCGGGGCGCGCCCGGCGGCAAGGTGCGAGGCACGGGCAGGGTCACCGGCACGCTCGGCGCACCCGTCGGTGAAGCGAACATCACGATCGATCAGCTCGGCGCTCGCACACCTCGCCGCGGCGGTGCCCCGCGCGGCGGTATCCGCGAGCTCGCGCTGACCGCGCGCTACGGCGGCGGCGACGTGCACGTCGCCGTGAACGGTCGCCAGGACGCGGGTGGCCGTCTCGAGGTCGTCGCCGATGCACGTCTCGCCGACCTCGCCGCCGCGCGCGCGCACCTCACCGCCACCGACTTCGAGCTGCGCCCGCTCGCGCGCCTCCTGCCCGACGTGCTGTTCGGCGTGTCGGGCAAGCTCTCCGCGGACCTCCGGCTGCGCGGCACCGATCCGGCGACCGCGGCGATCCTCGGGACGCTCCAGATCCGCGACGGCACCGTGCCGATCGACGACACCGTCGGGGTCATGCGCGACACCACCGCGACGGTCACCTTCGAGCCGGCTCACGTCACCGTCAAGGTCAACGGCGCCGTCGAGGCCGGCAAGGTCACCGTGGACGCCAGCGCCGCGCTCGACGGCCTGCTCCCGCAGCGTGGCACGCTGACGGCGACCGCGACCGGCATCGAGCTCATCACGTCATCGGCGCCGCGCGTGAACGGTACGCTCACCGCCGATCTCGAGCGCGCCGGCGACGTCTGGAAGGTCACCGCGGAGATCAGCAAGGCCAGCGTCACGTCGCGCGTCACGCGCGCGCGGCAGCTCCATCCGTCCGGGATGCCCGACGATCTCGTCTTCGCCTCCACCGCCCCGGGCGCGCCCACGCCGGTGCCGCCCGCGCGCCAGGTGAAGGACTTCATCGGGGCCCCGCCGACCCAGCCCTTCCTCGAGATCATCCTGCGCGTGAAGGGCGTCACCGTCGACGTGCCGCTCCTCCGCGGCGACGTGGGCGGCCGCGTCGACGTCGCGATCGGCGACGACGGCGCGGTCATCGACGGCAAGCTCGAGGTCCAGCGCGGCGACGTGATGGTGCTCGAGCGCCGCTACCGCCTGCGCCGCGCCGTCGTGTCGTTCGACGGCGGCATCGATCCGCTGCTCGACCTCCAGCTCGAGCGCGAGCTCCCCGAGCTCACGCTCCTCGCCAACATCCGCGGCCGCGCCAGCGAGCCGCGGCTCGAGCTCACCTCGGACCCACCGTCCTACACGCAGGGCCAGCTCCTCGCGTTCGCCATCTCCGACACCGCGTCGGCCGCCGGCAGCGAAACCACCGACGCCGCGGCCAACCTCTTCGCGTCCGTCGCATCGCAGGCGATCGTCGGCGTCATCTCGCCGATCTTGCCCGTGCACTTCGACGTCATCGCGTACGAGCCGGCGAGCTCGTCGTCGAGCCGGGCCTTCGTCTTCGGCCGCTGGCTGACCCGTCGCCTGCTGGTCCTCTACCGCAACCGCACCGAGGCGCGCACCGACGAGAACGTCAACGAGGCCGAGGTCGAGTACTGGCTCGGCCGACGCGTGCTCGTCGAGGGCGTGGCCGGCGACCGCGGCATCCTCGGCGCCGATCTGCTCTGGACGCGCCGCTGGTAGCACGCCGCCGAGCCGTCAGTCGGCGTGCTTGAGCGGCTTGATGACGCCGTCCTCGATCGTCGCCTTGTCGCGCGCCGGATCGTCGGTGCGCGGCGGCGGCTTGTCGGAGGCCTGCTCGAGCGCTTGCTCCGCGCGCTCCACCGTGGTGGCGCGCGGGCGCGCAGGCTGAGGCTTCGGGGTCTTGCGGGGTTTCGTACGCTTGGCCATGTCGATGCCGGTTCAACTGCAAAGGCCGTGCGACCTCGTGCGATCATGACGCGTGGCCGAGCCCGCAACCTCGTCGCCGTTTCCCGATCTCGAGCGCCGCGCGATCACGCTGCGCGGCGTGATGCGTACGGTGTTCTGCACCGGCGCCGGCCCGGCCGTGATCATCATGCACGAGGCCCCGGGCCTCTACCGCGGCACCGTCGAGCTGGCGCACGTCGTCGCCGCCGCGGGCATGCGCGTGTACCTGCCCGTGCTGGTCGGTGAGCCTGGTCGTCCCATCACGCTGCGCAACACCGCCGAGAACGTGGCGCGCGCGTGCGTATCGCGCGAGTTCACGCTCCTCGCGACGCGGAAGAACAGCGCGATCACCGACTGGCTTCGCGCGCTCGCGCGCCTCGCGCACCAGGAGTGCGGCGGCGCCGGCGTCGGCGCGATCGGCATGTGCCTCACCGGCGGGTTCGCCCTCGCCATGATGGTCGACGACGTCCTCCGCGCGCCCGTCCTCAGTCAGCCGTCGCTGCCGTTCGGGATCACGCCGGCGGCGCGCCGCGACCTCGGCGTCGACGACGCGACGCTCGCGCGCATCCGGGCCCGCACCGACGTCTGCGTGCTCGGCCTTCGCTTCACGCACGATGCCCTCGTACCCGACGAGCGCTTCCGTCGCCTGCGCGACGAGCTCGGCGATCGGTTTCTCGCCGTGGAGATCGACTCCGGCCCCGGCAACGCGCACGGGCTCTCGCGGCTCTCGCACTCGGTGCTGGTCCACGACCGCGTCGCGCGCGCCGGACATCCCACGCAAGCCGCGCTCGAGCGCGTGATCTCGTTCCTTCGTGAGCGTCTCGCGGTCGCCAGCACCTGAGGCTCGCGCATCCCATGGCATGGGCCTCGCATCATCAGCGCCCATGAAGTTCCCAAGGATCACGAAAGCACTCGTGGCCGCGACGGCCGTGTTCGGGCTCGCCTTCGCGGCCCCTGGTTGCGCCGTGCGTGGCCGCGGCGCGGTCTATGTCACCGATCGATCGCCGCCGGCGCCGCGCTACTACCAGGCGCCGCACCGTGACGGCTACGTCTACGTTCAGGGCCGCTGGGAGAACTACGACACCGGCTGGACGTGGCGCGACGGCTATTACGAGCGCCAGCGTCCGGGTCACATCTACGTCCAGGGTCGCTGGCATGCCGACGGCGGTCAGTGGCGCTGGCGTGACGGCTACTGGGATCGCCGCGGCGGATACCGCGAGCCACGCCGCAGCCGGCACGTGAACGACCACTACCCGCGCTGAGTGCGCCCGGTCGCCCACCGAGCGCGCATGCGCGGCGGAACGAACGCCATGCGCGCGAGGTGATCGTGCAGTCGACTGGGCGTCTCGCGCGTCAGATCGAGCGCGAGGTCGTCGAGCTCGATCTGCTTGTGCCGCAGGCCGCGCAGCGCCTGGCGCAGCACGCCGAGCATGTGCGGCCCGGCCGCCACGACCACCCGTTGTGCGGGATGGGCGTCGAGCTCGATGTCGATCCGTCTCACGATGTCGACGGCGAAGCGGTGGTCGAGCTCGCGCACGTGCTGCTCGCGATGATCGTCCGACGCAGACGACGGCCCGAACGGTGACGAGTGTCCGAGCGGCGGACGAGACTCCGTGAAGAGGTCGCTCGCCTTCAGTCGGCGCTCGGAATTGAGGAGCACCGCCTGCTCGATCACGTGACCGCCGTGTCCGGCGTCCGGAACTTCCTCAGGCTCGAACGTGAAGAACCGGGCACGAACCGCGTCCGCGACGACGATGACGATGCGGGGCATACCGCCCGGAAACTTCAATCACTGTGCCAGTGAGCACGGACCCCACATCTCGGTGAGGGCGATCCCATCATCGGAGGTCGGCGCGATCTCGAGGTTTCCGGGGTTCATCACCGAGCGACGATCGTCGTGCTCGACGTGCCAGAGCCCGAACGCGTGCCCGAGCTCGTGACTGACCACGATGCCCAGCGGCTCGACGTCGTCGAGGCTCCGGTTGATGTAGATGACGCCTTCCTCGTCCTCGTAGATGCCGTGAAAGATCGGCGACGCATCGGCGAAGCGAACCTCCACGACCGGCGCGCCTTCGGTCGGCGCCATCGAGCCGGCGGCGACACCGCGCTCACGCCACAGCTCGAGCCCGCGCTCGATGCCCTCCCGCTGCACCGCCGTGGCGTCCGGCGCGCTCACCACGAAGGGCTCGCAGACGTCGAAGACGATATCCATGACCTGATCGGGCTCGGCCCCGCTGCACGCACCCGTGCAGGCGACCGCGACCCCCGATGCGACGACAAGACACAACGACGACGTGCGCAAGCCGCCGATGCTAATCGGCGGTCGCGCACGTTCTCAAGCATTAACGTCGTCGGGGCTCACACGCCTACGAGCGAGCCCGCTCGGTTGCGGATCAGAACTCGTAGCCGAGCTTGGCGCCTGCGGTCCACGTGTGCAGGCGTACGTCCTCCGTGTCCGGGTCGTCGCGGATGAGGTCCTCCTCGGTGGCCATGCGGAGCTCCGCACGACCGTCGAGCACGAACCCGCTCACGCGATACGCCAGACCGACACCGACCGGGATCTCGATGAGGTTGTCGACCTCCTCGACGTCCGACGTGTTCGTATCGGTGTTGGTCAGGTCGATACGCTTCCAGGCCGCACCGCCGAAGAAGTACGGGTTCACGACCTGACGCGGCAGCAGGTTCACGCGCGCGACACCTTCGACGCCGGTACCGATGAGCATCGCGTTGCTGTCGAGACCGACGCTGTTGATGTTCTGCGCGGTGCCGATGTACGCGGCCTCGACGGCGATCGGCGAGTGCGTACCGATCGCGGCGCGCACGTCCCACATCCCGCCGGCGGCGGTCGTGTCACGCATGGCCTGATCGGTGAAGCCGAAGACACCGCCACCGACGGTCAGCGACACGCCGACGGGCTCGGGCTTCTCCTCGACGCCGAGGTTGTGCACGTGCACGTCGACGTCGACGGGCTCGGCCATGGGCGCCGGCGCCGGCGGCGGGGCGACGATCACGGGCTCGGGTGCCGGCGGCGGCACGTTGACGGGGACCGGCTGGCCGGGCGCCGGCTCGGCCGGCTCGACCGGGTCAGCCGGCTCCTGCGGATCGCTGGGGATGGTCGGCTCGCCGGGCTCGACGGGATCCTGGGTATCAGGGGTCTCCTGCGCCACCGCACCATTCGCAACCAGCGCGGCGCCGAAGAAGACGGCGGCTCCGATCTTCGCTTTGAGCATGATGTCCTTCCTTTCGATGGCCATGTGCAGTGCATCGCATGTGCCACCGCGCCCCGCTTCGACGAGGAAGTGACGTCAGCGTCCGATGATCGCGGTGTCGTCGAATGCGCGCCGCGGACTCGCGGTCGTTTCCACGACGCCCGCGCACGCGGCGGCTTTCCGAGCTCGGCGGCGACGGATGCGCGCAATCGATCGCGAGCGCGCTCGGACGGACGCGGGCCGTCGTCGGCGGTGTCGAGATCGTGCCTGATCGCCACGTATGCACCGATGCAGGCCGGACATGTCACGAGGTGCGCTTCGAGCGCACGGCGCGCTTCTGCGCTCATGATCGCCACAGGGAATCTGGGCGACTCGTGCAACCGACGAGCACGCTCTGCAAGACCTCGCCCGGCGGCGCCGTGACCGTGCGAAGGTCGAGATCGCGCTCGGGGCCGGCCTGGCGGTGGGCGGCGGGGTGTTCGCGTACATCAAGCTCGACCAGTACTGGTCGAAGCACTACGCGTCGGCCGAGGTGTTGAGCGCGGTCTCTCTCGACGACGGCGCGATGCTCGCATCGGAGCGCATCGAGCGCGAGAAGCGGCGGCGCGACCCCAACACCGATCAGGTCGAGTACTCGCAGGAGCTGCACTACCGTCTGCGCCGCTACGATCAGCAGACCGGGTCCGATCAGGCGCGCCGCCTCATCAACGGCGCGGCCACGTGCGTCGCCGCCGGTCAGGGTCGCGCGTGGTGCTCGTGGGAGACCGGCCACGCGTACCTGCTCGACGCGAAGCTCGAGACCGTCGGCGAGGCGGACCACATGCCCGGGCCGCCCGATCCACTTCAATGGCACTACAACGGCGTACCGGCGTGGACCGCCGACCTGCCCGAGCCGCCCGACAGCGCGCGCCTCGACGGGGAGACCGTGGTGCTCGTGGGTCGCACACGCTCCGTGGCCATCGCCGGATGGCAAAGAACGTTGGTCGACGCCACACAGTCCGTGACACCGAGGTCGGTGATAGCCTGATCGCAGGTGGCAGCCGACATCAAGATGAAGGTGTCCGCGCGGACCGACGTGGGGAGGGTCCGCACGACCAACGAG
>DATLEB010000324.1:0-37491 GCA_035525615.1 Kofleriaceae bacterium | reverse complement strand
ACGCCCGCGGCGAAGGAAGCGTCGAAGAGTGCGTGCGCGACGGCGGCCGATCATCTCGCGAACGAGTTCATCGCGACCGAGGTGAAACACGTCTCCGAGGCCGATCGCCCGACGCTGGTCCGCATCCTGACCGAGCGCTGCGCCAAGATGTTCAGCGAGGAGCAGCTGCACGCCGTCGAGGGACAGCTCGACCGCGAGCTCCCCGACGGCGCGAATGAATCGGAGGACACGGAGTCGGCGCCACCGCCGCCCGCGCCTCCCGACGATCCGTGCGGCGGAGGAGCCTGAGCCGCGATGCAGTTCAACGAGCTCCTCGATGTCGTGTTCCGCTGGGCCCACCTGATCGCCGGGATCATGTGGATCGGGAACTCGATGCTGTTCAACTGGCTCGATCGCAACCTGATCGCGCCGCCCCGGGACGACGCGCACCGTCTGTCCCAGGGCAAGATCTACATGGTCCACAGCGGCGCCTTCTACGAGGTCGAGAAGAAGCTGCTCGAGCCGGGTCAGCTGCCCGACCAGCTCCACTGGTTCAAGTGGCAGAACTTCCTGACGTGGCTCACCGGCATCTGCCTGCTGGTCGTCGTCTACTACATGAACGGCGCCGCGTTCCTGATCGATCCGTCGGTGCGCGCGATGTCGCAAGGCGAGGCGGTCGCGCTGTCGGCGGGCACGCTCGTGGCGGCGTGGATCGTCTACGACCTGATGTGGCAGACCGTCGGACGCAAGGCGCCGGCGGTGGCGACGGTGCTGTCGTTCGTGGGGCTCTTCGGGGCCGCGTACGGCTTCACGCTCCTCTTCAGCGGTCGCGCCGCGTACATCCAGACCGGCGTCATGATCGGCACGGTCATGACCGGCAACGTGTGGATGCGCATCCTGCCGTCGCAGAAGGAGCTCATCCGCGCCACGAAGTCGGGCGAGGAGCAGGACGCGACCCTCTCGGTGCGAGCCAAGCAGCGGTCGATCCACAACAACTACCTGACGTTCCCGCTGCTCTTCATCATGATCTCCAACCACTTCCCGTCGACGTACGGGCATCACCTGAACTGGCTCGTGCTGTTCGCGGTGATGGTGGGCGGCGCCGGCGTGCGCCACTTCATGAACGTGCGCTACGCCGGGAAGGTGTGGCTGTTCCCGGCGCTGGCGATGGCGGCGATCGCGGTGACGGGCACGATGGTGGTCACGCGCATGCACGAGGCGCCGGCCGTGGTGATCAAGGAGGACGTCGACTTCGCGCGCGCGCTCGACGTCATCCAGAAGCGGTGCGTGCAGTGCCACAGCGCCAAGCCGAGCGATCCGCAGTTCCCGGTCGCGCCGGGCAACATCCAGTTCGACACGCCCGAGCGGATCGCCGCGATGGCCGCGCGCATCAAGGACCGCGCGGTCGTGAACAAGACCATGCCGTTCCTGAATCGCACGCAGATGACCGAGGAGGAGCGCGCGGTGCTGGCCAAGTGGATCGACAGTGGAGCGAAGTTGAAATGAGCGCCGGCGCGAAGGAACGACAATGAGCGCCGGCGCGAAGGAACGACGATGAGCGGAGTGAGTCTGGTCGTGCGCTCGCGGCGCGTGGTGACGCGCGCCGGCGTGGTGCCCGCGGCGATCCACGTGAGCGGCGGCCTGATCCGCGCGGTCGCCGACTGGCACGACGTGCCGGCGGGCGCGCGGCTCGACGATGTCGGCGAGCTCGCGGTGCTGCCCGGCGTGGTCGACACGCACGTGCACCTCAACGAGCCGGGCCGGACGGAGTGGGAAGGCTTCACGACGGCGACGCGCGCGGCGGCCGCGGGTGGGACGACCACGCTCGTCGACATGCCGCTCAACTCGATCCCGCCGACGACGACGCGCGAGGCGCTCGCGGCGAAGCGCGCCGCGGCGAAGGGGCAATGCGCGGTCGACGTCGGCTTCTGGGGCGGCGTCGTGCCGGGGAACACCGGCGAGCTGGCCGGGATGGTCGAGGACGGCGTGCGCGGCTTCAAGTGCTTCCTCGTCGACTCCGGCGTCGAGGAGTTCGGCTGGGTCGACGAGCTCGACCTCGCGCCGGCCATGGCGACGCTGGCGGACCTGAAGTCGACGCTGCTCGTGCACGCGGAGGTCGAGGGACCGATCGAGATCGCGTCGGAGATGCTCGCGGAGGGCGGCGCCGACCCGCGGAGCTACGCGACGTACCTGGCGAGCCGGCCTCCGGAGGCAGAAGAAGAGGCGATCGCGCTGGTGACACGGCTGTGCCGCGAGACCGGCACGCGGACGCACATCGTGCATCACTCGGCGGCGAGCGCGCTGCCCTTGTTGCGCGCGGCGCGCGCCGAGGGCTTGCCGCTGTCGGCGGAGACGTGCCCGCACTATCTCCGGTTCGCCGCGGAGTCGATCCCCGACGGCGCGACCGCGTTCAAGTGCGCGCCGCCGATCCGCGACGCCGAGAACCGCGAGGCGCTGTGGGCGGCGCTGGCCGAGGGCGTCCTCGAGCTGGTCGCGTCGGATCACTCGCCGTGCACGCCGGCCTTGAAGCAGATGGAAGCCGGCGACTACATGGCGGCGTGGGGCGGCATCGCCGGGCTGCAGCTCGCGCTGCCGGTGGTGTGGACCGAGGCGCGGCGGCGCGGGCACACGCTGGTCGACGTCGTGCGCTGGATGTGCGCGGCGCCGGCGCGACTGGCCGGGCTGAGCGCGCGGAAGGGCGCGATCGCGGCGGGGCACGACGCCGATCTGTGCGTGTTCGCCGACGACGAGCGCATCGTCGTGACGCCGGAATGGGTACGGCACCGGCACAGCGTGACGCCGTACGTCGGCGCCGAGCTGTTCGGGCGCGTGCACGCGACGTACCTGCGCGGCGAGCGCATCTTCGATGGGCGCGATGTCGATGGCTCGCGCGGGAACCTCTTATGACCGATACCCAGCCCGGCTTCCTGGATCTGCCCGACCTGGCCTGCGAGAACGTCGGCGGCGCCGCGCTGTCGTGCAACGACGAGTTCTTCGCCGAGAAGGAAAACCTGCTGAAGCCGCAGGCGGCGGTGTGGAAGGACCACCTATACACCGATCGCGGCAAGTGGATGGACGGCTGGGAGACGCGGCGGCGGCGCGAGGCCGGCTACGACTGGTGCGTGGTGCGGCTCGGGATGCCAGGTGTGATTCGCGGATTCGTCGTCGACACCGCGTTCTTCCGCGGGAACTACCCGGCCGAGTGCTCGATCGAGGCGTGCGAGATCGACGACCCGCTCGATCTGGCGGCGCTGGCCGGTGCGTCGTGGATCGAGGTGCTGCCGCGATCCGTGCTGCAGGGCGACTCGAAGAACCTGTTCGAGGTGTCGGCGCCGCAGCGCTTCACGCACCTGCGCCTCAACATCTTTCCGGACGGTGGCGTGGCGCGCCTGCGCGTGCACGGCGAGGTGACGCCGCGGTGGTCGCGGCTGGCCGGGCTCGGCGGCGTGATCGATCTGGCGGCGCTCGAGAACGGCGCGTGGGTCGAGTCGTGCAGCGACATGTTCTTCGGGTCGCGGAACAACCTGATCAAGCCCGGCCCGTCGCTGACGATGGCCGACGGCTGGGAGACGCGGCGGCGGCGCGGCCCGGGCAACGACTGGGCGACCGTGCGGCTCGCGGCAGCCGGGACGGTGGAGCGGGTGGAGATCGACACGTCGCACTTCAAGGGCAACGCGCCCGGCCGGTGCACGCTCGAGGGCGAGGTGGCGGGTGGATGGCACCTGTTGCTCGCGTCGCCGCTCCAGCCGCACACGCGCCACGTCTTCGACGAGGAGCTGCGGAGGATAGGGCCCACGGGAAGGGTGCGCTTGAGCGTGTTCCCCGACGGCGGCGTCGCGCGCTTGCGCGTGTGGGGATTGCCCGAGCGGGAGCGCCCGGCGGGGCTGGCGGCCGTGGACGCCATGTCGGCTGAAGCCGCGGGTGCGGCGTTCGCACGCTGCTGCGGCAGCACGGCCTGGGCGACGGCCATGGCGGCGGCGCGGCCCTTCGAGGATCGCGCCGCGCTGCTGCGCGTCGGCGAGCGGTTGTGGTGGGGCCTCGACGAGGCGGCGTGGCTCGAGGCGTTCGGGGCGCACCCGCGCATCGGGGCCAAGCCTGCGGCCGGCCACGGCTCGTGGGCGAGCGGCGAGCAGAAGGGCACCGCGACCGCGGCGGAGGACGTGATCGCGGCGCTCGCGGCGGCGAACGACGCGTACCTCGAGAAGTTCCAGTTCATCTACATCGTGTGCGCGAGCGGGCGGTCGGCGGCCGACATGCTCGACGACCTGCAGACGCGGCTCGCCCACAACCGCGCCACCGAGATTCGCATCGCCGCCGAGGAGCAGGCGAAGATCACGCGCCTGCGATTGGACAAGCTGCTCCAGGAGCTCGCTCCCTGAGGAGCAATGACGCGGAGGCCATCATGATCACGACCCACGTCCTCGACACTGCCCGCGGCCAGCCAGCCCGCGGCGTCCCCGTCACCCTGGCGATCCACGACGGCGACTCCTGGCGCGAGCTCGCGTCGGGCGTCACCGACGACGACGGCCGCAACCGCTCGTTGACGCCGCCCGGCCCCGTGCAGCCCGGCCGCTACCGCATCTCGTTCGACACCGACGCCTACTTCGACGCCACGGATTCCGACGGCTTCTTCCCCGTCGCCGAGATCCAGTTCGTCGTCACCGACGGCGCCGCCCACTACCACGTCCCGCTGCTCCTCTCGCCGTTCAGCTACTCCACGTACCGCGGCAGCTGATCGCTCGAGCGATTGCGGCCGTCGATTGCGCGGAACTGGACATGGCCGCGCGTGAGCGCGCCGTGTATGGAGTGCGCGATGAAGTCCATGCTGTTCGTGCTCGTGTTCGTGATGGCGACCGTTCCTGGCTGCGGCGGCAGCAAGACCGACTCGTACAACGATCTCCTGGTCGGGATGAACAAGTTCAAGGACGCGATGTGTGCGTGCTCCGACGCCGCGTGCGCGAAGAAGACGCACGACGAGCTCGGCAGGTGGGCGGTGGCGCACCAGTCGACGATCGAGAGCGCCAGGCCGAGCGACCGGCAGCTCGCCGAGATGAAGCCGCTCGAGAACGAATACAAGGCCTGTCAGGCCAAGGTGAACGGCGGCGAGTAGCCCGCGCGCGCGGCGGCCGGGGCGGCGTGGCGATTGCAATGATCGCCCTCATGTCGACCGAGCCCACGCGCACACCCGACGCGCCGCAACCGCACGCGCCGGAGCAGGATCCGCCGACGAATCCGCCGCAGGTCCCGGAGGAGGACCCGCCGTCGCGCATCCCGCCGATCGACGAGCCGCCCAGCGCGAAGGAGCCGCCGAAGGAGGATCCGCCGGCGACCGAGCCGCCGATCCAGCTTCCGCCCGAGGACGAGACGATGATCGCGCGGGCTCGCCTCGACTCGGCGGCGAAGGAGATCTGGTTGATCAAGCGCCCGCGTATGCCCGCTGCAGCTCCGCGATATTGATCTTCTCCATCTGCATCATCGCGGCGCCGGCGCGGCCGGCCTTCGCCGGGTCGGGGTCCGACAGCATCTCGAGCAGCTGCCTCGGGATGATCTGCCACGACAGGCCGAACTGATCGACGAGCCAGCCGCACCGGGTCTCCGTGCCGCCCGCCGAAAGAAACCGCTCCCACAGCGCGTCGATCTCGGCCTGCGTCGAGCACGACACGAAGATCGACACGGCCGCGCTCAGCTTGAAGTGCGGGCCGCCGTTGAACGCGGTGTAGCGCTGGCCGTTCAGCTCGAACGTGGTGCCGGTCTTGCCGGTGCTCGTGATCTTCGAGTTGCTGAAGATCGAGCAGTAGAACTTCGCGGCCTCCTCGGCCTGGGTGTCGAACCAGAGGAACGTCGAGATGGTGTTGTCGTGCATGCTCGTAGGTCGGAGCCGACCACGGATCCTCGACATGAAAAGCGCGCGGCGCCGACTTCTGTAGTTTCGCGCGGTTGCCTGCGGACGCGAAGACCGCGCGCTTCAGCGGGTACCAGCCGCGCTGCCGTAGACGGTCAGATCGCGGTCCGCCGCCCCGACGAGCGTGAGCCACGCCAACGGGGGTAGCGGCAGATCGAGGCAGCACACCCGGATCGGGCGCGTGGCGGCAGCGACCTCCAGCTCTGCGAGCACGCGCTCGAGGCGCTCGCCGCCGAACGGACAGTAGAGGTAGTAGACCGAACCGTCGGCGATCTGCCCGACCGCCACGCTCGCGTCCCCGACCACGCACGACATGCGCTCGGCGATCCCCAGCCGCTCCGCCAGCTCGCGCGACGCCTGCGCCAGCTCGGGTTGCACCTCGATGCCCACGACCGTGGCGCCCGTCAGCAGCTGGACGAGCGCGCCGGTGCGCCCCGCGCCCATGCCGATATCGACGAAGACGTCCGACTCCCGGACATCGGCCTGCTCGATCATCCGCAGGATGACGTCGACCGGCGACGGCAGGTACGGCACGCACAGCGGCGGCAGCGACGGCCCGTCGTCGGGCAGCTCCTCGATCCCGAAACGGCGATCGACCCAGGCGTCGCGCGCGCCGGGCGAATGCGACAGGAGCTCGTCACGAAACGACACGGGCCCGACCGAGATCAAGCGCCAGCGCCGGCGCCGGTCTTGCCGCGGCGACCGTCGAGGATCCTGACGAACGAGCGGCCGCGGATCTCCTCGAGCGACAGCCCGGTGGCCAGCGCCTCTTCCTCGCGCACCGCGCCACACGAGATGCCGCGCAGGAAGTAGTTCAAGAGGCCCTGCCCGGTCGCCGCGTCGTCGAACACGTCGCCGACGAGCGTGGCCTGCGCCGCCTTCTCCACGAAGTTCTTGAGGCGGTGGGACGCCGCCGCCAGCCCCTCGAGGAAGAAGCCGTACACCGCGCCGTAGCGCGTCGGCAGCTGCGCCGGGTGCAGGTCCCAGCCCTGGTAGAAGCCGTTCACCAGCGAGTGACGCACGTCCGAGGCGTGCAGACGCCACGCCGCGAACACCGCGTCCTGGTTGGCCCGCTTCTGCTCGTCGGTGAGCGCGTTTCCAGGTCCCGGCTTGTGCGGCCCCACCGGCATGATGTTGGTCGCGCCGTCCGAGAGCGCCACGCCGGTCTGCGCGAACGTCACCTTCATCATGTGCTTGGCGAAGTCACACGCGGGATGGCTCATGCGCTGGTGCGCCGCCGTGATGTCGCAGTTCGCCGTGTAGTCGTACGTTCCGAAGTGCGCGCCGACCATGCGCCCCGCCGCCGCATCGAGCAGCCGCGGCAGCATCGAGCGACCCTTGGGATCCATGATGCAGTGGGTGGTCTCGACCATGATCTCGAGCTTCAGCGAGCCCGCGTCGAGGTCGAGCTTTTCCTCGAGCTCGCCCAGCACCCACACCAGCGTCTCGACGTCGGCCTGGTGCGTGATCTTGGGCAGCGTCACCACGAAGTTCGCCGGCAGCTTGCCCTCGGTCGCCACCACCATCTCGCTCACGAAGATGTCGAGCGTGCGGATCGAGCGCGCCGCCAGCTCGCGCGAGAACGGCTTGATGCGGATGCCGATGAACGGCGGCAACGTCCCTGCTGCGAGCCCGGTCCCCACCTCGCGCGCCGCCGCGGCTGCGTGACCGTCCTCCTCCTCGTCGGGGCGATTGCCGTATCCGTCCTCGAAGTCGATGCGGAAGTCCTCGACGGCCTCGCGCTGCAGCTTGGCGCGCACGCGGTCGTACACCGTGCCGGCGAGCTCGGCCTTCACGCCGACCACGTCGGCGAACGTCCTGGGATCGGGCGCAAACGTCTCGAGCGCGCGCACCGAGAGCTCGCCCAGCTTGCGCGCCGTCTCCGACGTGAAGAGGTGCGCACCGCCGTAGACCGTGTGCACCGCCTGGCGCGCGCCCGAGTCGCCGACGTAGCGCTTCGCAACCTCGTCCTGAGCCGCGTGCACCTTGGCCAGGGCCTTCGCCATCCGCTTCGCCGACAGGGTCGTTCGTGTCGCCATGGGCTCGGGTGTATATCACGCAGATGCCGTCGGTCTCCGCCATCCCGCAGCGCCTCTGCCTCGGTCCGGGCCCGTCGCCGGTGCCGCCGCGCGTCCTCGCCGCGCTCGCGCATCCGACCGTCGGTCATCTCGATCCCGCGTTCCTCGCGCTCATGGACGAGGTGCGCGACGGCCTCCGTCACGTGTTCGCGACGACCAACCCCATGACGCTCGCGATGAGCGGCACCGGCTCGGCCGGCATGGAGACCTGCATCGTCAACCTCGTCGAGCCGGGTGACCGCGTGCTGGTCGGCGTGAACGGCGTGTTCGGCGGGCGCCTCGCCGAGGTCGCGCGCCGCACCGGCGCCGAGGTCACCACCGTTGACGCGCCGTGGGGCCGCGCCCTCGATCGCGACGCGCTCGCCGAGGCCATCGCGCGCACGTCGCCGCACGTCGTCGCGGTGGTCCACGCCGAGACGTCGACCGGCGTCGCCAACGATATCGCCGGGCTCTCCGACCTCGTCCATGCGAAGGACGGCCTCCTCGTCGTCGACTGCGTCACGAGCCTCGCCGGCATGCCGGTCGAGATCGACGCGTGGGGCGTCGACGCCGCCTACTCCGGCACGCAGAAGTGTCTGTCGTGCCCGCCCGGCCTCGCGCCGGTCACGTTCTCACCGCGCGCGGTGACGCGCCTCGAACGCCGGCACACCAAGGTCCCGTCCTGGTATCTCGATCTCACCCTGCTCAGATCCTACTGGGGGCAAGAGCGTGCGTACCACCACACGGCGCCGATCAACATGCTCTACGCGCTGCACGAGGCGCTCGCGATCGTCCGCGAGGAAGGCCTGCCGGCGCGCTTTGCGCGGCACCGCGCGGCGCACGAGCGCCTCGCCGCCGCCATGGACGAGCTCGGCATGTCCTTCGTATCGGAAGCGGGTCATCGGCTCCCCATGTTGAACGCCGTCGCGGCGCCGGCAGGTGTCGACGAGGCGGCGATCCGGCGACGTCTCCTCGACGAGCACGGCATCGAGATCGGCGGCGGGCTCGGCGACTTCAAGGGCAAGGCCTGGCGCATCGGCCTCATGGGCCATGGCGCGACGGCGGAGTCGGTCGACGCCGTCATCGGTGCGCTACGTTCGTCTGGCGTAGCTCGCTGACGAAGCTCGCGATCTCCTCGACCTGCGCGTCGGTGAGCCTGTCGTCGTGAAAGGCGGGCATCGCGCCGACGCCCTGCCGGATCTGCGTGCGCACGGCAAACTCGGGGAGCGGCTTGTTGTTGAGCGCCGGCCCGAGCCCGGCCTCGCCGCTGGGGTGACACGACGAGCAGTACTTGTAGAAGAGGCGTTCGCCGCGCTTCTCGGCGAGGGTGTCGGGCGTGATGGGCCGGCCGACGAGCTCGCCGCGCCGCTTCGAGCCGCAGCCGAAGAGGTCGGGCATCATGATGAGCCCGATCAGGATGATGACCATCACGATCGTGGAGGTTCGCTCGGCGTCGAGGAGCGCCTGATCATCTTCAGTTCTCAGCACGGCCGGTCTCCTCTCGCGTGATGCGCCACACCGCGCCGGTGGCTGGCTCGGGCTGCGCGCCCTTGTCCGTCATCCGGACAACTCCGAAGTCGACGACGTACAGCGCCTCGCCCGACGGATCGAAGCGCACGGCGACCGGCCGCTCGAGCCCCTTGGAGCTCAGCTTCGATGCGGGACCGGCGGCGTCGCCGTGGTTGCGCGCGAAGTCGCGGTAGATGCCGGTGTCGAGATCGACGCGCACGACCTCGAAGCCGACCGGCCCGATGACCTTGCCGACCGGCGGCGCCATGTCGCCGAAGAGCGCGACGAACGCCTGACCGCGATGACCGAACGCGTCGTCGCGCGCGATGTCGAAGCCGTTCGCCGACCCATGCACGGGGAGGAGCGCGCGAGGCACGGGCACCTTGCCGGGGTGCGAGGCGAGGATGAAGCCGTGGGGATCGCCTTCGGCCTCGGCGTACGCGTCGGCCTTGATGGGCTCGCCGGCGACGAAGTCGGGCCAGCCGTACCAGGCGCCGGGCTCGAGCTTCCACAGCACCTCGGGTGCGCCGAACACGGGGCGGCTGCCGCGCGTGTCGTAGCCATTGTCGGTGACGTAGATGCCGTCGAGGCCCTCGGCCATGCCGAAGGGATTGCGCATGCCCCAGGCGACGAGCTCGAGGTCGCTGCCGTCGGGACGGACGCGCATGACCGCGCCCGTGCACGGCAGCGCACCCTCGATCACCTGCCCGGCCGTGCTCGGCGTTCCGAACGGGAGGTACGCGCCGGTCGTCACCTTGTCGCCGCCGTCCTCGGTGAGCGGGTTGTCGCTCTCGAAGTTGGTGCCGACGAGCGTGACGTCCTTGCACGGCACGTCGTGGAAACGCGGCGCGCGCTTCAGCCAGCCGAAGTCGTAGTTGTCGGGTCCGACCACGCCGCTGTTGGTGGCGGCGCCCTGCGTGAAGTACACCCAGCCGTCGACGATGATCGGCCCGTTGGTGTGGTGGTCGCCGGTCGGGAGCTTGTCGACGAGCACGCGCTCGGTGCCGTCGAGGGCGATGCGCGCGACGCGGCCGAGCTGCTCGGTGGCGCCGCCCTGGCTCACGAAGAGCGCGCCGTCGTGGAAGGCGATGCCGTTCCACGGGCCGTGCGTGCCGGTGGCGACCTCGCGCTCGATGGCGCCGCTCTCCGGGTCGAGCACGACGACGCGCGGGCGCGCGAGGACCTCGCCGTAGGAGTAGCCGGACTCGACGACGTACATGGCGCCGTCGTCGCCGAAGGCGATGCCGGTCGGGAAGGTGAGGCCGCGCGCGACGAGCTCGATGTCGTAGCCGGCCGGGACGTCGACGTCGCCGGGCGTCGGCTCGACGGTTCGCGCGGCGCGCGCCTCGCTGATCTGGCCGCCGCCCTTCGAGGGCGCCGCCTTGTAGCCGCACGCCGACGTCGCGGCCGTCGCCAGCAGCATTGCCACGGGCGTTCCTGCCCACCGTGCGCGGGCGCTCGTGGCGCGCACGTGATGTCGGCGACTCCGGCTCACGGCGGCGACACGCAGCAATCGCCGCGCCAATGGCGGTACGCTCGGCGCATGAGGGGAGTCCCGCTCGCGTTCGCGGCAACGGCCGTCGCTTGCTCGGCGCCGGCCGCGACGACGACGGCGCCGGCGGCGCCGGCCGCGCGCTCCACTCCCGCCGAGCCGCCGATGTCCGATCCGACGGAGTACCGGATCGATCGCGTGTCGTGGCAGGCGGGCGAGGCGATCTTCCTTCGCACCGGCATCGGCGACCCGTATCGCACCGGCGTGCCGTACCCGATCTACCTGGCGCTCCTGCGCGCATATCCCGATCTCTTCGGGGGCGGCGACCTGCAGCAGCTGGCCGCGAAGTTCGGGTTCGTCGCGCGCGCCGCCGATCCCGCGAGCACGGATCGCGACGTGCGCGAGGGCCTGCCGTTCGGCCTGCACCTGACCGACGATCCGTACACGGGCGTGCCGTTCGTCGTGCACAACTGCGCGCTCTGCCACGCCGAGCGCGTGCGGTGGCCGGGTGGCGAGACGCTCGTCGTCGGGCTCGGCAACAAGCGCGTGCGCGTGCACGACTACGACGCGGCGTTCGCCGAGGCGGCGCGGCGTGCGGATCTCGACGTGGCGCACCTCGCGCCGCTCGCCGACGCCGCCGCGAAGGAGCGCGGCGTGGCGTGGCCCGTCGACTGGCAGGTCACGCTGGTGAAGGCGACGATCGCGGAGATGAAGCAGCGCGCGAAGGCGCGGCGCGACTTCCTCGGGCGCACGCGCGGCGGGCCGCCGGGGCGGGTCGCCCCGATCGAGGCGTTCGCGCTCGCCATCGGCGCGGCGCTCGACCGGCCGATCGCGACGGCGCCCGTCGTCGGCTGGAGCAAGGTGCCCGACGTGGTCGGGTTCGGCGCGCGCACGACCTTGTCGTGGGACGGCGCCGGCGAAGGGCCGATGGACGTGCTCGTCGTCGAGGCCGACTTCGCCGCGGGCGTGCGCCCCGCCTGGTTCTGGGCGCATCCGCTCCAGGGCGCGAGCCTGGGCGCATATCTGCGCCAGCCCGAGCGCGAGCTACCGTTCCCGGGGAAGCTCGATCGCAAGCTCGCCGCGCGCGGGAAGGCGCTCTTCGACGACAACTGCGCGCCGTGCCACGGCACCTACGCCGACGACGGCCGCGTGCGCCGCTACGACGAGCAGGTCGTGCCGCTCGCCGACATCGGCACCGACCCCGCGCGCGCGATGGCCGTCACCGACGAGTTCGTCGCGGCCGCAAACGATCGTTCGCTCACCCACGACATCACGCGCACGCGCCGCACCGGCGGCTACGTCCCGCCCGTGCTCACCGACGTCTGGGCCCGCGCGCCCTACGGCCATGCCGGCCAGTGGCCGTCCCTCGCCGTTTTGGCGACCCCGCCGGAGAAGCGCGCGACGAGGATCGTGGTGCAGCTCGACGCGCTCTACGATCTGTCGAATGTCGGCGTGAGCACGCGTGCGCCGGCGGCCGCGTCTGGAGCAGAGACGCTCGGTGCCGGCGAGTACCTGCACGACGCGAGCACGCCGGGCCTCGGCGTCCTCGGCCACCCCTTCCTCTCGGACATGGGCCCCGACGCCAACGCCATCATCGAGTACCTGAAGACCCTCTAGCCGCGCGCGTCAGAACGGATCGAAGCAGTCGTAGTTGCGCTGCGCGCAGATCTTGCCGTCGCGCAGCTCGATGAACACGCCGAAGCGCGCGCGCATCTCGCCGCCGACCGGCGTCGCGCCGAGCGGAATCGCGAGCGTGCCGATCCATTGCACCTCGAGCGCCACACGATCGCCGTCGACGAGGGCGTGCAGGATCTCGAAGCGCTGCGCGCTCAGCACCTTCTGCCCGCGCACGGCGCCGTCGAGGATCGCCGCCAGATCGCGGCGCGCCCCCGCCGGCACCAGCCGGTTCGGGAACTCCTCCTGCACGACGTCGGGCGTGAAGTACACGGCGAGCGCGTCGCCGGTCGCCCCGCGCTCGATCGCCGTCAGGTACTGGCGGACCCGCTCGAGGTTCTCGCTCATGTCAGCCGACAGTCATGCGGCCGCCGTCGCGGAGCGCGGCCGGAATCAGCGTCGACGGCTCGCTCGTCGACACGAGCCACAGCTGATGGGCCGCGCGCGTGACGCCGATGTGCATCAGGTGGCGCGCCCAGTTCTGCACCGGGTACGACGACGCGTTGGCCTCGAGCATGACGACGTAGTCGAACTCGAGGCCCTTCACCTGCGTGACGTCGGTGACGTCGACGCCGGGCTGGAACGTGAACTCGTCGCGCTTCACGCGGCGCAGCGCCGGGATCTCGGCGCGCGACAAGCCCTGGAAGTAGGCGTCGGCCTGCTCGGGGTGGCGCGAGATCAAGCAGCAGCTCGCCGTCGGCTCGCGCGCCATGAGGTTGCGGAGCGCGTCCGACAGGAACGCGACCGCCTCGCCGATGTCACTGAACTCGTGCAGCTCGACCGGCTCGCCGGGTCGCGCCGCCAGCGGCTCGTCGGGCGCGAGCTCGGGGCCGAGCACCTCGCGCGCGAGCAACATGACCTCCGCCGTCGAGCGATAGCTCAGCTTCAGCGGCCGCACGATCGCCGGCTGCCCGGTCTGCACCAGCAGGTCGGCCCAGCCCGTGAAGTTGTTGTCGAACACCAGGCGCTGCGCCGTGTCGCCGGCGATCGTCACGCTGCGGTGCTCGGGCTTCTGGTCGGGAGAGATGACGCTCTCGACCAGCACCTTCACCTCGATCGCGCTGCGATCCTGCGCCTCGTCGATCGCCACGTGCGTGTAGCGGATCTCCTCGCCGTCGGCGGCGAACAACCCGCCGCGCTTGAGCTGGATCAGGCGGATGAAGATGGGGTCGTCCTCGTTGTCGACGCGCCCGGCCGGATCGTCGTCGTCCGGCCCCAGCGCCGAGCCGTCGGCGGTCTCGAGCGGCTTGCCGTCGTCGTCGACCGGCGCCTTCTGCGGCGCCGCGATCTGGCGCTTCACCCACTTCACGACGGAGTCGATGTCGCGCGCGCTCACGTCGGGGCACCCGGCGAAACCCTCGGTCAGCGCCTTGGCATCGGTCATGAGCTCGGCCCAGTCCGTCACCACGTCGTCGGCGCGCTTCTTCCACCGCCGCGCCACGCCCTCGAGGGAGATGCGCAGCGACGAGTCGAGATGGTCGGCCTTGCGCGCCCAGGACAGCATCGAGTGGCAGCGCGGCACGAGCGCCTTGCCTGCCAGCCGCTCCCACTCGGCGCCGATCTCCGGCGTCGCGCCCGAGAGCGAGTTGAAGTCCTCCGCGATCTCCCGGGTCTGGCGCGCCACCATCGCCTGCAGGATCTCGAGCACGCGCGGGTGCTTCTTCACGCGCGACACCGTCTCGGGCGGGTCGTCGTTGTACTTGACCGGCGTGTCCGGCAGGAGCTTGAGCCGCGTCGAGCGCGCCCAGCTGGTGTACGTCACGACCGGAACGCCGCTCACGCCGAGCGCCGGCAGGACGCCGGCCACGTAGCGCACCAGCGCCGACGACGGGACCACGAACAGCATCGCGTTCGGCCGGAACCGCTTCCCGTCGTTGAAGTTCAGGTACGCGACGCGGTGGAGCGCGACCGTCGTCTTGCCCGAGCCGGCGCCGCCCTGGATGACGACGATGCCGCTCTCCGGGTGCGAGATGAGCTCGAACTGCTCCTTGTCGATGAGCGCGGCGATCTCGGGCAGCGACTTGTCGGCGCGCACCGCGGGACCGTGGTGCACGCCGAGCTTGCCGCGCGGACCGGTCGCCACCACCGGACGTGCCGCCTTGCCCTGCCCGCCGTGCAGCACCGGCTGCATCTGACCGACCGCCTGCACCCACTGGCCGCGCGCGTCCTTGATGTACGTGCCCTGTGGCGCGCCGATGCGGCGGAGCGTGCCCTTGTTGATGCTGATGTTGCGTCGCGCCTCGACCATGCCGTCGACTCGCCGGCCCGCGATCTCTTCCTCGTAGTCGTCGCCCTCTTCGTAGCGGTAGTAGATGCGGGAGACCGGGGCGTTGCGCCAGTCGACGATCTGGACGTTGGACTGGCGGTCGATGAAGCCGCGCTTGCCGATGAGGACGTCGCGCGACTTGCCGCTCTCCTTGAGCCGCATGTGAGCGAAGTACGGGGAGGCCACATCGATCGGAAGCGTCTTCGATCCGCCGAGGCGGCCTCGCAGCGCCGCCAGGCGCGTCATCTGCTCGATGAGCGGCGGCAGATCCTCGGCGCGCGCCTCGCCGATCTGGTCACGAAGCGAGATCAGGTCGCGGTCGATGTCGTCATCCGACGCCCGCGGGCCTTCGTCCTCGTCGTCTCCCATCGCGGCGCGCGCGGCGACCTGGCCGAGCAGACGCTCCTCCTCCGCGACGATGGCGGCGGCAGGGCTTCCGGGCGGTACCAGGTTCGACATGAGAAGCTGGCCACTCTATCCATTCTTGTCCCGCTGACAAGTGTCGGTGACAGCGGCGTCGCGAGTGACGGGAAGGTGACGGCGCCGACGGGAGCGGCGGCGCCGAGATCGTGGAGATCCCACAAGATTGGCATTGCACCCACGGCAAAAACGCCGTAACGGATCGAACAAGATCATGGCACGCGCCAAGGCGATGCTTGCCCAGGACCCCCTCCGTCGGTGGACGGTAGCGGATGCCCTGGAGACGTACGGAATCCAGCGCTGGGGCTGCGGCTACTTCGCGATCAGCGATCAGGGCAACCTGATCGTCACGCCGCGCGGCAGCGGCGCGGTTTCGGCGGCGAGCAGCGCGACCTCGTCGACCACCACGACGAACGGGAACGGGAACGGGAATGGGAATGGGAACGGTCACGGGAACGGAAACGGTCACGGCAACGGCAACGGCAACGGCGGCGCGAAGGACGCGCTGTCGTCGTCCGGCGTGACACCGAGCCCGTCGATCGTCGCTCCGGCGGTTCCGGCGACGCCGGTCCCCACGCTCGTGCCCGCGCCGACGCCGCTCGGCGTCATCGACATGCGCGAGCTCATCGACGAGCTCACCGGGCGCGGCATCCAGCTGCCGATCCTGCTCCGCTTCAGCGACATCCTGCGCGCGCGCATCGAGCTCATCTGCGGCGCGTTCAACGGCGCGATCAAGGAGTACGGCTACCAGGGCCAGTACCGCGGCGTCTACCCGATCAAGGTCAACCAGAACCGGACCGTCGTCGAGGAGATCATCGAGTACGGCCGTCCGTTCCACTACGGCCTCGAGGCCGGCAGCAAGCCCGAGCTCCTGACGATCATGGCGATCCATCAGGACGACGAGGCGCTGATCATCTGCAACGGCTACAAGGACGAGGAGTACATCGAGACGGCGCTGCTCGCGTCGAAGCTCGGGCGCACCGTCGTCCTGGTCGTCGAGAAGCCGTCGGAGCTCGACCAGATCCACCGCGTCGCCGAGCGCGTGAAGATCCGCCCGACGCTCGGCATCCGCGCGCGGCTCTCGTCGCGCGGCGCCGGCCGCTGGGAGCAGTCGGGCGGCGACTTCTCCAAGTTCGGTCTGTCGGCGGCGGAGATGGTGGACGCGGTCCAGAAGCTCAAGACCTGGGGTCAGGTCGACACGCTCAAGCTGCTGCACTTCCACCTCGGCTCGCAGATCAGCGCGATCAAGAGCATCAAGAACGCGCTGCGCGAGGCCGGTCGCATGTTCGTCGAGCTGTACAAGCTCGGCGCGACGGGGCTGTCGTACCTCGACGTCGGCGGCGGTCTCGGCGTCGACTACGACGGCTCGCAGACCAACTTCGCGTCGTCGATGAACTACTCGGTGCAGGAGTACGCCAACGACGTCGTGTTCGCGATGAAGGAGATCTGCGACGCCGACAACGTGCCGCATCCGAACATCGTGTCGGAGTCCGGGCGCGCCGTGACCGCGCACCACTCGGTGCTCGTGGTGAACGTCCTCGGCGTGACCGAGTTCGACACCAAGGTGCCGAGCTCCATCCCCTCGCCCACCGCGCCGCTCATCAAGAACTTCTGGGACACGTACCAGCTGGTCTCCCAGAAGACCCTGCTCGAGAGCTACCACGACGCGCTCGAGTACAAGGATCAGGTCCTCCAGCTCTTCAACCTGGGTCACCTCTCGCTGCCCGATCGCGTGGTCTGCGAGAACCTGTTCTGGGCCATCTGCGAGAAGGTGCTGCTCCTGTGCCGCGGCCTGGCGCACATGCCGGAGGAGCTCGAGGGCCTCGAGAAGGCGCTCTCGGACACGTACTTCTGCAACTTCTCGATGTTCCAGTCGGTGCCCGACGCCTGGGCGGTCGATCAGCTGTTCCCGATCGCGCCGATCCATCGCCTGAACGAGGAGCCCACGCGGCGCGCGACGCTCGCCGACATCACGTGTGACTCCGACGGCAAGATCGACTCGTTCATCGATCTGCGCGACGTGAAGCACGTGCTCGAGCTCCACCCCAAGGACGAAGGCCAGGACTACTACCTCGGCATCTTCCTGGTCGGCGCGTACCAGGAGATTTTGGGCGACCTCCACAACCTGTTCGGTGACACCAACACCGTGCACGTGTGTCTGTCGCCGGATGGCGACTACGACGTGAAGGACGTGGTCGCCGGCGACACCGTCAGCGAGGTGCTCGCGTTCGTCGACTACTCGCCGTCGGACCTGCTCGGCCGGCTGCGCGCCAACGTCGAGATCGCGCTGCGCAAGAAGCTGCTCACGCTGGAGGAGTCGCGGTCGCTCATCAACCGCTTCCGCCAGGGCATGATCGGCTATACCTACCTCGACAAGGAATGAGAGCGCTCGTCGTCACCCTCGGCCTCGTTGCGGCTGCCGCGTGCGGCGGAGCCAAGGACAAGACCGGCGCCAAGCTCGAGCTGGCCGACGCGCGGCTCGTCATCACGCAGGCCGACGGCGCGAATCACGTGCTGGCGCTCGCGGCGAACGGCGCCGTGACGTTCGACAACGAGCCCGTCATCACGCTCGAGAAGAACGGCCACATCAACGTGGGCAGCAAGCGGCTGGCGCGCGTCGAGCGCGACGGCTCGATCTCGGCGACCACGGTTCGCACCAACGCGGCGGTCACGCCGACCGGCTCGTTCATGCTCGACGGCGTCGAGGAGCTCGTCATCGGTCCCGATGGCAATGTGACCGGCCCGCTCTTCGAGACCATGGAGCACCCGCGCTTCAAGATCGAAGGCGCGACCATGAAGTACGAAGGTTCACCCGGCGCGCGCCAGGCCACCATGGTCGGCTTCGCGGCCTTCGTGACGAGCCTACCGGCCGCGGTCGCGCAGTAAGGCCCGGGGTCTTCCCGCGACGACGCGAGGAAGCCCGCAGGCGAGGCGACGGTGGGGCCCCAAGTCCGCAGCGACCGACTGGTCGTGAGGAACTTGGGGGGGACCGGCAACGACGCATGCGGGCTCCGCAGCCGTCGCCCCCATCCCTGCACCACCCTCACGCGCGACGTTGGCCTTGGGCGAGAAAGGTGGCAAAGCGGTCCCAGTCGATGAGGCCGAGCGCGTCGCCGGCCGGCTCGCCATCGCGCGAGCCCTCGCCGAACGTGGCGGCGCACGCCGACGACAGGAAGTCGCGCGGCGCGAGGTTGCCCCAGCGGCCGCCGCCCGGCGCGTCGACCTCGTCGGCGTCCACGGCGAAGAAGCTGCCCGACACGTCGGCGAGCCCGGCCTGCACCAGCTCGTCGAGGTCGAGGATCTGGTCGCGCACCGTCGCCTCCCACGTCGTGAACCCGTCGGGGTTCGTGTCGATGGTCTGGTCGCGCAAGCGGCGCCACTCCGGGTCGAACGGCGGCGCCGGCGCGTCGAACGCCGCGACGAGCAGCTCTGCGAGCTCCGCCGGCGTCAGATACGAGCGACCGGCGCGATGGCGCTCGGCGCCGAGCCGCCAGAGCGCGCGCAGGTACTCCGCCAGCGGACGGTCCACTCCGCCCGACGCTTCCGCCACGTACGCGCACAGGTCGTGCGCCGTGCGGATTCGCGCCAGGTGAGTCGTGCGTGGTTGCCTCGTCGCGGCGAACATGTGCCTCTTGTACGCCCGCGAAGGGTGATCCGAGCCGTGCGCTCGGTGGAGTATCGACCTTTGCCACCGCTTGCCACGGCGTTCAGTACGTCGTGAACGCACGTGCGCTCACGCGCTCACGCGCTCACGGTGCGTCGGCGCAGATGCGGACGCCAATGTGGAGATGGCGGAGCGAGCCGGGGATCTCCTGGCGGTTGGCCAGATGCGCGGCGTGGCCCTTCATGTAGTAGCAGCCGCCGCGCATCACGAACGCGTCGCTGGTCGGTGAGCGCGTCAGGTCCCACACGTTGCCCGACGTGTCACTGAGGCCGAACACGCTGTTGGACGCGGGGTGAGCGCCGACGACGTCGACGCCGAAGCCGCCTTCGCGCTGTCCATACGTGATGTCGATGTTCGCGTCGTCGGCGTGGAGCTGCTCGCCGTGCGGATAGGAGCGGCCGTCGACGCCGCGCGCCGCGCGTTCCCACTCGCGCTCGTCGCACAGACGCGCGCGCGGCACGCGACCGGTGCGATCGAGCCACGCCGCGTACGCGATCGCGTCCTCGCCGCTGATACCCGATACCGGGAACTGCCTCCAGTCCTGCGAGACGCGCCGGTCGCGCTCCTTGTAGACGATCGGATCGCCGGCACGTGCACGGTACTCGACGCTCGCCGGCGCGAAGCGAAGCTCGTACACGCCATCGGAGCCGCGCGTGAGCGCGAGCGTGCCATCGAGCTGGACCGTCGGAGAGCCGGCGATGTGCGGCGCCCGCGCGGCGCGCTCCTCCGCGGAGAGGTCGTCGAGGAACTCGATCCACTGGGCGTACGTCACCTCGGTGGCGCCGATGAGGTACGCGTCAGTCGCGACGTCGTGCATCGGCGCGGTCGCGAAGAACACGCGGATCGGCTCGTCGTCGAGGCTGCCGAAGGCGAAGCGACCCGGCGGGACATACACGTATCCTGCCGGCACCTGCGCGGCGAGCGGCATGGTGAACGCGATGCGCTGGCGCTCCCCGGGCGCGACTCGCACCGGCCAGCGCACGGTGGCACGACCGGTCGCGCGCGCTTCGAGCACGTACGTTCCCGGCGCGAGCCGCGCCGGATGGGCGAGCGGGGTCGCCGCGCCCGTGCCGGCGGCGATCTGCACGACCGTCGCGCCGGCGGGCTCGATGGCGAGCTCGAGCTCCCCGTCGGCGGTCCGCCGCGCCGAAAGCTCGCCCGCCGGATCGTACAGGGCGAGGCGACCGGCGAGGTCGTCGCGCTCCGCGAGGCGGTGGCCGAGCTCCGCCAGCTCGAGCCGCTCGAGCGTGACTTCCGCGAGCCGGCGGCGGACGGAGCTTCGGCCGGTGTCGAGGAGCAACGCGGCCTCGAGGGCACGCGCGGTCTGCGCGTACGCCGTCCCGGCCTCGGCGCCGCGCGCCAGCGCGCGCGTCCATGTCTCGTCCGCGCGCGCGACATCGCCCACGTCGAACGCCGCCAGGGCCTGCGAGCGTAGCGTCGTGTAGTCACGGCCCACGACGCGCGCTGCACCGTGGAGTCGATCAGCGTCCGACAGCCGCGCCGCGATCCGCGCGTCGCGATCGCGCTGCGACAACCAGCCGGCCCCGGCGTAGAGCGACACGGCGACGACCGGGACCATCGCCAGGAGCACGCCACGCCCCCAGCGGCGGCGCGTGATGGCGCCGCGTGACGCCCGCACGAACGCGCGCTGCTCCGCGGTCAGCTCGTGCGCCGGCACGATGTCGAGCTCCGCCAGCTGCCGGGCGCTCCACAGCCCGTCGGGCGCGCGCCGCAGGCGCTCCCAGTCGCCAACCGCCGACGCCAGGCGCGCGACCACGACGCGAGCGTGCGCCGTCTCCGACACCAGCGCCGCCAGCGTCGGCCAGCTCTCGATCAGCCCCTCGTGCGCGAGCTCGTAGGTCGTGTCCTCGCCGCTGCCGCGCGCGACGACCAGCCGGCCGCGGACCAGCGCGTCGAGCGCCGCCTCGTAGGTGCGACCGTCGCCGGCCAGATCGCGCGCGTTGCGACGCGCCCGCGTGCTCTCGGGCGCCACGAGCTGCACGAGCGTGCGCCGCGCCGCCTGCCGGTGCTCGGGCATGAGCTGCGCGAGCACGCGATCGGCGTGCCCGGTCAGGGCGCCCTGCACGCCACCGATCGCAGCTAGCGAGCTCGCGCTGATCACGCCGCTGTCCGGGTCGCGCGCCTCCCACAGCTCGGCCAGCGTGAACGCAAGGAGCGGCAGCGCGGCCACCACGCGTGCGCGGTCGGCGTCGGCGACGAACCCGACCAGCTCGTCGACGAGCGCCTCCGATTCGAAGCGCACACCCGTCGCGCGCGCCGGACCGACGACTGCCTCGCGCGCGCCCGCGGCGCTGAGGGGACCGAGGAGCGAGATGGCGCGCTCGATCTCGCCGCCCATCGCGGAGAGCTCGGCCACACGCGTGAGAAAGTCGCCGCGCACCGTCGCCAGCAGCCGCAGGTTGGGCGCGCCGATGGCGAGCGTGGCCACCACCGCCGCGAACGCGCTGGCCTCGCGCCGATCGCTCAGCGCCACCAGCTCTTCGAGCTGGTCGACGAACACGACCAGGCCGCCGGGCGCGGCGCGGCGCAGCTCGCGCACCAGGGCCGCGGGCTGATCGGCCAGCGCCGCGAGGAGGTCCTCGTCGAGCGAGAGCCCGGACGCCAGCGCCGTGACCAGCGCGTGCATCGGCCGTGTCCCGGGCACGAGGCGCACGATCCTCCACGGCGTCTCGCCGCCGAGACCACCGTCGGCAACCCACGGCAGCACCGCCGCGCGGCACAGCGACGACTTCCCGACGCCGGAGTCGCCGGCGACCAGCACGAACGCGTCGCTGCGCAGGCGTTCACAGACCGCGCGGGCCTCGGCGGCGCGGCCGAAGAACAGCGCGCGATGCTCGGCCTCGAACGGCATGAGCCCGCGATACGGATTGCCCTCGATCCGCTCGACCGGCGTCGCGGCGGTGCGCAGCACCTCGAGCGCGTCGCGCAGCTCGTCGCCTGACGCGAAGCGCTCGCCGGGCTCCATGCGCAGGCAGCGATCGACCGCGTCGGCGAACGCGGCGCCGTCGTCGCGAAGCCGTTCGCGCAACGACGGCACCGCCAAGGCCTCGCGGCGCTCGGCATCGACGAGGGACGGCGCATCGATGTCGGCGGTGGGCGTGACGTGGTGGGCGGTGTCGAAGAGCGGCGGCCGTCCCGTGGCCAGCTCGTAGAGGACGCACCCGACCTGATAGACGTCGGAGCGGCGCGTCGCCGGATCGCCGCGGCGCACCTCCGGCGCCATGTACGCAGGGGTGCCCGAGGTACGCGGCGATCCCGACGGCGCGGGGACGGCATCGCCGTCGAGACGCGCGAGCCCGAAGTCGACGAGCTTCACCTCTCCGTCCGGCGCGAGGATGGCGTTGGCGGGCTTGATGTCGCGATGCACGATGCCGTGGCGATGCGCCGCGGCCAACCCGCGCGCCAGCGAGACGCCGAGCTCGACACAGCGCTGCCACGGCAACGGCTTCTCGAGCTTGTCGAGGCTGTCGCCGCGGATGTACTCGGAGACCAGGAACGGCCGCCCCGCCGCCTCGCCGTAGCGATGCACCGTGACGACGTTGATGTGCTGCAGCCGGGCGGCCGCGCGCGCCTCGATCGCGAAGCGCTCGCGCGTGCGCGCGGTCGGGTCGGCGTGCGCGATCCACTTCACGGCGACGAGGCGATCGAGCAGCGTGTCCTGCGCGAGCCACACGCTGCCCATACCGCCGCGGCCGAGGATCCGCAGGAGGCGGTATTCCTCGAAGTCGCTGGGTGGGACCCAGTCGTCGGACACGGCGGCGCGAGTCTACAGGCTCTTCGTCGTGGTCGTAGGCGGAGGCGGAGGCGGCACGAGCCCCGAGCTGCAGAAGTTGGCGAAGCGCCCGGCGCTCTCCTGTCCGCCCTTGCAGTAGCTCTTGGCCGCGTTCACGCACGCGCTGGTCCACCCCACGGTGCAGCACGACTCGTAGCCAGGCTCCATGCAGACCCGAAGCGTGCAGCCGGTGGCCGTCTTGTCGAGCGCGTCACCGGCGGTGCACTCGCTGTGCGACGTCATGGGCAGCCGATAGGACTCGGTGCAGTACTGATTGGCGCGCGCCACGCACGTGCTGTCCCAGCCCCGCGGATCGGACGGCCTGGTGCAATACGCAGGAAAGCGGGTGGTGTTGGTCTGGATGCAGCTGTTGCACCGGCTGTCCAGCCACTTTCCGACGGTGCGCTCCGAGTGCGCGCACGAGGTGGTGGAGTCGATCCAGACCGTGGGCGTCGTATGGGCCGGCGCCGTGCGCCAGTGGGGAGGCAGCACGTCACCGGTGCCGTCGCCGTTGTCGAAGCGTCCGGGGCAGCCAACGGCGGGGTCGTCGACACCGCCGGTCCCCGTCGTTGGGTCGACCAGCTCCTCGTAGCGCAGGTTGTCGATCTGGTGCGCACCCCATCGGTCCCAGCCCGACTCGAGCATGTACGCCGTCCCCTGTCCGATCAGCCCCTGCGTCCGCGGAATGAACCCGGAGGTCGACGTGTGCGTCTCGAAGTCATAGATATCGACGAGCGTGCCGTTCTTCGTGAACGAGTGGCCGTTGGCGCAGTAGTCGGCCATCGCGCCGCGAATGCAGCTGCGGTGGTAGTTGAGCATCGACAGGAGGGCGGGGGCCGGCGTGCACGGGGCGTCGTTGCAGTGCGTGCGCGCCGAGCCGAACGGGCGATACCCCCAGAACGTGCACTTGGCGATCGTGCCGCTCAGGCACGCGAACGTGAAGCGCGTGCTGTTGGTCGGCGAGTAGGTGCCGTTGGCGGCGTAGCTGCCGGCGATGGCGTAGGCGCGCTCGCCGCCCGGGCAGAAGTCGAGGGTGGTGCCGTCGGGCTGGAGGAGATCGAGATCGTAGAGCCAGAGGTCGCAGTTGACGCGGCACTTGTTGGGATTCTCGCAGACCGCACCGTCGGGGCCCGCCTGTCCGAGCTCGACGAGCTGGCAGCCCGCCGCGTCGGCGTCCGCGTTCGAGGTGAGCGGATGCATCGCGAGCTTGTTGTCGTGCGTGACAGCGCCGATGGCGCCGCTGTCGGCGGCGATGCGGACGTGGCCCTGGAAGGTGGCGCCGCTCGCGACGTTCGTGAACGCCGCCTGGAACTTGATGCCCGCGAGCGGGCTCGGCTCGACGTTGAGGTTCACCGGCGTGCAGCCGTAGTTCTGCGTCTTGGTCGCGTTCCAGAGGCAGTACTTGTCCGGGAAGCGCTGCATCCAGAGGGTGCTACCGAGCGGCGTCCACACCACGAGCGCGGTGCCCTGGACGGACCCGTTGCTGAGCGTCAGGCCGTCCATCGTCGAGCCCTGGTAGTACGACCCCTGGTAATACGAGCCCTGGTAATACGAGCCCTGGTAATACGAGCCCTGGTAGTACGAGCCCTGGTAGTACGAGCCCTGTCCGCGCGGCGACGAGATCTCGGACTCGACCTCGCCCAGCTCCGGGCTCGAGGGATCGGGGTCCACGCAGGCCGCCATCATCACCAGGGCGATCGAACCGACGCGAGAGATGGACATCGGGTCCCGAGATATCACGTGTGCCGCGGCGGCTATCCGGCAAAACCAGGTTTGCCACGTCGTGCCAGGTGAGATCGTGGTCGGGCTAGAGGCGCGAGATCGCGAGCGGCGCCGTGCAGTCGCCGGGGCCGGCATGGCCGGCGGTGTCGACGAGGATGACGCAGAAGACGGCGGTGTCCGCGGCGGGTGCGGGAGCGCCGAGGTCGGCGCAGGCGGTGGACGCGGAGGTGGCGAGCGTGACGTCGCCGACGTCGTTCACGCGGAGCTCGAGCTCGCCGCTGATGGCGACGCCCTCGGCGACGGCGTCGTCGGAGGCGATGGTGGGGAGCGGGATCTCCGTGATGACGTCGGCGGCCCGGCAGTCGTGGATGCGGGCGGTGCCGCGACCGAGGTCGCCGTCGCCGTCGGCGTACTCCACGACGATCGAGAGATCGTTGCGGGTGTCGTCGCCCATGTAGAGGGTGTCGGGCGCGGCGGACCGCACGACGGCCGACGGCTCGGGCCCGGCGGCGCTGCAGGCGACGAGCACCGCGGACGAGAGCGAGAGGAGGAGCGTGGTGCGCATGGTGGCTCCTACTGGATCGTGATCGGCGCGGCGCCGATCTCGATGGTGGCGATGCCGCTGGTGAAGGCGTCGAGGTAGACGCAGATGATGGTCAGCGTCAGGCCGGCGGCCGGGACGTCCTGCCGCATGTTGGTGTCCTCGTCGTAGAGCGTGATCGTCGACGGGATGGTCCACGCGCGCTGGTAGTTGAGGACGTCGCCGGTGCCCATGGGGCCGCCCGCGTCGTACGTCGTCACGCCGACGTGCGGATCCATCGTCGCCGCGGCGTTGAAGACGACCGAGCGACCGTCGGGGGCTTGCAGCACGAAGGCGCCGAACGGGATCTGCGCATCGGGCGTCTCGAAGTCGCGCACGCTGTGGCGCAGCGTGATGGTCGCGCCTGCCGACACGGTCACCGGACCGGCGATATCGAGGCGCGCGCCATTCGCGGCGTAGATCGCGATCTCGGGGCGCCTCGGCGGGTTGTTGAGCATCGGCGCCGGCCGTGCGCCTGGCCGCCGCAGCGCGCCGCCGCTGATCCACGCCTCGACGGCCGCGATCTGGCTCTCCTCGAGCGGATCGGCGCCGAGCGGCATGCGCGTGGCGACGCCGCGGTTGCGCAGCTTGTCGACGAGCACGCTGGTGGCCGGGTTGCCGGGGTTCACGCGCAGGAGCGTCGGCTTCTCGAGCGCCGGGCGCCCGACCAGGTACGCGTACGCGTTGCCGGGCGTGGACAGGTTGGGCTCGAACTGCCCGTTGTGGCACAGGCCGGGCTGCCCCGAGCAGCGCGGCGCGATGATCGTGCGATGGAGGTCGTCGAAGCTGCCGGGGTCCGGCGTGTCTTCGACCGCGAGCGGATCGGGGTCGACCGCCGCGTCGACGTGGTCACCGTCGACGTCGAGGTCGGAGCCGCACGCGGCGAGCGCGCCCAACACCACGAACGCGAGCGCGCGCCTCACGACAGCACCTCCTGCACCACCAGGCCCGGCCGCTTCTGCGCGGTCTCGAGGTCGCCCTTCAGGCGATCGCCGTGACCGAGGAGCGTCATGCCGGTCATCACGGCGTCGATCGTCTCGTAGCGACCCGACGTACGGCCGGTCTGCGAGATGCCGGTCGGCGCGATGACCTGGTTGGCGCGGATGTCGGGGCCGAGCATCAGGACCCACGTGTTGCGGTCGCCGTCGTCGCCCTGCCCGTGATCGATGCCCGAGCGTCCGAGGCTGTCGGGGTTCTGGCCGTTGAAGAACAGGTGCCGTCCGTGCTCGGGCATCACGATGAGCGTGGTCTCGTCGCGCAGCGACGGATGCGCCTGGATGAAGTTCCACAGGTGGTTCACGGCGGCGTCGGCGATCTGCTGCGCACGCAGGTAGCCGTTGAAGTCCTGGTGGCACGTGTCCACGTCGAGGAGCGTCATCGCGAGCAGCGCCGGCTGGAACGCGTCGAGCACGCGCTCGGCGTGGAACACGGTGAGGGCGTCGTCGGTCGAGTCGAGGCTCCCGTCCTGCGCCCGCATGCCGATCCCGAACTGATTCGGGAAGTAGGTCTGGTACGTCGGGTCGGCGAAGAAGCGCCCGACGTGGTTCTGCACCTCGCTCGCCTCGTCGACGTCGGCGTGCGGGAAGAGGTCGTCGCGATCCCAGGTCGGCGTGTTGGCGTCGAGCACCGCGGTCAGCCGCGTCACCGCCGCGTCCTCGGCGGCGTCCTGGGGCACCGTCGGCAGCATCTGCGTGCCGACGTCGAGCGAACGCTTGCCGCTGGTCACGATCGGCACCAGCGGTGACATCACGCCCGGCGGTTGCAGGTACGTCGGCGCGTAGCGCGGCCCGTAGAGCGGGTGTCCGCTGGTGAGCAGCGCGCGATAGAAGCCGCCCGGATTCGTCAGGTACCAGGCGTCGGTGGCCGGCGCGTTCGCGCCCTTGCGATGGACCTCGAAGATGGTCGGCGTCGTGAGCCGCGCGTCGGCGCGGTTCTCGATCATGTTGTACGCGCCCGAGAGCAGGCAGCCGTGGCCCTGCAGGTGCCCCGGCGGTCCGTCGGCGTAGCGCAGGTTCGTGACCAGCGTGCCCAGCGTGTGCAGCGGCGTCGCGCGCGGCGCCGGCAACACCAGCGGCCGCGCCATCGCGGCGTACTCGGGCGCGATGCGCGGCGCGCCGGCCGGCCCCGCGCCGAAACCCGAGATGAGCGGTGTCGTGCCGAACAGGTTCGGCATCGTCGCGCCCTCGGCCATGCCGAGCGACTCGCGCAGGCGCAGGCCGCCGCCGATGCCCACCACCACCACGCGTCGCGTCGCCATGCCGCCGCCGCCCCATGCGGGCTTGACGCGGATGAGCGGGGAGAGCGCGCGTGTCGCGCCGGCGAGACCGGCGGCCGCGAGGCCACCCCGGAGGAACGTGCGTCGATCGATGGCCATGGGTTCCTCCGTCACTTCGACTGGTACTCGCGCGAGCCGGCGATGGCGCGCACGATGGCCTTGGGTCCGACGGCGGCGTCGCTCTTCCACTGCTGCACGAACGCCGACAGCTCGTAGGCGTTGGGCTCGCGGCCGAGCATCCTCCGGAACTGATCGGTGATGAACGACGCGGGGTCGCTCACCGCCGACTTCGCCGGCAGGTCGACCTCGTCGGACTCGACCAGCCCTTTCACGATGAGCGCGCGCAGCGGGCCCGGATCTCCCATGCCGTCGAGCGTGTTGACCAGGAAGGTCTCCTCGTCGATGGGCAAGGTGAAGCCGGGCTGCGCGTTCTGCGTGACGACGAAGTCGTACCGCTCGGGCGCGCGGCCGAGGATGTCGGCGTACACGCCGCGCACGAACTGGCTCGACGTCTTCGAGCGCGCCGTGCCGGCCGAGTCGTCGTTCTCGCCGACCGGCGTGCGATCGAAGTCGTACGTCGTGTCGCACGCGGCGCTGCCGAGCGCGACGAGCGCCGCGACCAGGAGGGTTGGGAGGTGCCTCATGGGTCGAAGTACTCCTTCGACGAGAGCACGGCCTCGATCACCACCTGGGCGTCGGGGTCGGTCGCGTCGAGCGCGTCGACGAAGTGCGCGCGCTCGGCCGAGCTCGGCTGGCGCGCGAGGTAGCGCTCGAACACGCTCGTCACCACCGCCTCGCGATAGATCTCGTCGTCGAAGACGATGTCGATCAGGTCGGCGTAGTTGCGGCCGTGCCGATGGAAGAGCAGCCCGGCCGGTCCGCCACCGAGCCCGCCGAAGATCATCCCGCGCGCGTTCTCGATCTCCTCGCCCTCCGCGGGCCGGCCGAGGAAGTCGACGAACAGCGCACGCGCGCGCGTCTCGGGGTCGCCGGACAGCGCGAAGTAGCCGGTCGCCGTCGCGTAGCGCCGCTCGATCGCGCTCGTGGACATGCCGCCGCGCAGATCGCCGGCGCCGGTCGCCAGCCCGTCGCGCTCGGCCTTCAGCATCGAGAGCTGCGGGCACGCGCAGTCGCACGGGTCCGCCGCGGTGCACGTGCGACACGCCACCTGCTGCTGCCGGATGATCGAGCAGAGGAACTGGTAGCGCGAGGTCAGCGTCTCGCCGCCGAGCACGCGGTTCTCGAGCTCCTCGATCCACACGGTCGCCCACGCCGCCTGCCCCATCAGCTTCTGCACCAGCGCGCGGCGCGTGGCCGGCGTGTTGCCGCCGCTGCGCAAGGTCGCGGTGTCGGCCGCGAGATCGGCATCGCCCGGAGGCAACCCCGAGAGGTCGAGATACGCGCGGCGCACGAAGCGCTCGAGCGCGGCGTCGCTCGCCTCGTCGCCCCCGACGGGCACGTTGCCGCCGACGGTGTCGTCGCACGCGGTCACGGCCATCGCCGCGGCGAGGCCGAGGCAGACCTGTAGTGTTGGAATTGGCACGAGCGTCCCTCCGCGGAGCAGGTGCGGTCGGTACCTAACAAGGTGTGTGCCAGCCATAAGCTGGCAGAATCACACCGCCGTGTCGGATCCGCCGCCGTCGCGAACGGAGACACGCGGATGGCGCCCCTGGTTAGACAGCAGGTGATCGGCGCCGTGGTAAGCCCGCTTCATGCACGACGCGGTCGTCGCCATTCCCCACCCCGTCAACGAGCCGGTGCTGTCCTTCGCCAAGGGCAGCGCCGAGCGCGCGCGACTCGAGGCCGAGCTGGCGCGCATGGCCGGCGAGTGTCCCGAGATCCCGATCGTGATCGGCGGCCAGCGCATCACCAGCGGCCGCCTCGTTCCGGTCGTCATGCCGCACGCGCACAGCCACGTCGTCGCGCGCTTCCACGCCGCTGACGCGGGGCACGTCGAGCAGGCGATCAAGGCAGCCACCGACGCCAAGCGCGAGTGGGCGGCGATGCGCTGGGAGTCCCGCGCCGCCGTGTTCCTGAAGGCCGCCGACCTCCTCGCCGGGCCGTGGCGCGAGCGCATCCTCGCCGCGACCATGCTCGGTCAGTCGAAGACGTGCCACCAGGCCGAGATCGACGCGGCGTGCGAGCTCATCGATTTCTTCCGCTTCAACTGCTCGTTCGCCGCGAAGCTCTACGCCGAGCAGCCGATCTCGTCGCCGGGGATGTGGAACTCGACCGACCTGCGGCCGCTCGAGGGCTTCGTCTTCGCGCTCACGCCGTTCAACTTCACGGCCATCGCGGGCAACCTGCCGGCGGCGCCCGCGCTCATGGGCAACACCGTGCTGTGGAAGCCGGCGGAGACCCAGATGCTCGCGGCGTGGCACACGATGCTGCTCCTCGAGGAGGCCGGGCTCCCGCCGGGCGTCATCAACATGCTGCCGGGCATGGGCCACGAGCTCGCGCCGCCCGCGGTCACGCACCGCGACCTCGGCGCGATCCACTTCACGGGGTCGACCGAGATCTTCCGCTCGCTGTGGAAGACCGTCGCGAACAACATCGAGAGCTACGTCAGCTACCCGCGCCTGGTCGGCGAGACCGGCGGCAAGGACTTCATCGTCGCGCACCCGTCGGCGGACGCGAAGGCGGTGGCCACGGCCATCGTGCGCGGTGGCTACGAGTACCAGGGCCAGAAGTGCTCGGCGGCGTCACGCGTGTACATCGCGCAGAGCGTCTGGAAGCAGCTCGAGGCCGAGCTGGTCGGGACGATCGAGCAGCTGAAGGTCGGCGACGTGCGTGACTTCTCCAACTTCATGGGCGGCGTCATCAAGAAGGCGGCGTTCGATCGCCACGCCGCCGCGATCGTGGAGGCGCGCGAGACGCGCGGCATGAAGATCATCGCCGGCGGTCAGTGCGACGACGCGTCGGGCTGGTTCGTGCGGCCGACGCTCATCACGACGGACGACCCGACCGTGCGCCACATGCGCGACGAGTTCTTCGGCCCGATCGTGACCGCGCACGTCTATCCCGATCACGCGTGGAACGACGTGCTCGACCTCGTCGATCGCACGTCGCCCTACGCGCTCACCGGCGCCGTGTTCGCGCGGGATCGCGGCGCGATCGTCGAGGCGACGAGCCGGCTGCGCAACGCGGCCGGCAACTTCTATATCAATGACAAGCCGACCGGCGCCGTCGTCGGGCAGCAGCCGTTCGGCGGCGCGCGCGCGTCGGGCACCGACGACAAGGCCGGCTCGGCGCTCAACCTCCTGCGCTTCGTCGCCGCGCGCACGATCAAGGAGACGTTCGCGCCCGCGACCGACTGGCGGTATCCGTATCTGATGGATCGCCCGTAACCCGGGCCGCCTCGGGCACGTCGGTCGCGGGACAGTCGCGGGACGTCGCGGACGGAGTCGCACGCTGTCGCATACGCCTGAATTCCGGTGTATGCCGCTGGCTCGGTCCTTGATGTAGGAGGCGCTCCGATGACCCGAAAGCTCGCGATCGTCGGAGTGTTGCTCGCGCTGGCAGGCGCGCTCGTCTACTGGGTTGGATTCCGGACCGGCGACGGCGGTGGACAGAAGAAGTCGACGGTCGCGGCGACCGGCGACGATCCGTGGGAGAAGTCGGGCCCGGCCAGCAAGCAGGGCGGCGGTGGCGGCGGCGACAAGCCGCAGGGCCCGCCGCCGCGCATGTCGTTCGAGGTCGATCCCGACGGCACGATGCTGCTGGAAGGCTCGGTGCTCGACGAGCACGACCAGCCGGTCGCCGGCGCCGAGGTGCGCATCTCGTCGAGCCCGGGACGCACGACCAAGACCGACAGCGACGGATCGTTCAGCTTCGACAAGCTGCTCGGCCGCACCTACAACGTGCGCGCGCGCTCCGGCGACAAGGTCGGCAGCGCGATGGCCAAGGTCGTCGCCAAGGGCGAGCCGGTCGTCATTCGCCTGCGCCAGGGCAAGACGCTCACGGTGCTCGTCAACGACGCGCTCACCAAGAAGCCGATCGCCGGCGCGACCGTGCTGCGTCCCGACGAGGACGAGCACGATCCGGCGATCATCACCGGCGCCGACGGCAAGGCCGTGCTGCGCGGCCTCGCCAACGACTGGGTGCGCATCACCGCGAGCGCGCCGGGCTATGGCCCCAAGACCGAGAGCAAGGGCATCGGCGGCAGCGACGCCCAGCAGACGCTCGAGATCTCGCTGACCACCGGCGGCGCGGTCAGCGGACGCGTGACCGACGAGAGCGGCGCGGTCGTCGCCGGCGCGCGCGTGTGGGCCATGGACGCGGCGAACGCGTGGGAAGGCGGCGGCGGCGAGCGCACCGCCGTCACCAGCGGCAAGGACGGCACGTTCACGATCCCCGCGCTCTCGCAGGGCTCGTACCTGTTCTTCGCCAAGGACGAGACGCACGCGCCCGCGGTGACGACGCCGGTGTCGGTCTCCGGAGAGTCGCCCACGACGGGCGTCGAGATCGTCATGAAGGCGGCGGCGACGCTGGCCGGCGTCGTCGTCGACAAGCAGGGCGCGCCGGTGGGCTACGCGACCGTGCGCCTGTCGTCGAAGACGTACTCCGCCGACATGGTCTACCGGCAGGCCGCCGCCGACGAGAAGGGCGCGTTCGAGATCAAGGGCCTGCCGCGGACCGCGCTGCGCGTGCGCGCCGAGGGCGAGGAGGCGTCGTCGGATGCGGTCGACGTCGATCTCGCGGCCACGCCGGACAAGAAGGATCTCAAGCTCGTCCTCGATCGCACGGCGACCATCTCCGGCATCGTGGTCGACGACGTCAACGAGCCGGTGCCCGAGGCCAACGTCTCGGCGTACCCCGACTTCCTCGCGGGCGAGGTCGACTGGGTGATGGCATCGACCGCGAACGCGACCACCGACGGCGACGGCCGCTTCACGCTCAAGGGTCTCGAGGACGGGAAGTTCCGCGTGTGGGCGTCGCGCGAGAGCGGCGGCACCAAGCGATCGAGCGAACGCGAGGGCGTCGCGACGCAGACCGGCGCCACCGACGTGCGGCTGGTCTTGCCCGCGCCCGGCGGCATCACGGGGACGATCGTCATGGAGAACGGCGAGAAGCCGTCGATCGCGATCGTTTCCGCCGGCTGGGAGGATCGCGTGACGGCGCGCGACGGCACCTTCACGATGCGCGAGCTCCAGCCCGGCAAGTACGACCTGCGCATCAGCGGCTCCGAGTTCGCGCAGAAGACCAAGGGCGACGTCGAGGTGAAGGCCGGCAAGGTCACCGACATCGGCGAGATCGTCGTGCGCCGCGGCCGCAAGATCACCGGCAAGGTCGTCGACGCCAAGGGCGCGCCCGTGCCCGGCGCGCGCGTCATGTTCGGCAAGATGCTCTTCGGCGACGGCAAGCAGACCGGCAGCGAGGACGAGGAGACGTCGGCGCAGATGGGCATGCGCAGCGCGGTCACCGGCCCCGACGGCGCGTTCACGATGGGTGGCGTTCCCAAGACGTCGGGCTCGCTGCTCGCCGAGCACGCCACGCTCGGTCGCTCGGTCGCGACGAAGATCCAGGCCGGCGCCGACGACATCCCGAACGTCACGATCAACCTCAAGGGCTACGGCTCCGTCGTCGGCAAGGTCATGTTCAAGGGCGAGCCGGTGGCCGGCGCGCAGGTGAACGCGGCGCCGATCGGGTCGAGCGGCCAGGCCGTGTTCGTGCAATCGGCGCAGGACGGCTCGTTCGTGATGGACAAGCTGCCCGAGGGCCAGACCGCGATCTCGGCGATGAAGAGCAAGGGTCTCGGTGGCACCGGGGGCTCGCGCACCGTCACCGTCGTCGCCGGCAAGCAGGTCGATGCCACGATCGTGTTGCCGGCCGGCGACGTCGCGCTCACCGTGAAGGTCGTGCCCAAGCCGGGCGAGGTCGTGAACGCGGCGACGGTGTTCCTCTTCCGCGGGGTCGTCGCCGTGCAGAACGGCGAGCAGGCGATGGACGCGTTCCTCGCGTCGAACGGCGTGCAGGGCGAGACCGGCGACACCACGCTCGCCGTCGGCGGCGCCGCCGGCATGCTGATGTGGCTGGGCGCGGGAGGCTTCCCGACCTTCGAGGAGCTGCTGCCCGGCCAGTACAGCGCGTGCGTCATCCCCATCACCGGCAGCCTCATGGATCAGCAGGTCATGGGCCGGATCTTCGCCAACCTCGACAAGCTCGAGGTGTTCTGCAAGCCGGCGACGGTCACGCCCGCGCCGGCCCGGCAGGAGAGCTCGGTCACCGTCCCGGCCATGCGGCCTCTTCCACCGGAGGAAGACGCGTGAGCGACCAGCGGTAGTTGACGTCGTTGAACGTCGTGCTGCCGCTGAACGCGGTGCCGTCCCAGACGGTCTCGACGAACCAGCCCCACGCGCCGCCCATCGTGCCGTGCTCGATGTACGTGGTGCCGTCCGGTTGCGTGCAGGTGCGCGCGCCCGGCCACGACGTGTCGCCGCGGAACTGCACCAGGATCGGGCGCGAGAAGCGCGTGATCACGAGCTCGCCGTCGCTCGAGGCGATCGGCGCCGACGGCGGCTGCGTGAACACGGTGCTGCATCGCTCGTTCACGGTCGGCGCGGTGGCGACGCCCGACGCCTTGAAGCGGTCGACGCAGCCGTCGGTCGAGACGCGCGTCCACGTGATGGTCGCGTCGGTGCCCGACGACACCGAGGCCGTGCCCCACAGATGATCGGCCGGCGGCTCGACGCAGTCGGGCGCGGTGCTCGGGAACTCGGCCCCGACGCGACGCACCTCCCACCAGTCCGCGTCCTCGTCGTGCGCGTAGAAGCCGCCGGCGATGACGTCGCCGTCGAACGACCCGCGGCCGAGCGCCCACGGTCCGCCCACCGGCATCGGCGGCTCGGGCGACTCCCCCTTGCACGTGATCGACGCGTCCCAGGTGGTGGCGCCGCGGATCTCGTACGTCACGGGTAGCCGACGGCGATCGATCGTGAGGCTGCCATCGCTCGGCATGAGCGCGATGCTCGCCGGCTCGATCGTGTTGTCGCACTGCTCGCGGAAGGTGAAGCTGACGGTGCCGGTCGGGTAGTAGCGATCGATGCACGCCTCGGACGAGTCGAGCTTCCAGCGCACGTCGGCGCGCGTCGCCGAGTAGGCGCCGCTGCCGCCGTCCTTCATCACGGATGCGCCGATCCATTCGCCCAGTGGGGCGCGCGCGCACGCGACACCGGCATCGCCGGCGGGTGGCGCATCGAGCGCTGGCGCACCGTCGTGGTGCGTCGCGTCGGAGTTTTGTGACGAGTCGACGACGGCACCGTCCGAGGGGTCGCGTCCGTCGTTGAACTCGCTGGCGTCGAAAGGATCTGGGAGGCGGGTCCCGTCGTCGCCGTTGCATGCCGCGGCGACGAGGGCGGTGGCGAGGAGGGTCCGGCGGCGCATGCCGGATCAGAAGAGCAAGTCGTTTGCCAGCTACGGCCTCCAGGCGGCGAGATCGAGCAGCGGGTGGTGGACCTGCTGCTCGACCAGCGGACCGAGCGAGTACGTCTCTTCGTAGTGCTCGCCCTCGGCCTCGTCGATGTACGGGCTCGACGGGTGCAAGACGTAGTTGTACGCGGGGACGATGTACCCGATGTAGTCCTGCGCCAGGCCGGCGAGCATCGGGTACTCGACGCCGGGGTTGTCGAGCATGATGTCCCGGAGGTACGGACCGGCCGGAGCTTCCGCGAGGTTGGGCGCGTTGGGGAGCGCGGTGTTCAGCATGGTCCAGCCCCAGCTCCACGAGCCGTCGTAGCCGCCGACCCAGAGCTCGGGGTGGAGCTCGCCGGGGGACGTGATGACGGCGAGCGGGCCGACCTGCAGGTAGGTCGAGCGCAGCGGGATCCAGGGCTCGTTGCCGGGCGCGACCGGATCGTCGGGGTTGTAGCCGACGAGCTCGTGCGGCGCGAGCAGCCCGATGATGAAGGCGGCCTGGAAGCCGACGTTTTGCACCAGCGCATGGAACTTGGCGGTGCGGTACGAGAGCGGCAGCTCGGAGACGGATTCGGCAGAGGTCGAGAGGATCTCGAGCGCGCGACGCGCCAGGTTGGTGCCGAGCACGCGCTCGTAGAGGTGGCCGTTCGAGTGATCGGTCATGGGGACGCCGGCGAAGTCGAGCGGCGCCGTGCTGCGGATCGAGCCGATCTGCCCGCCGAGCGCGCCCTGCACGAAGACCGTGATGCCGCCGATGCCGGGGATCTCGGCGTTGGCGGGGTTGGTGTACGTGTTGGCGGGGATGCCGTCCTCGATGACGACGCGCAGCCAGTGCACGAAGTGCGAGGAGACGCGCAGGTTGTTGTCCCCGAAGGCCGAGACCTCGGGGTGGTCGGCCCAGTTCACGACGGTGGCGATGGTGGCGCTGGCGTTGTCGGCGCGCACGAAGCGCGCGACCGTCATGGTCGGGTCGAAGATCTTCGGGTCGCGGATGTCCTGGTTCCAGCGGTCGGTCCGGCTGCTGGTGTCGGACGGGTCGTTGAGGACCAGCGTCTTGGCGATGGAGAGGTGCGCCGGGGTGAGCGCGCCGACGGCGTCCTGGATGGCCTCGACCGCGGCGTTCTGCACGCGCGCGTTGAACTCGGCGTTGTAGCCGGACACGAGGGCCTGGGGGCCCCAGAGGCCGATGGTGTCGACGGCGTCGTGGCAGTGCACCGAGCCGACGATCACGTGGTCGACGTTCAGGGCAGTGACACGAGCATCGTTGCGAATGGCGTCGATGTCGCCGAGGAGCATGCCGATGGTGTCGAGGTAGACCAGGACGGCGAGCGTGTCGCCCTGCCGGAAGGCGACGGCGCGCGCCTCGAGGTCGGTCTCGACGGAGTTGGCGGGGCGGCCGCCGCCGAAGAGCCAGAACGCGTCGAACTTGCCGTCACCGTCGGCGTCGACGTAGGCCTCGCCCTCGTCGTACTCGCTGTTGTCGTTCTCGTCGGTGAACGTCTCGGTGATGACCGGCGTGAAGATGCGCTTGCCCGCGCCGACGGAGAGGACGCCGTCTCCCGAGGTCGCGCAGTGCGGCGAGCCCGGGCAGGAGTCGTCCGGAGAGTCGAAGCCTTCGAGCCGCGCGTCGACACCGGCGTCGGCGGGCTGCGTGTTGCCGTCATCGCCGCAGGCGGCGAGCGCGAGTGCGGCTAGCGTGGCGAATGTGCGTGCGAGTGGCGCGAGCGACGCGCGGGCGAATAGACGCGGCATGGGGCCCCCTCGGAGCATGGGTACCGCGGCGAGGAGGCGGTGTAAATGAGGGAGCGAGCGGCGGGGTCGGTGGTGGGCGGGAGGTCACATGATGTCACTGCGCGGTGATCAGCTCATCATGAAGGCTCGCAGGCGAGCGAGCGCTGCGGCGGCGGGGGCCGCGTCGTCGAACGAGAGCGCGATGTAGACGCTGACCAGCAGGTCGCGGGCGTTGCGCTGCGCGGCGTAGAGCGTCGGGTCGAACGGGTCGGGCCAGCCGGCGGCGAGCGGCTCGCCCACGGTGCGGAGCCAGGCGTCGACGGCGGCGTCGTCGAGCAGACCGCGGCGCAGGACGGCGCGCGCGGCGGCGGCCATGCGCTCGTCCTCGCCGTGCGAGAAGCGCGCACCGTGGCGGCGAGTCGCGAGCGTCGTGAGGGCGTCGAGGATGCGGCGCGCTTGCGGGGCTGTGAGGTGGGGGTGGCGAGCCAGGAACTTCAGCCAGTCGGACGTGTGCGCGGCGGCGTGGGCCCAGCCGGTGGTGGCGCTGGTGTAACCGCGAAGGTCGGTCTCGGCGGCGGCGTACGCGGCGGCGGCGGTGATCTGAGCGTCGAGGGTGGCGGCGGTCCAGACGGGATGCTTGGCTTCGCGGGCGGCGACGACGGAGAGACCGAGCGCCGCGAAGGAGCGGGCGAAGATGGCGTCGGTCGGTGCGGATGACGGGGACGCGGGGATGGCGAGGCGAGCGACGAGGCGATCGCGGAGCGCCGCGACGGTGGCGTCGTCGAGTGGCGGGTTCGCGGGGGTGGCTGGAGTGGCCGCGGCGTCCACGGCCATGAGCCACTTCGCGAGGATCTCGTACGCGACGCGATCGCGGCGCTCGGGGTCCGGCGACGCGAGCAGCGCTTCGAGCTCGGGGAGCAGCTGCGCCGGTGTCGTGCCTGCGGGCGGCCCGTTGTCGGCGATCGACTTCCAGCGGGCGCGCTCGGTGTCGGTGAGCGGCGGGATTGCGGTGGC
>DATLEB010000298.1:0-56783 GCA_035525615.1 Kofleriaceae bacterium | reverse complement strand
TCGAGCTGCGGCCGCGCCATCACGACGACCAGCCTACAGGCCCATGTGGCCGGCGGCTTCCGGTTGATAGCGGATCTCCGCCACGCGGATGCGCCGCACGCCCGCAGGCACGCGCCACTCGATCTCCTGGCCGACGTGCAGCCCCAGCAAGGCCGCGCCGATCGGCGCGAGCACGGAGATGCGTCCGGCCGTCGCGTTCGCGTCCTTCGGGAACACGAGGCGCACCACGCGCTTCGCGCCGCTCTCGACGTCCTCGTACACGAGCTCGCTGTTCATCGTGACCACGTCCGGCGGCACCTCGCGCTGCGGGACGATCGTCGCTCGCCTGAGCTCGGCGTCGAGTGACTCCGCGAGCGGAGAGTCGTTCTGATCGAGCACGGGCTGCAGGCGCTCGAGGTCCGCGTCCGTGACGATGATGGTGTTGGCGTGGGTAGAAACGCTGACGTTCTGCATGGTGGCTCCGGGGCCGCAATGGCCGATGTGCCGGATGCCAACCACGGGGCGCCCGGCCTGGAATGGCTCGGGCAGGCGCAACGCGCGCTCAGTCCCGAGCTGGGATGGTCCCGATCATCGGCTGCACCATGACACCGCCGACGCGCGTGTCAACCGCGCGTCGACGGCACATCCCCCGCGGCGCGTCAGCTGCTCTTGCGCGTCACCCGCGCCATCGCGCGCGCCATGAGGTCGTCACCTTCGTACTTCTTCGCGAGATAGGCCTCGCGCGCCGCGTGGTTGTCGCGCTCGTCCTTCACCTCCTGGCTCAGCGCGTCCGCCCGCTCACCGATCGAATCCAGCATCGCGGCGTTCGACTCGGCCGTCGCCGCGGGCGCCGCCGCCGGCTCCGCCGCCTGCGCGCTCACCTCGGCCTGCGCGCGCTCGGTCACCTCGCGCACGGCCTCCTTCGGCGCGACCTTTGGCGTGGCATCCGGCGTGGCATCGAGCGCCGCGCGCCGCGCCAGGTAGTTCTCCTCGTCGGCCGACTTCCTCCCCAGCCCGCGCGCCGTGGCGTTGTTGCCTTCCTCGGTCTGCAGGTAAAAAAACGCCGCGTGCCGCTGCCCGGAATCGAGGCACGCGAGCAACCCCTCGAGCGCCTCCGCGCCGCGGCTCGCCGCGAACACGAGCTCGCGCTTCAGATCGGGATCGAGCGCGTCGGAGGTGGCCGGGCCGTCGACCGCCTCGTCGATCGCGCGCTCGAATTCGTGGTGGCTCTTGCTGAACATCGCGGCCTCTTCCTGCAGCGTCCGCGCCCACCGCCCGCCATGCGAGATCGCGCCGTTACGCCCTCTCCCGTACAGACGCGTTCGAATTGTGCGTACAGATCGACCGCACGAGCCGTCGCGCGCCGTGTGGTCTAGAGTGCCCCGGTGAACCCGCACCGCCGTGCGCTGATGCTCCTGGCGCTCTGCGGTCTGCTGTGGAGCACGGCCGGCGGCCTCATCAAGCTGGTCGACTGGCACCCCGGCGCGATCTGGTCGGCGCGCTCCGCCATCGCCGCCCTCCTCCTCTACGCCGTGCGCCGCCCGTCCTTCGCCGGCATCCAGCGCGCCGAGTGGGCCGCCGCCATCGCGCTCGCCACGACCACCGGCCTCTTCATCGTCGCCAACAAGCTGACCACCGCCGCCAACGCCATCCTCATCCAGTACTCGGCGCCGGTGTGGGTCGCGCTCCTCGGCAGCTGGTTCCTCGGCGAGCGCACGTCACGCCTCGACTGGGCGACGATCGTGCTGGTCCTCGGCGGCATCGCGCTCTTCTTCGTGGAGCAGCTGACGATCGATCACGCGGCCGGCAACGTGGTCGCGCTCGCCGCCGGCGTCGCCTTCGCGTTCAACGGCCTCACCATGCGGCGCGTCGCCATGCACGGCGGCAACCTCGATCCATTGCGCCCGCTCATGCTCGGCAACATCCTGGGCGCGGTGCTGGGCGCGCCGTTCTGGTTCGCCGCGCCGCTCCCCGACCTCACCGGCTGGAGCGCGCTCCTCGCGCTCGGCATCCTCCAGCAGGGCGCCGCGTACCTGTGCTTCGCCGCCGCGGTCCGTCACGCGAGCGCGATGGACCTCATCCTCGTGCCGGTCATCGAGCCCATCCTCTCGCCGATCTGGGTCGCGATCTTTTTCGCCGAGTGGCCCGGCCCCGCGGCGCTCGCCGGCGGCGCGATCGTGGTCAGCGCCGTCACGCTACGAGCCATGCTCGCGCGGCGCGGCGTCGGGGCTCACTCGCGCTCGGCCGGCGGCGGTGCGCCGGTGCCGCGCAGACCGTCGAGCGAGACCGCGACGTCGATCGCGCCGGCAAACTCGAGCGAATCGAGCTGACGCCGCTCGAGCGTGAAGGCGCCGCCGTCGAGATGCGCGCGCACGCACGCCGCGATCGGCGGGCTGGGACACGACGCCGCGCGCAGCTCCATGCGCGCGGCCCCGCCGCGAGCCATCACGCGATAGCGCAGCTCGCACGTCTCCGCCTGCGCGGTCCACGTCTTCGCCAGACACGGCTCGAGCGTGGGACGAGCGGCTTGCGCCCACCACCGAGCCTGCCCCGCGAGCGGCGTCCGGTAGCGATCGGGCAAACCCATCGCCACGTCGAGGAACCAGCCGCCCACGTTGGTCAACAGGAAGATGACGCCGCCCGCGATGACCAGGTTCAGGCCCTTGCGGCGCGGCCATCTCGTCGGCCGGCCATGTCGCCTCCCCGAAGGGTCGATCTCGAACGACGGATCGATCGCCGTCGGTAGCCCCATCGCCATGAACCCCGCGGATGGGATCGCGCCGAGGATCTGCGCCATGAAGATCGCGTTTCCGAACCCGTCGGGCATCTGGAACGCGGTCAGCCACGACGTGAGCACGCAGACGCCGATCCAGGCGAAGAACACGAGGACGGGCATGTGCCGTCCGATCCTACACGCCCGCGGTCATGCCCGTCGCGCGCGCCACCAGCCGCAGCGATCGCGCGCGGTCGGCCGGGTCCGGCAGGAGCGTCGACAGCATGAGCTCGTCGGCACCGACCTCGCGCGCGAGCGCCTCGAGCTTCGCCGCCACCGTCTCCGGCGAGCCGATGACCGCACCCTCGAAGAACTCGTCGGCGATGGCCTCCTCCGCGGGCGTCGCCTCGTAGGCGAGCGCCTCCTCCACGGTGGCGATGGGCGCGCGCTTGCCGGTGCGCGTGCGGATGATCGCGAGGCGAAGCGGCGCCGCCAGCCGCTCGGCGTGCGCGTCCGTCTCCGCGCACACGGCCGTCACCGCGAGCATGGCGTACGGCGTCGGATGCCCTTTCGACGGCTGGTACGTGGCGCGGTAGTGCGCGATCGCGTCGCGCGCGTGCCGCATCGCGAAGTGGCCGGCGAACGCGTACGGCACGCCGAGCTGCGCGGCGATCCCGGCGCCCGCGAGCGTCGAGCCCAGCATCCACAGCGTCCCGCACGCCACGTCGGACGGCATCGGCGCGATCTTCGAGAACGGGTGGCGCTCCGGGAACTCGCCGCGCTCGAACGCGAGCAGCTCGCCGAGCAGGTGATTCACCTCGACCTCGTCGCGCCGCAAGGCCGACGACGCCACCGGATCAGTTCCCGGCGCGCGCCCGAGCCCGAGATCGATCCGCCCCGGAGCCAGCGCCTCGAGCGTCCGGAACAGCTCGACCACGTGCAGCGGCGCGTGGTTCGGCACCATCATGCCGCCCGCGCCGAGCCGGATCCGTCTGGTCATCGCCGCCGCGTACGCGATGAGCACCTCGGGAGCCGACGTCGCGATGCTCGCCATGTTGTGGTGCTCGGCGAACCAGTAGCGGGTGAAGCCGAGCTCCTCCGCTGTGCGCGCCAGCTCGATCGAGTCGCGGATGGCCTGGCTCGGCGCGACGCCGACTCCCACCGGCGACAGATCGAGGACCGACAGCGGGACGCTCATGCACAACCTTACGGCGAATCCGGTTAAGCGGCTCGTCGAGTGATACGGGAGGATCACAACAACGAACTGGAGGCGACGATGCGGGCGATGGTGGTTGCGATGGTGGCGACGGCGACGTTGGCGGCGACGAGCCGCGAGAGTCACGCGTTCTGGTGGACGCCGGCCGAGCGGGCCGAGCCGGCGATCCCGTGGGACGACATGACGCCGCTACAGAAACACGTGGCCTACTTCGACTACGACGGCGACGGCGACATCACGGTGCTCGAGGACTATCGCGGCCTGCGCGGGCTCGGGATCGCGCCCGCCCCTGCGGCGGCGTTCGCGGTCGCGATCAACACGGCGCTGGGCACGCCGACCTCCGGGTTCCCGTCGCTGACCGTCAGCATCTACGACATCGACGGCGGCGTGCACGGCAGCGACACCGGCATCTATGACAGCCAGGGCCGCTTCAACCCGATCCAGTTCGACCGCCTGTTCGACGACTGGGACTGGAACGGCAGCGACGGGCTCGACCCGATCGAGCTGACCGCGCGCACGATCGACGACGCCGACCTCGGCGACCTGTTCGGCATCACCGCCTCGGCCGCCGAGTTCGGCCTGCTGTTCGCGGTCGCCGCCGAGCACGGCGAGCTCTCGCGCGACCGCATGCGCGGGTTCTACGAGGGCACGCTCTTCTACGATCTCGAGGCCGAGCGCGCCGGCAACTGACCTGAGGTTGTCAGAGCGTCGCCAGGTACCGGTTCGAGAGGCAGCCGGGGTCGAGCGCGCGCGCGGCGAGCTTGCGCTCGACGGCCGTGATGACTGCGGCGGCGAAGTCGGCCTTCTCGAAGCGGGCCGCGCTGCCCAGGCCACCGGGCGAGAAGACGTTGATCTCCATGAGCTTGCTGCCGACGATGTCGAGGCCGACCAGGAACATGCCGTCGGCGACGAGGCGCGGGCGCACGGCGTCCGCGATCTCCAGCATCTCGTCGGTGACCTTGGCGCGCGCCAGGCGACCGCCGGCGTGTAGGTTCGAGCGCACGTCGCCGGCGGCGGAGATCCGGCGGAACGCACAGTAGTGTCCGCTGACCTCGAGCGGCACGCCGTTCATGAGGAAGAGGCGCGTATCTCCCTTCTTCGCCGCCGGCAGGTACTCCTGCGCGATGGCGTAGCCGTCGCGCGTGATCACCTCGATGATCTGGTTGAGGTTCCCGGCGTTCTTCGCGTTCACGACGAACACGTTCTTGCCGCCCGAGCCCTGCAACGGCTTGAGGCAGGCCTGCCCGCCCTCGTCGGCGACGAACTTCTTGAGGTCGTCCGCGTTGCGCGAGATGAGGGAGCGCGGACGCACCTTCTCGGGGAAGTTCTCGAAGTAGAGCTTGCTGCTGGCGGCGGCGAGCGCGTGCGGATCGTTCAAGACGAGGACGCCGTGCGCGGCGGCGCGCTGGCCGAACATGAGGCCGGCGCCGGTCGCCCACGGGCGCACGCCGATGTCGGCGGACGGGTCGTTCCGGAGGAAGAGCACGTCGAGCTCGTCGACGGTGATGCGCTCGATCTTCGCCTTGTCGCCCTGCAGATCGGCGAGGTACGTCTTGGTCGAGCGGTACGACGTGCGCGGGGCAGCGCGCGCCCAGGCGCGGACGCGGCCGTCCGGATCGTCGGAGAAGTCGCCGACGCCGACGAGCCACGCTTCATGACCCATGGCGAGCGCGGTCTGACCGAGGCGCGTCGTGGTGTAGCCCGCTTCCTCGGTCGTGTAGTCGTTGCACACGAACCCGATCTTCATGCAGTGACCCTTTCGACGAGGTCCAGAGGACGTAGACCGGCGCGGGCGCGCGCGAGCGCGTCGGCGGCACGAGGGCCGTCGAGCCAGTGCGGCCGGAGCGCCGCGGGACGGAGGACCTCGCGCCAGAGCAGCTCCTGGACCACCGGGAACTGCGCGAGCGCGAGCTTGCCGAGGAGCAGCGGCTCGAGCGCGCCACCGCTGCGGAGATGATCGAGCAGCTGGACCAGGCCGCGCAGGTAGATCGCGTCCTTGGTGAGCCCGCCGCCGCGGAAGACGCGCGTCGCGACCCCGAACGCGGCGCGCGGCGAGAGGCCGTGCCGATCGGAGAGCTCGGCGACCAGCGCCGGAAACGTCACGCCGTCGACGAGGCGGCGCACCGCGACGGCGCGCGCCGCGATGAGGCGGAGCCGCTCGGCGTCGAGGCCACCGGAGGCGAACTCGGCGAACATGGCGAGGCCCTCCTGGAGCGCCTCGTAGCCGGCGAGACCGGAGGCGAGCACCTGCAGCGGCTGGAGGGCGCCGTTGGCGCGCGTGACGATGTGCGTCCCGACCTCGTGCTGGAGGAGCGCGTCGACGCGTCGCTCGTCGACGTCGAGGCGGCGCGGCACGAGCAGGTTGCCGTTCGACACGAGGAGCGACGGGACGTCGTCGCGGACGTCGATCGTCGAGGCCAGCGAGGGCAGACGTTCGCGATACCGCGCGAGCTCGCGCGTGGCCCGCGCCGCGAACGCCTCGGCACCCACGCGGGCGCTGGTGCGCGCGACCGCCGCCGGCGCTGATGCCGGCGCGAGCGCCTCGAGGATGGCGAGCGCCTCGGCGAGGAGCGCGTCGTCGACGGGGGGGTACAGCTGCAGGCTGCCGTGGAGGAAGCGCGGTGTGTCGCGATCGTCGAGCAGCGAGAGCTGGCGGTCGAGCTCGCGGCGCTTGTCGCGCAGGAGCTGCGCGAGCACGGGATCCTCGAGGCGATCGAGCGGGAGATCGTACAGGCGCCGCTTGCCGAGCTCGGGGTCGACCTCGAGCATCCGGTAGCGAAACGCCGGCGTGGCCTTGCGGCCTCCGGCCGAGAACTCGGTCCAGGCCTCGTCGACGTTCACGGGCGTGACGGCCAGGAGGAAGTCGAACGACCCGTCGATCGCCGCCAGCTCGAGGTCCGACGCTCGCACCGCGCGCACCAACCGGCGGCGCCCCATCATCTGGAAGTGCTCGGGGCGGGCCGGCGTCTGCACGCGCGTGAACTCGAAGAAGCCGCGCTGGAGCGCGTGCATGAGGTCGCGCGTGAAGGCGCGCAGCACGAGCGGGTAGATCGTCGTCGGCGTCCGGTAGAGCGGCGGCACCTCGAGGCCGAGCACGAGGACACCGGAGCGCGTCGCGCGGGTCGTGTCGATGAGCGGCGCGTGCCCGGGTGGCGCCGGATCCGCCGTGAGCGTCTCCACGGTCACGGGCGTGGCGCCGCTGGTCAGCTCGCGCAGCGCCGCGGCCAGCGCCTCGATCGTGGTGGCGGCCTGCTTGCTCTCGGCGGCGCGGATGCGGAACGCCGACGGGGCCGGCGCGGCGTCGTCGCCCGACCAGAGCTCGAGGACGAGACACGCACCGCACGCCTCGACCAGGCTCTCGACCACGCCGTCGACGAGCGCGGCCAGCGCGGTGGCGTCGGCGCGGGCGGGCGCGATCAGGTACGAGGCCTGGCTCCGCACCAGGCCGTCGGTGCCGAGGTCGGCGCGATCGTCGGGGCGGCGATAGACGCACAGGAACGGCAGCGCGCGGTCGACGTGCAGGCGGCCGCCGCCGGCCAGCGTGCGGCGCACCGGCTTTCCCGCCGCGATGCGGGCGCGCACCAGCGCGGCGAGGGGGTCGGCCGCGTTCGGCGTCATGCGGCGAGCGACTCCTCGAGACCGGGCAGCGTCGCGGCCAGCGCCGCGCGGAGCTCGCCGTGGCGGCGCTCGTCGAGCACGCCCGTCCACTCGTCCATGAAGGTCTTCTTGAATTCGATCGCCAGCGCGCATGCGCTCTCCGGGAAGGTCTGGTGGATCCACGTGGACATCCAGCCGCCGCGGAACTTCACGTTCTCGCGCAGGTCGAGGCGGTGCGACGCCGGCGACGCGGCGACCAGGTCGGCGCTGAAACGGTCGACCAGCGCACCCCAGCGCGCGCGATCGAGCGTGCCGGTGCCGAGATTGATCTCGGGGTTCTGCGCGGGGTCGGCGGCGGGCCCGTCGGCGCCGTCGCGGCGATGGTTATATGAGTGGATATCGAGGACCACGACGCGGCCGTGGCGGCGGATGCGATCGCGGAGCACACGCTCGAGCTCGGCGTAGAACGCGTCGTACGCGGCGAGCGCGCCGGCGAGGTGCGCGTCGCTCGGCGGCTGCCGCCACACGTCGAGGCCCCAGGCGTCATCGGCGCAGCGGTAGATCGCGCCGTCGCGCGGCCGGTTGAGGTCGACCTCGAATCGCGACAGGGCGGCGACCAGCGTCGTCGGCGCGACCGCGGCGAGGCGCGCGGTGTACGGGTCCTCCTCGCGCAGGCGCGTGGCCTCGTCGAGGCCGGTGCACGCGAGCCCCTCGTCGCGCAGGACGTGTCCGTCGTGGATCGCGGTGGCCACGATGGGGCCGGCGCCTTCTCGGATCACGAACGGTGGGGTCACGAGGAAGGCTAGCGTGAAAGTCGCGGCGCAACGCTGTGCGCTGGCGCTCGCGATCGCTCCGCGTGAGCGCGAGCGCACGGCGATCGACCTGAATGCGCCACCGTCTGCGGTGCCGCGCATCGACCATCGGCGGCATGCGCCATACCGCGCTCGTCGTCCCGGTCTTCGTCCCGGTCTTCGTCCTTGTCTTCGTTCTCGTGCTCGGCTGCGCGGCGTGCGGCTTCCAGCCGACGGCGGGCGCGCTCACGGACGCCGCGGTCGGCGGCGCTTCCGATGCGAACGGCCCCGCCGCGGACGCGCGCGGCCCGGCCGGCGACGCGAGCACGCCACCGCCGCCGCCGCCGCCGACGTGGGCCAGCGACATGCGCGAGGACGACGAGCCGTCGTTCTACACGCGCCTCCAGCCCGGCGCGCAGGTCGAGCTGGGCGTCGCCGACGCCGCGGCCGAGGACGGCGAGGTCGCGCGCCTCGTGTTCCGCGGCGTCCCTGCTCGCGGCACGCACGATCACGTCGGGGCGGCGTTCGCGTCCGAGCTCGCCACCCAGCGAGACGACTTCCACTTCGGCACGTATCGGATGCGGGCTCGGCTCGCGGCCTGCGCGCCCGGCGAGGAGGTCGTGAACGGCCTGTTCACGTATTTCAACGACGGCACCGACCACGACGGCGACGGCCTCGTCGACAACAGCGAGATCGATCTCGAGATCCTGTGCGGCACGCCGGGCGTGCTCTTCATGTCGGTGTGGACCGAGTACTCGTTCGCGAACGAGGAGTTCCGCAAGTGGACCCGCGTGATCGACTTCGCGCGTGGCGACATCTGGGAATCTCCGTCGGACCACGAGCACGGCCTCGTGTTCGTGCGCAACGACCCGAGCCTCGCGCTCCCCGACCTGCTCTCGCCGTCCCACTTCGTCGAGCTCGGCTTCGAGTGGCGCGCCGATCGCGTGCGCTACTTCGCGGTCGTCGATGGCGCGGAACGCACGCTCGCCGAGCTCACGGACGCCGCGCGCGTGCCCCAGCTTCCGGCCGCGCTCATCTTCAACGTCTGGCATCCGGCCGAGCACTGGTTCGGCGGCGGCGGACCGCCCGACTATCCAGCGCACGACGCGACCATGCTCGTCGACTGGGCGCGCTACTGGCGGTAGCGGTATGGTGATCGTATGGGATCACAAGCACCGCTCTCGGGTCCGGAGCTCGCGGAGGGCATCGACGAGACGCAGCTGGGCGCCGAGCCGCTGCTCGGCCAGCTCGAGGGCGAAGCGGTCATCCTCGTGCGTGACGGCGGCTGCGTGCACGCGGTCGCGGCGAGCTGCACGCACTACGGCGGTCCGCTCGCCGAGGGCAACGTGTTCGGCGGCAAGGTGCACTGCCCCTGGCACCACGCGGCGTTCGATCTCGCGACCGGTCGGCCCGACGGGCCGGCGATCGCTCCCCTCGCCTGCTGGGACGTGACCGTCGCCGACGGACGCATCCGCGTCGGGAAGAAGAAGGAGATCACGCCGGGGCACGTGAACGAGCCCGCGCGCGTCGTGATCGTCGGCGCCGGCGCCGCGGGCATCGCGTGCGCCGAGGCGCTGCGCCTCGAGGGCCACCGCGGGTCGATCACGATCGTGAGCGCCGAGCCGACCGATCCGGTCGACCGCCCCAACCTGTCCAAGGACACGCTCGCCGGATCGGCGCCCGAGGAGTGGGCGTTCCTGCGGAGCAAGGACGGGCTGCACGAGCACCACATCACGCTGGTCCCGGGGACCGTCACGGCGATCGACAAGGTGGTGCAGCAGGTGCGCGTCGGCGACGCCGTGCATGCGTGGGACGCGCTCCTGATCGCGACCGGCGCCGAGCCGGTGCGGCTGTCGATCCCCGGCGCCGACCTGCCGCACGTGCACACGCTTCGCACGCTCGCCGACACGCGCGCGATCGCGGCGGCCGCCACGGCCGGCCCGAGCATCCCGGTAGTCGTGATCGGCGCGAGCTTCATCGGCCTCGAGGCGGCGGCCTCTTTGCGAGCGCGCGGCGCCGAGGTGACCGTCGTCGGACCCGAGACCATCCCGCTGGCCCGCGTGCTCGGCGACGAGGTCGGCTCGTTCGTGCGCGGCGTCCACGAGGAGAAGGGCATCGCGTTCCGGCTGGGCTGGAAGCCGGCATCGATCGCGGCGGATCACGTGGTCCTCGACGACGGCTCGAGGCTGCCCGCGGCGCTCGTCGTGATGGGCGTCGGTGTCAGGCCGCGCACCGATCTTGCGGCCGCGGCCGGCCTGACCGTCGACCGCGGCGTCGTCGTCGACGCGTCGTTCCGCGCTGCGCCCGGCATCTGGGCCGCCGGCGACATCGCGCGTTACCCGTATGACGGCGAGACGGCGCGCATCGAGCACTGGCAGGTCGCCGTGCGCCACGGCCAGGCCGTCGCGCGCGCGATGCTGGGCCAGCGGGTGCGTCCGTCGGTGCCGTTCTTCTGGAGCCAGCACCACGACGTGACGCTGGGCTACGTCGGTCACGCCGAGCAGTTCGACGTGCCCCTGGTGAAGGGCGACCTCCGTGCGCGCGACGCGCACGTGGCGTACCGCCACGGCGGTCGGGTGCGCGCGGTCGTGACGATCGGCCGCGATCGCCTCGCGCTCGAGGTCGAGGCGGCGATGGAACGCGGCGACGATGCCGCGGTGGACGCCCTGGTCCGATGAGCAAGACCGTCCTGATCGGCGACGACACCGTGACGGTCCGCGATCCGGACAGCATGCCCGAGGTGAGGGTCATGTCGCTCGCGGCGGCGTGGGCGGGCTCGGGCCACATGCTCTTCGTCCGGAACGCGGACACGCTGGTGGGGCTCTTGCGCACGCTGGCCCCGCGCTTCGACGACGCGCGCGCCCGCGTGTGGCGCGATCTGCGTCCGGTCGCGCGGCGCCGCTTCGAGTGGACGTGGGACCGCGGCGGCGGCCGCGAGCCGGTGCGGTCGTGGATCGAGCTCGACGGCGACATCGCGCGGCGCCCCTCGCGAAGCCACGAACCGGTCGACTGGCAGACGATCGACGACCTCTACGTCCACGGCCCGTCCCAGGTGGGCGTCCCGGCCGACGTGCGCGCCGCGCTCGTCGCGCACCTCGGGCTCGACCCCGCCGATGCCTTCCCGCTCGTCGAGCACGCGGCCATCGCGCCGCGCAGCTGGAGCTGGAACCAGCGCGAGGACGGCGAGGAAGGCCTCTCGATCGGCGGCCCCTCCGTCGTGATGGGCTACCAGTACCAGCACGACATCGCGTGGGGCGAGTACCCGGTCGAGCGCGTGATCACGCGGGCCGCGGACATCTACGTCGCCGCGCCGGAATCGATCCAGAGCGAGATGCGCGCGCTGCTCGCCGCCGCGGTCCGCCCCGCCGTCGAGTGATCATGCGATTGACGCGAAAGCGCCATGGGTTCCGCGCGCGGCGTGTTGCACTCGCGCCATGACCGAATCACGGGAGGGGACGGCGCGACCGCTCCTGGAGCTCGTCGCCATCGCCAAGCGGTTCGGTCCCGACGTGGCGCTGCGCGGCGCCGAGCTGGACGTGCACGCCGGCGACATCGTCGGGCTGTGCGGCGAGCAGGGCGCCGGGAAGTCGACGCTGGTCGAGATCCTCGCCGGTGTGCACCCGCACGGGAGCTACGACGGCGCCGTCCTCCTCGACGGTGTCGCGCGGCGGCTGCGCAGCCCCGCCGACGCGCGCCGCGCCGGCATCGCGGTCGTCCACCAGCAGTCGCTGCTCGTGCCGCGCCTGTCGGTCGCTCACAACCTCATGCTGGGACGCGAGCCGCGCCGCTTCGGCCTGGTCGACGACGTCCGTCTCGAAGCCGAGGCCCGCGACTGTCTCGAGCGCTTCGGCGTCGCCACCGAGATCCCCACCGCCCGCCGCGTCGCCGACCTCGACGCCGGCTCGCAGCACATCGTCGAGATCCTGCGCGCGCTCACGCCCGACGCACGCGTGCTCGTCGTCGACGAGCGCCCGGCCACGCTCGGTCGCGCCCACCGCGATCGCCTGTTCGCGTGGCTGCGTCGCCTCGCGGCCGACGGCATGGCCTGCCTCTACGTGGCGCAGCGCATGGACGAGCTTGTCGGCCGCTGCGATCAGGTGCTCGTCCTGCGCGACGGCCGCATCGCGCAGCGCCTGGGCGGCGCCCACGCCACCGCGCGCGGGCGCTATCTCGTCGGGGACGAGATCGCCGCCGGCGGCATGGCCACCGTGCACCTCGGCAAGAGCCGCGGCGCGCTCGGCTTCTCGAGCACGGTCGCCATCAAGCGGCTGCACCCGTCGCTCGCCCGCGACGCCGAGCTGGTCGCCATGTTCGTCGACGAGGCGCGCCTCGCCAGTCGCGTGCGCCATCCCAACGTCGTGCCGGTGCTCGACGTCTTCGCCGACGACGGCGAGCTCGGCCTCGTCATGGAGTACGTCGAGGGCGAGTCGCTCGCGCGCCTGACCCAGCTCGCCGCCGTCGACGGCGCATACGTCCCGGTCGCCGTCGCCGTCGCCATCGTCGCCGGTGTGCTGCACGGGCTCCATGCCGCGCACGAGGCGCGCGATGAACGCGGCGCGCCGCTCGAGCTCGTGCACCGCGATGTCTCGCCGCGCAACGTGCTGGTCGGGACCGACGGCGTGGCTCGCCTGTGCGACTTCGGCGTCGCCAAGGCCATCGGCCGCCACACCGCGTCGCGCAACGGCCAGCTCAAGGGCACGATCGCGTACATGGCGCCCGAGCAGATCCAGGGTACGGGCGTCGACCGCCGCACCGACGTCTACGGCGCCGCCGTGCTGCTGTGGGAGCTCCTCGCCGGCGAGCGCCTCTTCGAGGGCGAGAGCGAGGGGCTCGTCCTCGGCCGCGTCCTCGACGATCGCGTCCCGGCGCCATCGAGCCTGCGCCCCGAGCTGCCCCGCGCGCTCGATGCGCTCGCGCTGCGCGGCCTCGATCGCAATCGCATGCGTCGCTTCGCCTCCGCGGCCGAGATGGCCACCGCGCTCGAGGCCGCGGTGCGCCCCAGCGGCGTCGACGAGGTCGGCGCGTGGGTGCGCGCGCTCGCCGCCCCTGCCCTCGCCGACCGCGCCGAACGGCTGGCCCGCCTCGAGCGCGCCGTCAGCCGTCGCCCGGCTCGCGAGGTCCCAGGCTCGCGATCAGGCGCTGCAGCGATCGTCGGTTGACGCCGGCGAGCTCGGCGGCGCGACTGACGTTGCCGCCGGTCCGCGCCAGGAGCGCCTCGACGTACACGCGCTCGAACTGCTCGGTCCACGCCGCGCGCGCATCCTTGAGCGGCAGGTGCACCGGCACCACCGGCTCGCTCGCACGCGCGGGCCCGGCCGGCACCGCGTCCAGCCCTTGCGCCACGCCGAGCGAGACGCTGCGCTCGACGTAGTTGCGCAGCTCGCGCACGTTGCCCGGCCACGCGCGCGACGATAGCGACGCCAGGAGCCCCGGCGGCACGGGCTCGTGCTCGCCCGCGTACCGCCGGAAGAAGTGCTCGGCCAGGAGCGCCAGGTCGTCGCGCCGCGCACGCAGCGGCGGCAGCACGACCTCGACCACCGCGAGCCGGTAATACAGGTCCTCGCGAAACGTCCCGCGGTTCACGGCCTGCGCCAGCGGCCGATTGGTCGCCGCCACCACGCGCACGTCGACCTGCCTGGTGGCGTTACTGCCCACCGGGCGCACCTCCTGTCGCTCGAGGACGCGCAGGAGCCGCGGCTGCAGCGGCGGCGGCAGCTCGCCGATCTCGTCGAGGAGCAACGTCCCGCCGTCGGCCTCCTCGAACAACCCGCGGCGGTCGCCCACCGCGCCGCTGAACGCGCCGCGCACGTGGCCGAACAGCTCGCTCTCGATCAGGTTCTCGGCGATCGCGCCGCAGTCGACGACCACGAAGGGCCCACCCGCGCGCGGTGACGCGTCGTGGATCGACCGCGCCACCAGCTCCTTGCCGGTGCCGGTCTCGCCCTGGATCAGGATCGACGTATCGGTCGGCGCCACGCGCTCGAGCACGGCGTACATCGCGCGCATCTCGGTGCTCGCGCCGATCATCTCGCCGAAGCGGTGCCGCGCCGACAGCTCGACCACGTACGACTCCGCCGCCGAGCCCACGCTCAGGACGGTCGCGCCCAGCCGCACGCGCGTGCCGCTGGTCAGCTCCGCCGCCTGCACGCGGACGCCGTCGACATACGTGCCGTTGGTGCTGCCGCCGTCGACGATCCGCACCACGCCGCCCTGGTTCTGGATCTCGCAGTGCAGGCGCGACACCGTCGGATCGGTGAGCCGCAGATCGCACGCCTCGCTGGTCCCGATGCGCAACCCGCCGCGCAGCCGCCGCTCCACGCCGCGATCCGGACCGTCGATCACGCGCAGCTCGACGCTGCGCAGCTCGAGCTCGCGGCTGTGCTCCACGACCTGGGTGCTGATCTCGGCCACCATCGCGCTAGAACATGTACATGACGCGCACGCGCCCGCTCCACATGTCGTTGGAGAAGATCGGCGCACCGAAATTCGGCGCGAGATCGGCGCGCGCGTAGGCGACCACGGCCTTCACGTACAGCCGGTCCATGAGGACGTACTGCACCGCGCCGAACGTCTGCAGGTGCTTGAACATCTGCACCCGCCCGAGCATGGGGTCGAGGTGCATGTCCTCGAGGTACGTGTGGTTCACGCCGGCGCCGACCATCACGTCGCCCACCACGCGCGCGTTGGCGAACCCGCCGACGCTGTACGTGGTGTTGCTGCCCTTGGCGTCGTACGTGCCGTCCTGCGCGTAGCGATCGACGAGGCCGTACGCCGCGTTCACGCCGAGCTCGACCGGTGGCAGCACCACCTGCACCGCGCCGCCCGCGCCACGGCTCGTGGTCTCCCCCATCGCGTCCTGCTTCTGGTCGGTGAGCACCTTGTACTCGGCGCCGGCCTTCAGCTTCAGCCACCCGAGGTCGACGACCGCGACCGGCCGCGTCGCCAGCGTGTTCGAGCCGAACTCGTTGCCGACCTGCGTGCCGAGCTCGAAGCGCAGCGTCTCGGTCGGATAGAGATGCAGCGCCGCCTGGCCGACGCTGGCCGGCCGGTAGAACGCGTACGTGACGCCGTAGATCGCCGGCACGCCGTACGCCTCGTCGGACGCGCCCTGCCGCTCGAGCGTGTTGAGGTCGAGCCCCATGCCGAGGTGGTAGACCTCCCAGCCCTCGTAGCGGCCGAGCTGCACGTCCCACTTGTTCCAGCGGCCGATCTTGATCCACAGGTCGTCGGTGTCGGCGACGTCGGGCTGACGCAGCGACTGATCCTTGTTGGCGACCAGCTCGGCCTGGCCCTGTACGAAGAAGTCGTCCTTGGCGTAGGTGGGCGTCACGCGCACGAGCACGCGGCCCTGCTGCAGCCAGTACTCGATGTCCTGCTGCGTCTCGTTCCCGCGCTCGATCGTCTCGTAGCCCGAATCGACCCACGCGTAGCCAGCCACGCCGATGCCGGTCTTCGGGTAGTACGGCCACTGGAGGCCGTGGAAGGTCGACCACAGGGAGCCGTGCCTGAGGCCGCGTGTCTGCGGCTCGGGGTACGCCGTCGACGGCATGAGCTCGACGCGCGCGCCGGCTTCCTCCTCGGCGAACGCGGGCGCGGCCGTGGCCGTGGCCGCGGTGGAGATCAGGAGTGTGACAGCTAGCGTCTTCATCGGGCGCTCCTCGTTACCGGACCATGAACATGTCGCGCAGCGTGAGGTGCCCCGCGTCGGGGCCGACCATGACCTCGATGGCGCCAGGCGGGACGCGCCACTGCTCGGCGTCGACGTCCCAGACCGCGAGGTCGACGACGCGCAGCGGGATCGTGATGCGCTTGGTCTCGCCGGCGGCGAGCGAGACGCGGTGGAAGCCGCGCAGCTCCTTCTTCGCGTGGCGCCCCGTCGTGCCGGGATACGAGACGAAGAGGAACGCGACCTCGTCGCCGGCCTTGGTGCCGCTGTTCTTGATGTCGACCTTCACCTCGACGACGCCGTTGGCGCTCACGTCGCTGCACGGCACCTGCAGGTGCGAGTACTCGAACGTCGTGTAGCTGAGGCCGTGCCCGAACGGATAGAGCGGCTCGATGGCGCGCTCGTCGAACCAGCGGTACCCGAGGAAGTAGTCCATCGTCGTGGTCGTGCCGCCCGAGAAGGTCGGCAGGTCGGCCCAGCGCTTCGGCCACGTGACCGGCAGCTTGCCGCTGAAGTTCGCCTCGCCGAAGAGGAGCTTGCCGAGCGCGCGCCCGCCGTCCATGCCCGGGTACCAGGCCATCACCACCGCCGGCACCGACGCGAGCCACGGCATGTCGATGACGCTGCCGGCCTCGAGCACGACCACCATCGGCTTGTTGCGCTGCGCGACCTGCATGATGAGGTTGTTCTGCGTGCCCTGGCTGCGCTTGGGATCGAGCGAGAAGCTCGGGCGATCGCCGGCGCCGGTGTACTCCTCGCCTTCGTCCTCGGGCGTGAGGCCGGCCACGACCACGACGAAGTCGGCGGTATCGGCGAGCGACGCGCTCGAGCCCGCCACGACCTCGATGCCGCCGCCGGCGACCTCGCGGATGCCGGCGAACGGGCCGCTGCCCTTCGCGGGATCGGGGAAGACGCGGCCGCTGCCGAGGTCACCCAGGCGCAGGTCGGAGTGAAACTTGATCGTGCCGTTGGCGCGATCGGTGTTCGTCACCTGGTACGGCACCTCGGCGCCGATGACCGCGATGCGATGGACGCTGGCGCGGTTGATCGGCAGCGTCGCGTTCGCGTTCTTGAGGAGCGTGGCGCCCTTCAGCGCGGCCTCCTGCGCCAGCGCGACGTGCGCGGCGTTGTTCTCGATCGATCCGCGCGAGCTCTTCGTGGTCGCCGGCGCGCGCAGGCCCGGGGTCTCGTTGACCTTGCCGATCTTGAAGCGGAGCTTCTGCTCGACGATGCGCGTCGCGGCGCGGGTGATGGTCGCCTCGTCGACGGGACGGCCCGGGCCGGTGATGGCCTCGATGTGCTGGAAGTTGTGCGCCCACGGCAGCTCGAGATCCATGCCGGCGTTGATCGCCTCGCCGGCGTTGGCCTTGAGCGCGTCGGAGGAGCCGAGCGACGTGCCCGGTGGCATCGCCCACCAGTCGCTCAGCACGAAGCCCTGGAACCCGAACGCGCCGCGCAGCAGCTCGTCGAGGAGGTGGCCGTTCTGCGTCGCCTTCTTGCCGTTGACCAGGTTGTACGCCGCCATCACGCACGCCACGCCGCTGTCCCGGATGACCATGTGAAAGTGGCGCGTGTACATCTCGCGCAGCGTCTGCTCGTCCATCTGCGCGTTGGCGCTGTTGCGGCCGTTCTCGATGTTGTTCGCGGCGTAGTGCTTCACGCACGCCGGCACGTACTCCTGCACGCCCACGGTGAACGCCGTGCCCATGCGTCCGGAGACGAACGGGTCCTCGCCGTAGACCTCCTGCGAGCGTCCCCACGCGGGGTGGCGGAGCACGTTGATGGCGGGCGCGAGGAGGAGCGTGTTTCCCGACGCGAGCGTCTCGTCGCCCATCGCCTTGCCGATGCGGTACTCGAGATCGAGGTCGAAGGCGGCGGCGCGCGACGCCGGCACCGGGAAGGCGGTCGCGAAGCCGTCTTGTCCCGCCGGCAGCTGCGCGGCGAGGTTCACCCCGTTGGGGCCGTCGCGGAACTGGAACCCGCGGATGCCCTTCGCGGCGTTGTCGGGCGTGCGGAAGATGTCGTTGTAGTTGGCGCCGCCGCCCGGGTTGGTGCCGCGCATCTGGTCGGCCTTCTCGGACAGGCTCATCGAGCCGACGAGGAGGCGCACGGCGTCCTGCACCGCGGGATCGGGCGTGTAACCCGGCGACCACGGATCGCAGTACTCGCGATCCTCGCACGACATCTTCGGGTTGCCGGGGTCGCTGCCGTCGGCGGGCTCGTCCATCGGGCGCGCACACGTGCCGGTCGGCGGCGGCGGTTCGTCGCGCGCGTCGGTGGTGTCGGCGCCGGGGCGCTGCGGATGGTGACAGGCGGCCGCGAAGGTCGCGGAGACGAGCGAGAGATGGATGGCGCGCATGGGAAGCTCCTAGTGAGTGCAGGCCGGCAGCGCCGAGGCGGCGTGGAAGCCCGAGTCGACGACGAGCGCGCCGACGTTGGCGCGGGTGACGAGCACGACGGGCACCTCGATGACGCCGTCGTCGTCGCCCGCGGGTTGGCCCTGCGCCAGCGCGACCGCGACGGCCGCGGCGCGCTCGGCGAGCGGGCGGATGTCCTTGAGGATCTCGACCGTCTGCTTGCCCTCGCACACGTAGTTGACGTTGGCGGCGTCGGCGTCGGCGCCGGCGATGAACGGTGGATGCGCGCCCAGGCCGGCGGCCTGGATGGCCTGCACGGCGCCGCGCGCCATGCCGCTATTGTCGGCGAGGATCGCGTCGATCTTCCCGCCGGTCTTCGAGATGGCGTCCTCGACGGTGGTGAGGGCCTGCTCCGGCGACCACGCGTCGTGGTTCTTCTCCACGACGATCGTGATCTCGCCGCGCGCCAGGTACGGGCCCAGGGTGTCGCGCACGCCGCGCGCGATCTCGCGGGCGACGCTGTGCCCCGACTGCCCGTGCAAGAGGACGTAGTTGCCGCGGCCGCCGGTGGCCGCGATGGCCTGCTCGGCCTGCATCACGCCGATGCGGTAGCTGTCGTGCGCGACGTAGACGTCGGCGCCGGCGATCGACCGGTCGTAGGCCACGACCTTGGCGCCCTGCGCGTGCGCCTTGCCGACGAAGGCGCCGGCAGCGGCGCTGTCGGTCGGCTGGATGACCAGCACCTTGGCGCCGCGGGCGAGCGCGTCCTCGACCTGCGCGAGCTGGCGCGCGCTGTCGTTGTCGGCGGAGAGCGTGAGCGTCGCCATGCCGAGCTTCTTCGCGGCGGCCTCGAAGTAGCGGCGGTCCTTCTGATAGCGCTCCTCCTGGAGCGTCGAGAGCAAGAAGCCGATGCGATCGCCGCGCGGGACGTCGCAGGCGGCGATCGAGACGACGGCGCAGAACGCCACCAACGCGTGAGCCTTCACGAGTGCGCCTCCTGGCGCGTCGACCAGGTGTCGAGGCGCGCCGCTCCGAGGATGATCATGCCCGTCGTGATGAGCTGCCAGTTGGAGCTCACGCCGAGGAGGTTCATGCCGTTCGACAGGGTTCCGAAGATGAGGGCGCCGAGGACGGTGCCGACGATGGTCGCCCGTCCGCCGGCGAGGCTGGTGCCGCCGATCACCACCGCGGTGATGACGTGCAGCTCGCGGATGAGGCCCATGTTCCCGGGCGTGACGCCGTTACCGCGCGACGCGGCGATGAGCGCCGCCACCGCCGTCAGCACGGCGGTCATGGTGTAGACGATCATCTTCACGCGCACGACGGGCACGCCCGAGAGGCGCGCGGCCTCGGGGTTGCCGCCGATGGCGAAGGCGTAACGGCCGAGGCGGCTCGACTGCAGCAGCGTGGCGCCGACGGCGGTGACGGCGGCGGCGATGAGGACGGGCACGGGCATGCCGGCACGGAAGATCCAGAGGCACACCGCACCGACGCTTGCGATGACGGCCGCGCGCGCGGCGACCAGCCACGTGGGCTCGACGGGCAGCCCGAAGCGGCGGCGGCGCTGGTAGCGGCGGACCAGGATGGTGAGCCCGAGCGCCGTGCCGCCGAGGCAGAGGATGGTCGCGGGCGCGGCGCCGATGCGGCTGCCGAGGAACGCGAAGTCCGAGCCCATGGGCGAGAGGCCGCGCGCATCGGAGAGGACGAGCGCGAGCCCGCGATAGGCGAGGAAGCCGCTGAGCGTCGCGATGAACGGCGCGATGCGGTAGCGCGCGACGAGGAGCCCGTGCCAGATGCCGACGACGATCGAGGCGGCGAGCGCGGCCAGGATGGCGACCCAGGCCGGCTGCCCGTGATCGATCTGGAGGGTCGCGGCGATGACGCCGAAGAACGCCATGCCGGCGCCGACGGAGAGGTCGATGCCACCGGTGAGCACGACGAAGGTCATGCCGACGCCGATGATCACGAGCTCGGAGATCTGGGCCGAGATGTTGCTCAGGTTCCCGGGCGTGAGGAAGGTGCCGCTCGTGCCCGGGTGCACGGCGAGCGCGAGCCAGAGCACGACCAGCACCAGCGCGGTCCGCAGCGTGTGCGTGTTGCGCAGACCGGCCAGCGGCGATGGCGCCGGCCGCGGCGAAACGATGGAGACGATGGGTTGGAGCATGGTCATGCCTGGGCGGCGACGGCGCCTGTCGAGAGCTGGACGATGGCCTCGTCGGTGATCGCGTCGCGGTCGAGCTCGCCGGCGATGCGACCGGCACGGAGCACGACCGCGCGGCGCGCCAGGCGGCGCACCTCGGCCAGATCCGATGACGCGAACAGGATGGCCACGCCGTCGGCGGCGAGGCCCTCGAGGATGCGATAGATCTCCTCGCGCGCGCCGACGTCGACGCCGCGGGTCGGCTCGTCGAGGAGGAGCACGCGCGGGCGGCGCTCGAGCCACTTGCCGAGCACGACCTTCTGCTGGTTGCCGCCCGAGAGCGTGACCACGGGCGCGCTGGTCTCGCCGCGGATGCCGAGCGCGCCGATGCGACGGTCGGCGAGCTGCGTCTCCGCCACGGCGTCGACGAGGCCGAGGCGTGCGGCCGGCCCCATGGCCTCGTGCGAGGCGAGCGACGGCAGCGCGAGGTTCTGGCGCGCGCTCATGAACGGCACGATGCCGCGGCCCTTGCGATCCTCGGGGATGAGGGCGAGGCCGCGCGCGATGGCGGCGATGGGCGTGTCGAGCCGGACGGCCTCGCCGCCGATGCGGATCGTCCCGCGCACGCCGGCGCGCGCGCAGCCGAAGAGCGCCGACAGGAGCGCGGTGCGCCCCGAGCCCATGGCGCCGGCGATGGCGACGATCTCGCCGGGATGCACGGCGAGCGAGACGTGCTCGACGACGAAGCGGCGGCCGTCCCCGGGGCCCTGCCCTGGCGACGAGCTCCGGCGCCCCGCGCGGTTCACGCAGAGGTCCTCGAGCTCGAGCGCCGGCGTGCCGGTCGCAGCTGGCGCGGCGGCGCGGCGCGCGGCGGTCTCGACGGCGCGGCCGACCATGGCGCGCACCACCTCCGTCGGCGTGGTCTCGGCGAGGGCCAGCGTCGCCGCGGTGCGGCCGTCGCGCAGCACGGTCACGCGATCGCAGAGCGCGAACACCTCGTCGAGCCGGTGCGACACGTAGATGCACGTCGTGCCGCGCTCGCGCAGCGCGCGCAGTCGCTCGAGAAGCAGCGCGGTCTCGTGGGTCGTGAGCGCGGCGGTCGGCTCGTCGAGCACGAGGATGCGCGCGTCCTGCGCCAGCGCGCGCACGATCTCGACGATCTGCTGGAGCCCGATGCCGAGCTCGTGGATCGGGCGCGTCACGTCGATCTCGCCGGCGAAGCCGAAGCGCGCGAGCTCCTCGCACGCCTGCGCCTCGAGCTTGGCGTGATCGACCAGGCCGAAGCGACGCGGTTCGCGGCCGAGCAGCAGGTTCTGCGCGACCGTCAGCTCCGGCACCAGCATCAGCTCCTGGTGCACGACCGCGATGCCGGCGCGCAGCGCGTCGGCGGGGACCGCGAAGCGGCGGGGCACGTCGTCGACGACGATGTCACCGGTGTACGAGCCGGCGCCGTGGATGCCGGCGAGCACCTTGAGCAGCGTCGACTTGCCGGCGCCGTTCTCGCCGCACAGGCCCATGATCTCGCCGCGTCGCACCTCGAGCTGCGCGCCTCGGAGGGCGAGCACGCCGCCGAAGCGTTTCTCGATGTCGGTCATGCGCAAGATCACGGCGGTGCGGCGCGATTGCACCGGATGTGCCAGCGTTTTCCACGCGCAGGTGCGCGAGGACACGTACGCTGATGCGACGTGCTGCACCGCATCTCCTCCGCCGCTGCGGCGTGGAAGACCGCACCTCACGCGCGCACGCTAGGCCCGCCCGCCGCACCTCCGCATCGTCGAACAAAGTTTGAGCCATGCCTTCGACACGAAAGCGCCATGACAGCGATCCCACCTTGGTGGAGCTATCCTCCGCGCCCGTGGCCACGAAGTCCGACCAGACGGTGAGCGCGACCGACGAGACCGTCAGCGCCACCGACGAGACCGCCACCGCAGGCGAGACGCCGAGCCGCGTGCGCGGCGAGCGGCCGCGACCGCGGAGGCTCGGTCGCTACGAGCTGGGTGACACGCTGGGCGCGGGCGGCATGGGCCAGGTCTTCCGTGCCCGCGATCCGCAGCTCAACCGCGTCGTCGCGATCAAGGTGCTGCATCCCGGCGCCGGCCACGAGCGCCGGTTGCTGCGCGAGGCGCAGGCCATGGCGCGGCTCTCGCACGCGAACCTGGCCGTCGTGCACGACGTCGGCACCGACGGCGACGAGGTCTTCATCGCGATGGAGCTCGTCGACGGCGGCACGCTCAAGCGCTGGCTCGGCACGCCGCGGCCGTGGCGCGCGCGTCTGGACGCCGTCATCGCCGCGGGACGTGGGCTCGCCGCCGCGCATGCCGCGGGCGTCGTCCATCGCGACTTCAAGCCCGACAACGTCCTCGTCACCAGCGACGGCGTGCCCAAGGTCGTCGACTTCGGGCTCGCGCGCGGCGTCGGCGAGGAGGTGCCGGTACCGGACCGCAACGATGTCCTCCACTCGCCGATGACGGTGACCGGCACGGTGATGGGCACGCCGGCGTACATGGCGCCCGAGCAGTGGGCCGGCGAGCCCGCCGACGCGCGTGCCGATCAGTTCAGCTTCGCCGTCACGGCGTACGAGGCGCTGTGGGGCAAGCGACCGCTCGAGCCCGGCACCACGGAGCTGCGCGACCCACCACCGTCGGATGTGCCCGATGGTGTGTGGCCGGTGCTCCGGCGCGCCCTCGCCGCGGATCCGGCCGCTCGTCACGCGTCGATCGACGCCTTGCTCGACGCACTGGTGACCGCCGCGGCGCCCGCGTCGTCGTCGTCGCGCCGCCGCATGCTCGTCGTCGCCGCCGCCGCGCTGGTCGTTCTCGGCGGCGCGATCGTGCTCCTGCGACCGTCGACCGACCGACGTCAGCCGACCGCGAGCGAGCACGTCGCGAACGAGCGCTCGGGCCGCAGCGCCGCCGAGGACGTCACCGGCCGCGCCCTGCCCGTCCATCGCGGCGTGCTCCCGATCGGCGACGTCACGAGCACCCTCGCCGCGCACGAGCGCGAGCTGCGGTCGTGCGATCGTGCCGCGCGCGCGGCCGACCCCGACCTCGGCAGCGTCGCGCCGGTGCTCGCGATCGTGGTCGAGGCCGACGGCCACGTCAGCAGCGTGGCGATCGAGAACGACGGCGGCGCGCCGCCTTCGCTCGCCGGTTGCGTCGCGGCGCTGGTCCTGCGCTGGACCTTCCCGCCGCCCACGGGGGGCTCGACCCAGATCAGCCAGCCGTTCGCCTTCGATCCGCCCGAGCCGCACGGCATCGTGCTCGAGCAGGGCGCCTACCGGATCCCGCGCAAGACCTACGAGCGATGGCAACGTGACTCCGAGGAGATGGGCCGCGTGCGCCCCGTTCCCTCGGAGAAGAACGGCAAGCCCAACGGCATCAAGCTCTACGCCATCCAGGCAGGCTCAGCGATCGAGGCGCTCGGCTTCGAGAACGGCGACACGCTCACCGGCATCAACGACATGCCGCTGGACATGAACCCCACGACCCTCTTCAAGGTCACCGAGAAGCTGCAAGGCGCCACCCGCTTCGAGGTGCAGCTCACGCGCCGCGGTAAGCAGCTCACGCAGCGTTACCAGGTCCTCGACTGACGCCGCCCCGCGCTCACTTGAGCGTGACGCCGAAGATGGCGAGGATCTTCTTTCCCTTCCACACCACCATCGGGAACTGGGGGCCGCCGGTCTTCATGCTGACTCCCGGCTTGATCCCGGCCGCGTAGGCCAGCGGCACGTCGACCGGGTCGACCTCGTTCTCGTAGTCGCCGCGCTCGGCGCACTCCTTCTCGCCACGCCGCGTGACCCAGCGCAGACAGCCGCCCTCGATCTGGCCCATCGCGAAGATGATCGTCAGCTCGTCGTCGTGCTTCTTGACCTTCTTGACCTCACCCCACGTCGGGTTGTCGCTCTTGCTCAGGCCGGCGTGAGTGATGTACGCGGAGAGATCGTCCCTGCGGAGGTAGAAGCTGGAGTCGTCGAAGCGCGGCTTGTAGTCGTCGGCCGAGAGCTTCCCGATGGCGACGGTGCGCCAGCCGGCCCGGATGAGGTTCACGTTGGTGCTCGCGGCCTGCGCCAGCACCGGATCCGCCGCCGGGTGCACGCTGAACGCGCACGCGGCCCACGACACCGTCGTGATGTAGCCGTCGATGCTGCCGTCGACGAGGTAGTACATGTATCCCTCGAGCGAGTCGGTCTCCCACGGGATCTTCTTCGCGACCGAGCGCACGTGCTTCTCGAAGCGCGGGCGGGTCTTCGCGTCGCAGCCCGCGAACGCGGGGTCGTTGCGCTTGCCGGTGCGCACCGCGTCCTTGAGCGTCAGGTAGAGCTCGACGTCCGCGCGATGCGCGCCGACGTACGCGGCCCACTCCTTCTTCGCGGCCTCGACGTCGGCGCGCACCTTCTTCAGCCCGCGATCGGTCCTGGCGGCCTCGTCGAACGTGGCCACGACCTCGCGCGCGCGCTCGTGCTCCTCCGTGATCCACGCCATCGCGCGCTCGCGGTCCTCCTGCGACACGCCGGCCGCGACGATCTCGGCCTCGGCCTTCGCGAGGTCGAGAGCGACGAAGTCATCACGGCAGATCGCCCACGACAGCACCTCGCTGTTGCGCTCGTTTCCGCCCCGGAAGCACTGCGCCACGATGCTGGCGCGGCCGAGGTGGCTGAGCCGATCGCCGAGCTCGTCGGCGAGGGCCAGGAATCCGGCCGCGTGGTAGTAGCCGTACGGGTCGGCGCCGTCGAGCTGGAGCTGCTGGATCGGCGTCCACGAGGTGATCGGGGCGGTCTTGGCGGGCATCTCGACAGCCCTGAGCTCGCGATTCGCGGCGGCGGTGCCGACCGAACCGACGAGCAGCGCGCTGCTCACGGCCAACATTCCAAGTCTCATCGACGTGCTGCGTGCATTCATGGAAGGCGCACAGTGCATGCGCTGTGCCTCGCGCCAGACCCGCGAGCGCATTCGCGTTGTCGCGTGCCGCGGGTGCGACACTCGACGATCTGTCCGGGCGAACTGCGCGCTCACCAGGGGAAGAGTACTGTCGCACCATGAAGCTCGCGCTCTGGTCCGGACTCGTCGCGGTGACGCTCCTGGGATGTGGCAAGAAGAAGGAAGAACCGGCGACAGCGACCGGGTCCGGCACGGCGACGGCCGCTGCGCTCGACGCCGCCGCAGCGGCGCCCGCCCCCGACGCAGCGGTCGATGCGGCGGAAGCCGCGGCTGCCGCGCCTGACGCGGGGGAGGCTGCGGCGCCAGCAGGCACGCCCGTCCTCCTGGAGGGGCTCGGACCCGAGGGCTCGAACGTCGAGATCATCGCGCCGGCCGGCGCCGAGGGCAACGCGTACGAGACCGAGGACACCGGCCTGCAAGGTCGCGTCAGGTTCGACAAGGTCGAGCTCGAGCTCAACGCGCCGCCCGAGATGGACGAGTTCGAGAAGGAGAAGGCGAAGCTCGAGAAGGAGTTCAAGGTCGAGTCGATGGAGGCCGACGCCGACGGGTGGGCCGCGATCTACGGGATGAAGAAGGGCAAGGACAGGAGTCTCAACGTCCTCGTCTATCGCAAGGCGGTGAACCTGGTCTGCTACGCTGGCGAGCTGAAGACGCGCGCCGACGCCGACGCCGTCGTGCCGGTCTGCAAGTCACTGCGCGCCGCCGCCGTGAAGTAGGACCGACGTCGGGGCTAGCGTCGGGCTAGCGGCGCTTCGCCGGCTTGGCCTTGTTCAGCACCACGGCGTCGCGGATGAGCGCCTTCAGCGCCTTCTCGTCGATCTTCACGCCCTCGTGGAAGTCGATCGCTCGCCGCGTGCTCCCCTCGAGGCTCGAGTTGAACAGCTGCTTCGGGTCGCTCAGCGCGGCGCCCTTGGCGAACGTCATCTTGACGTACTCCTTGTATGTCTCGCCGGTGCAGATGATGCCGTCGTCGGACCACACCGGCACGCCGCGCCACTTCCACTCCTCGACCACGTCGGGCGCCGCTTCCTTCACCAGCGCGCGCAGCTTCGCCAGCGTCTTGCCGCGCCAGTCGCCGAGCTCCTCGATGCGCCCGTCGATCAGCTGCGAGGCGGTCTTCTTCGTGGGCATGGGCGACTCCTTCACCACTTCATGAGCTGGGTGACCTGGATCAGGTTCCCGCAGCCATCGTTGATCTTGACGATCTTCGAGCCGGTCACGTCGGTCGGCGGGCCGGTGAGCTCGGCGCCCGCGGCCTTCATGCGCTCGTAGTCGGCCTGCAGGTCGTCGGTGAAGAACATCGCCGCCGGCTGGCCCTGCTCGAACTGCGCCTGCTGGAACGCCTTCGCCGCCGGGTTGTCGTTCGCGGCCAGCTGCAGCTGCGTGCCGTCGGGATCCTCGGCCGACGTCACGGTGAGCCAGCGGAACGAGCCCTGGCTGAAGTCAGCCTTCTTCACGAAGCCCAGCACCTCGGTATAGGTGCGGAGGGCCTTCTCCTGGTCCGAGACGTACACGGTGGTCAGTGCGATCTTCATCGGTTCTCTCCTCTTGCTGGCAGGACGGATCGGCCCGCGCGGATGTGACCGGGTCGCGAAAAAAACTACGGGAGGTCGGAGATCACGAGCTCGGCCAGGGCATCTGGATCCGTGATGACCTCGGCGTCGCGGATCTGGGCCCCGACGTAGCTGAACACCAGCACGCGCTGGATCTTGCCGCCCGGCGCCAGCGCCAGGCCGACCCGCCCGTCGACCAGGACCGGCCGCATGTGCTGGGCCGCGCCCTTGTAGGCGACCGCACCCGTCGCCCACGAACGGGCGTCCTTGACGTCGGCGGCGGTCCCGCCGTCGACGCGCACCTGCGCATCGGGATCGAGCACCGCGACCAGCCCCTCGATGTCGCCGGCGCGCAGCGCCGCGATGAACGACTCGACGACGCGCCGCTGGGTCGAGATGTCGACCTCGGGCGCCGACGCACCCTGCACGCGCCGTCGCGCGCGACTCGCCAGCTGGCGCGCGGCCGCGGTCGTGCGCCCGACGATCGGCGCGATCTCCTCGAACGGCATCGCGAACAGATCGTGGAGCACGAACGCCAGTCGCTCCGCGGGGTCGAGCTGATCGAGCACGATCATGAGCGCCACCCCGACCGAGTCGGCGAGGTCGCGGTCCGCCACGGCGCGCGCCGCGATGGTCGGCTCGGGCGCGACCGCGAGGGAGTCCTCACGGCGCGACGTCCGCGAGCGCAGGAGGTCGAGGCACACGCGCGACACCACCGTCGTGAGCCAGGCGCGCAGGTTCTCGACGGCGCTGGTGTCGGCGCGCGTCACCTTGAGCCACGCCTCCTGCACGGCGTCCTCGGCCTCGGCGGCGGACCCCATCATGCGGAACGCCACCCGCTGGAGGTGACTGCGATGCTCCTCGAAGACAGCGGCGAGGTCGGTCACGTCGGCTCCTCTCGTTTCGTCTAGCACGAGGACGGACCCAGCGTCCCGGACGTGACAAGGTTCCCGCCGATGTCGACCAAGCAGCACCCCGCGGACAGTCATGGCCTCATCCGCGTGCAGGGCGCGCGCGTCAACAACCTGCAGGACGTGAGCGTCGAGATTCCCAAGCGGCGGCTCACCGTGTTCACGGGCGTCTCGGGCTCGGGCAAGTCCTCGCTCGTGTTCGGAACCATCGCCGCCGAGTCGCAGCGGATGATCAACGAGACCTATAGCTCGTTCGTCCAGAACTTCATGCCGTCCCTGGCACGACCCGAGGTCGACGTCCTCGAGGGGCTCACCACCGCGATCATCGTCGACCAGGAGCGCATGGGGGCCAACGCGCGTTCCACGGTCGGCACCGCCACCGACGTGAACGCGATGCTGCGCGTCCTCTTCAGCCGGCTCGGCAAGCCACACATCGGCTCGTCGAACGCGTTCTCGTTCAACGTCCCGTCGGTGCGGGGCGCCGGCGCCATCACGGTCGAGACCACGACCGGCGGCAGCAAGACCGAGAAGAAGACCTTCAACATCACCGGCGGCATGTGCCCGCGCTGCGAGGGCATGGGCTCGGTGACCGACTTCGACCTGAAGCAGCTCTACGACGAGAACAAGTCGCTGAAGGAGGGCGCGCTCACCGTGCCCGGCTACACCGCCGACGGCTGGGGCGTGCGCATCTTCGCGGCGGCGGGCGTCGACCCCGACAAGCCGATCAAGAAGTTCTCCAAGAAGGAGCTGAACGACTTCCTCTACAAGGAAGCCACCAAGGTGAAGGTCGACAAGATCAACCTCACCTACGAGGGGCTCATCCCCAAGATCCAGAAGTCGTTCCTGTCGAAGGACGTCGACGCGATGCAGCCGCACATCCGCGCCTTCGTCGAGCGCGCGGTGACGTTCACGACCTGCCCGGAGTGCGAAGGTACGCGGCTGAGCGCGCTGGCGCGCTCCTCGAAGATCAAGGGCAAGAACATCGCCGACCTGTGCGCGATGCAGATCGATCAGCTGGCCGCGTGGGCGCGCGAGCTCAAGGAGCCGTCGGTGGCGCCGCTCCTGACGGCCTTGCGCCACACCCTGGATTCGTTCGTGGAGATCGGGCTCGGCTACCTGAGCCTCGACCGGCCGTCGGGCACGCTGTCCGGCGGCGAGGCGCAGCGCACCAAGATGATCCGCCACCTCGGGTCGTCCTTGACCGACGTGACGTACGTGTTCGACGAGCCGACGATCGGGCTCCACCCGCACGACATCCAGCGCATGAACGAGCTGCTGCTCCGCCTGCGCGACAAGGGCAACACCGTGCTCGTCGTCGAGCACAAGCCGGAGACCATCGCGATCGCCGACCACGTCGTCGACCTCGGCCCGCGCGCCGGGACCGCGGGTGGCAAGGTCGTGTTCGAGGGCACGGTCGACGCGCTCAAGGCCAGCGACACGCTCACCGGGCGGCACCTCAGCGACCGCGCGGCGCTCAAGCCGTCGGTGCGCAAGCCGAACGGCGCGATGAAGGTGCGCGGCGCGAGCACGCACAACCTCAAGAAGGTCGACGTCGACATCCCGCTCGGCGTGCTCGTGGTCGTCACGGGCGTGGCGGGCTCGGGCAAGAGCTCGCTCATCCACGGCTCGGTCGCCGGGCGCGAGGGCGTGGTCGTCGTCGATCAGGCCGCGATCCGCGGCTCGCGGCGCAGCAACCCGGCGACGTACACCGATCTGCTCGAGCCGATCCGCAAGGCGTTCGCCAAGGAGAACAACGTCAAGCCGGCGCTGTTCAGCGCCAACTCCGAGGGCGCGTGCCCGACCTGTAACGGCGCCGGCGTCATCTACACCGACCTCGGCATGATGGCGGGCGTCACCAGCGTGTGCGAGGACTGCGAGGGCAAGCGCTTCCAGGCCGCGGTGCTCGAGTACACGCTGGGCGGGAAGAACATCGCCGAGGTGCTCGACCTGCCGGTCGACGCGGCGCTCACGTTTTTTTCGTCCGGCGGCAGCGGCAAGGCGGCGACGCCGGCGGCGCACGCGATCCTGCAGCGCATGGCCGAGGTCGGCCTGGGCTATCTGCGGCTCGGTCAGCCGCTCACGACGCTCTCCGGCGGCGAGCGCCAGCGTTTGAAGCTGGCGACGCACATGGGCGAGCCCGGCGGCGTCTACGTGCTCGACGAGCCAACGACCGGCCTGCACCTCGCCGATCTGGCCCAGCTGCTCGGCCTGCTCGACCAGCTCGTGGACGCGGGCAAGTCGGTCATCGTGATCGAGCACCATCAGGCGGTCATGGCGCACGCCGACTGGATCATCGACCTCGGCCCCGGCGCCGGGAACGACGGCGGCAAGGTCGTGTTCGAGGGGCCGCCGGCCGCGCTGGTGGCGGCGAAGAAGCCGACGCTGACCGGAGAGCACCTGGCCGCCTTCGTCGGCCCGCAGAAAAAAGCGCGGTAGCCGGTCACATTCACCGAGGTCGATGCGTCCCCGCAGCATGAACACCTCGATGAACCAGCTCCTGGTCGTCCTGCTCCTCGCCCTCCCCGTCACCGCGTGCACAAAGGCGGCGTGCCCCGCCACCACGCCGGCCGCGAGCACGGCCGCGCCGAGCGCCACCGGGCTCGCCATCAAGCTGACCAAGGTCTACGTCGATGACCAGGACCAGGCGCTGCGCTTCTACACCGACGTCCTCGGCTTCACCGCGAAGAACGACGAGAGCAACGGCGGCTATCGCTGGCTGACCGTGACCGCCTCCGGCGACGCCGACGGCACCGAGCTCCAGCTCGCGCCCAGCAGCGAACCGGCGGGCAAGGCGTACCAGCAGGCGATGTTCGACGCGGGCCAGCCCGCGGCGATGTTCTACACCGCGGACGTCGACGCGACCTTCGAGCGCATGAAGGCGAAGGGCGCGGAGTTCACGATGCCGCCGACCGACGTGACCTTCGCCAAGATCGCGATGGTCAAGGACACCGTCGGCAACCTCATCCAGATCACCCAGCTTTATTAGGAATTTCCTAAGCGTGCGCTGGCGCCACGGCGCGCGCGAGCGCACGGGCGATCGGAAGAAGTTGCGTGAACATCATCTTCATCTTCGACGAGAAACGGTCGAGTGATAGCGTGGTCACCATGTCGCTCGCCAGCTCGCTTGCTCACGCGCAGATGCGCAACCACTTCCACGCGTGTGCGTTCGTCAACGGTACGGACGAGGAACGCGCCGTCATCGATCCATTCCTCCTCGAGGGCACGCGCCGTCGCGAGAAGGCGGTCTACATCGTCGACCCCGACCACCGCGACGAGCACGAGGCACGCCTGCGCTCGAACACGCAGGCTCCCGATCTCATCGACGTGACCACCTGGCGCGAGGCGCACCTCAAGGGCGGCTCGTTCGATCAGGACCGCATGATGGCAGCGCTGGACGAGATGATCCGCGAGCACGCCGCGACCGGCGAGCCGCCGATGCGCCTGGTCGGTCAGATGGGATGGATCCAGACCAGGCCGCCCGGCATCGAGCAGCTCGTCGAGTACGAGGCGACCGTCAACGAGGTGCTCAACCGTGGCAAGACGCCGACCGTGTGCGTCTACGATGTGCGCAAGCTGAGCGGCTCGATGATGATGGACCTGTTGCGCGCGCACCCGCTGACGGTGATGAACGGCGTGCTGCACGAGAACCCGTTCTACACCCCTGCCGAGGAGCTCCTCGCCGAGCTCAAGCGACGCAGCGCCAGCTGATGGTCGACCGGAACGACCGACTCCGGCGGTGCATCCGCGATCTCTCGGCGCTGACGGCGTTGCCGGCGATGTGCGTCGGGCGGACGCCCCAGGAATCGCTCGACGTCCTGGTCGACGCGTTGCCGACGGCGCTCGACTGTGACCTGCTCTACTTCGTCCTGCCCGGCCCCATCGAACAGGAGCGCGGCTCACTCGATCGCGCGTCGCTGTCGCCGGAGCAGCTGGAGCAGGTGCGCGCCGCGTCGACCACCGACGGCGACGGCGCCGACGGCACGGTCTTCGTCGGCGGCGAGAAGTTCTGGTGCATGGAGACGGAGATCCCGTTCGCCGACCTTCGCGGCAAGCTGCTGGTCGGACGGCGGGCGGAGCTCGATGGCGAGACCGATCGCGTCCTGGTGCGCACCGCCGCCAACCTGGTGGGGACCATCATCCAGTCCGCCAACGTCCTCGAGGTGGCGCGGCGCAAGGATGACTTCCTGGCCATGCTGGGCCACGAGCTGCGGAACCCGCTGGCGCCGATCGTCACGGCGGTCGAGCTGCTCAAGCTCAATCCGTCGGCCGCGCGCGAGCGCGACGTGATCGAGCGCCACGCGCAGCACATGGTGCGGATCGTCGACGATCTGCTCGACATCTCCCGCGTCACACGCGGCCACATCGAGCTGCGCCGCGAGCACGTGCCGCTCTCGTCGATCCTGCAGCGCGCCGTCGAGATGGCGTCGCCGCTCGTGACGCGCAACCAGCACAGGCTCGAGGTCGCCGAGGCGCACGACGCCGTCGTGCAGGGCGACCCGATCCGGCTCGCGCAGGTGTTCGGCAACCTGTTGACCAACGCGGCCAAGTTCACGCCGCCCGGCGGTCGCATCGACGTACACGTCGAGCACGCGAGCGAACGCGTGCGCGTCGTCGTCCGCGACACCGGCTGCGGCATCGCCAAGGATCAGCAGCAGCGCATCTTCGAGCCGTTCGTGCAGGCCGATCGCGCGCGTGACGTCCTCCGCGGCGGCCTGGGCCTGGGCCTGGCCATCGTGCACAACCTCGTGACGCGGCACGGCGGTTCGATCTCGCTGCGCAGCGACGGATACGGAACCGGGTCCGAGTTCACCGTCGAGCTTCCGATGGTGGACGAGTCGGGCGTGACCGCGTCGACGCCGCGACGCGCGCCGTCCGAGACGCGGGCCAACATCCGCGTCCTGGTCGTCGACGACAACACCGACATCGCCGAGCTCCTTTCGGAGGCGCTCCAGGGCAAGGGCTTCCAGACCGCGGTCGCCAACGACGGCAGGAACGCGCTCATCAGCTGGCGCGCGTTCCTGCCGCACGCGGGCGTCTTCGACGTCGGGCTGCCTGACGTCGACGGGTACGACATCGCGCGCGCGGTCCGCTCCGAGTACGGCGCTGAAGCGTGCCTGATCGCGATGACGGGCTACGGGCAGCCCACCGACCGCTCGCGCGCCGCCGAAGCCGGCTTCGACCGTCACATGGTCAAGCCCGTGAGCCTGGAGGAGCTGGTGCGCGTGCTAGACGAATGCGTCCCCTGCGACAAGCCGTGACGACGCGCGCGCGCCGGGGAAGCGGTGCCAGTACGGCTCGGCCTCGCGGCGCACGCGGATCATCGACGGGCGAGCCACCAGCCGCTCGACGTACGCGCGCACGCGCGGCTCCTCGATGGGGACGAGATAGCTCGCGTAGAAGAGCGCGGGCGCGGCGGCACAGTCGGCCAGCGTGAAGTCGGCGCGCTCGGGCCACGACGCGATCACGCGGTACGCCGTCCGCAGCAGCTCCTGGTCGGCGGCGACCTTCGTCGGATCGCCCGGCGCGAGCAGGTCGCGGACGATGCGCCCCATCGGCTCCTGCACGTACAGATCGCAGAAGCGATCGCGGGCGCGCACGTCGAGATCGTCGGGCACGAGGTACGCCGCCTGTGGATGGTGACGCGCCAGGTACTCGATGATGATCGATGACTCCGCCACGACCTCGCCGCGCGCGTGATCGCGCAGCACCGGAAAGCGGGTCATCGGCCACAGCGCGGTCAGCTCGTCGCGCTGGGCCGGGTCCGCGAGATCGATGATGCGTGGCGTGAACGGAAGCTCCGTCTCGTACAGCGCGAGCAGGACCTTCCAGCAGTACGAGGCGAGCGGATGCAGGTAGAGCTCGAGCATCAGCAACCTCCCAGCGAGAAGCGGTAGCCGTTGCTGCGGAACGGGACGCCGAGCTCGGCGCACACCTCGGCCAGCACGTCGGGCGTGAAGAAGTAGTTGCGGATGCGGGACACGTGCTCGCCGTCGGCGTCGATCTCCACGCGGTCGATGGCGCGCACGTGCTCCCCGTCGGCGTGTGCGTACCAGGCCAGCACGATCGGCTCGCCTCGGTGCACGCGCACCTCGCGCCGCGGCGGCGTGGGCAGCGCCTCGCGCACGAAGCGCGCCTCGACGCCCACGCCCTCCGTCAGACGCTCGCTTCCGAACATCATGCCCCAGCCGATGTTGCCTTGCTTGCCGTACTCGGTCGTGACGCCGACGACCTCGACCGTCGACGTGTCGAGCAGGAGCCCGGCCAGCGCGCCGAGATCGCGGTGCTCGAACGCCTTCACGAACGCGTCGAGCACCGCGGGCGTGGGCACGCGCTCCTCGGCCGCCGGCTCGTCGACCAGCTTGCCCCGCCCGCGGTGGAGCGCGGCCTTCACGGCGCCCGGCGTGGTGGCCAGCGCATGGGCGATGTCCTCGATCGGCAGGTCGAACACGTCCTTCAGGACGACCGCGGCGCGTTCCTGCGGCGCGAGCCGCGCGATGAGCGTGCCCGCGGCCTCGCGGGTGGCGCGCGGATCGCCGGCGCTGCCGGCGCCCGTGGCGACCTCCTCGGGCACGCCGCGCGGCCGGCGCTGCTGATCGATCCAGACGTTACTCGCCACGCGAAACAGCCACGCGCGCGGGTTGGGCGGCGTCGCGCCCAGCTTGGCGAGCGTGACGAACGCGCGCGCCAGGACGTCCTGCGAGAGGTCCTCGGCGTCCCACGGCGAGCGCGTGAGATGGCGGCAATAACGATAGAGCTCGGGCCTGAGTCCCTCGAACGTCGCGAGGAACTCATGCCACGAGCCGCGAACGGTGCTTGCGAGCGTCATACCCGAGGAATCGAGTGGGACGCTCGAAAGGATACTACTCGTTCGCCTTCTGACGGGCCTCGCCTTCCAGCTCCTTGGCCTTGCCCTCCGCCTGCATCTCTTCGTCGTCGATCACCGCGCCCACGCGGTTCTTCACCGTGCCGACGATCTCCTCGACCTTGCCCTTCGTCCGCTCGGACGCCTTGGCGGCCTCCTGCTTGGCCTCGCCCTTCTTCTCCTTGACGATGCCCTCGGCCTGCATCTGCTCGTTGCCGATGATCTTGCCCACGCCCTGCTTGATCTTCCCACCGATCTCCTCGGCCTTACCTTCTGCACGGTCCTTCTGATTGCTCATCAATCGCTCCTTGGGGTTGAGGGTTACCCCCGAATAGAAGCAATCACCGCGCCACCGCCGCGCATGCGAGCGTGCCACCTGCGGCCGAGGTGAGCTCGACGGCCTCGTGAGGCCTGTACAAGCGGACGCGCACGCGCGATCCTCCGCGCGTGACCTCGCACCCCAGCGAAGGTGACGTTTCCTGGGCCGTCACGATCGCCGCGGCGTTCGAGCGCAGCCCCGACCACGTCATGCTCTTCGACCAGGATGCGCGCCTCGCATGGCGGAACCCGGCCGCGGCCGCTGCGTCCGCCGCCGACCCACCCGAGGGGCTCGTCGCCGCGGCACGGCGTGCGCTCGCCTCACAGCAGCCGGTGACGTGGCTCGACACGGTGGTGACGCCCATCGCCGTCGGCGATCGCGCCATGGCGCTGGCGGTCTGCCGCCCGAGCGAGCAGCTCATGGTCGATACGGAGGGCGTGGCCCACCTCGGCACGTGGGAATGGGACATCACGCTGCCCACCGCGACGTGGTCAGCCGAGCTCTATCGCATCTACGGGCTCACGCCCGAGACGTACACGCCGACGTACGAGGGCTACCTCCAGCTGGTCCACCCCGAGGACCGTCAGCGCGTGATCGACGCGACCAACGCCGTCTTCCACGAGCACGTCCCCTATTCGCACGACGAACGCATCTTCCGGCCCGACGGGACCATGCGCTATCTCCACACCTGGGCGCAGCCGATCCTCGACGAGGCCGGCACGCTCCGCCGCCTGATCGGCGTGTGCCAGGACATCACCGACCAGAAGCTGGCCGAGGCAGCGCTCCAGCGTCTGAACGCCGAGCTCGAGCAGCGCATCGACGCGCGCACCGCGGAGCTCCAGCGCGCGCTGCACGATCTCGAGACGTTCAATGTCATGGTCAGCCACGACCTGCGCAACCCGCTCAGCGTGATCCAGATGACCGCGCACGCGCTGGCGCGGCTGGCCACGTCGGCGGATGAAGCCGAGCCGCTGGTCGGGCGCATCAAGCGCGCCGTGGCGTCGATGACGCGGCTCCTCGACGATCTGGTCGCGCTCAAGCGCATCGCCCAGGGCGGTATCGAACCGACCGCCATCGCCGTCGACGATCTGGTCCGCGAGCTCGAAGGCGAGCAGCGCGTGGCCTATCCCGAACATTCGGTCGAGCTGGTCATCCATGACCCGGTCCAGCTCCACGCCGATCGCACGCTGTTTCGCGCGGTCGTGGCGAACCTCATCGGCAACGCGTGGAAGTACACCACGGGGGCCCCCGGACCGCGCATCGACGTGGGTGCGGCGGCGCGGCCGGGCGGGCGCGCGCTCTACGTGCGCGACAACGGGATCGGCTTCGACATGGCCGAGTACGACCGACTCTTCGCGCCGTTCGCGCGCCTCGCCAACGCGCAGGACTTCGAGGGCCTCGGGATCGGGCTCGCGACGGTGCAGCGCATCGTCGAGCTCCACGGCGGACGCGTCGAAGCGGAAGGCAAGCTCGGTCACGGCGCCACGTTCTTCGTGGTGTTGCCCGACAGCTGCTGGTCCTGATCCGGCGCTCACCGCGCGCATGCGCACGGTGCACGTCGACCGCAGAACGTCGCTGGCCTCGCTGGCGTAACGGTAGGAGACTGGAGGCGCAGGAGGCGGTGATGGAAGAGCTCCAGCAGGAGAACAGATCGTCGCGGTTCTCCGTGGTCGGCATCGGCGCCTCCGCCGGCGGCATCACCGCCCTCCAGACGCTGCTCGAGTCCATCCCGGCCGAGATCGAGCTCGCGTTCGTGGTCGTGCAGCACCTCTTACCAGATCACCCGAGCCAGCTCGCACGGCTGCTCGGAACGTGGACCTCTCTGCCCGTCTGCGAGGCCGTCGAAGGTGACAGGCTGGCGCCCGGCCACGTGTACGTCGCGCCGCCCGGTCTCAGGCTCGGCATCGCCGATGGCGCGTTCACCACCGAGCCCCTGCGAGGCGACGGGGCGCGCGCCGGCATCGAGACCATCGATGCGTTCTTCGACAGCCTCGCCGAGAACCTCGGCGAACGTGCCATCGCCGTCGTCCTGTCGGGCACGGGCTCCGACGGCGCCGCCGGGGCGGTCCGCATCAAGCAGCGCGGCGGCCTGGTGCTCGTCCAGGATCCCCACACCGCGATGCACGACGGAATGCCCGGCGCCGCGATCGCCAACGGCGCCGCCGACCACATCATGCCGCTCGCCGCGATCGCCCGAGAGCTCGTCTCCTGTGCGTCCCCGGACTATGTCCGCTCCGCCTCGTCGCCGATCTGGGCCGAGGATGTGACCGGCGCGCTCGACGGCATGATCGCGCTCGTGCGCGCCAAGGCCGGCTTCGATCTCGCGGGTTACAAGGCCACGCCGCTCGTGTGGCGGATCCAGCGACGCATGGAGATCCGGCGCGTCCCCATCTTCCGCGACTACGAGGCGCTCCTCCACGACGATCCGCGCGAGCTGGAGGCGTTGATCCGCGCGATCCCGATCCACGTCACCAGCTTCTTCCGCGACCCCAGCGTGTGGATGCTCCTCGAGCGCAACGTCGTGCCCGTCCTGCTCGAAGACGCGCAGGGCACGCCGCTCCGGGCCTGGACGCCGGCCTGCTCGACGGGCGAAGAGGCCTATTCCCTGGCGATGCTGCTGGCCGAACAGACCGAGCCCGGCGGCGGGGACCGGGCGAGCGACTTCCAGCTCTTCGCCACGGACGCGTCGTCGCACATCGTCGCGCGGGCGGGACGTGGGGTCTTCTCGGCATCCTCGATGAGCACGGTCTCGGACGAGCGCCGTCAACGGTTCTTCTACGCGGCCGACGGGGCCTTCCGCGTGAAGCGTTCGCTGCGCGAGAAGATGATCTTCGCGCCGCAGCACTTGCTCACCGACCCGCCTCTGGCCGGGCTCGATCTCGTCACGTGTCGCAACCTCCTCATCTACCTGGACAAGGACGCGGCCCGGCACGTGATCCGCCTGCTCAATTCCTCGCTCCGCACGGGGGGCGTGCTCGTCCTCGGCGCCAGCGAAGGGCTGACATCGAACCTGCATGGCTTCGAGGAGGTGGCGGCCGGCTCGCGCATCTACCGCAAGGTCGGCGGCGCGTCCGAGACCGACGGCGCGGTCCCGAGGCGCCTGGCGCGCGCGGACCTCACGAACATCGAGCCACCAGACGACGAGCACCCCGAATACGCGAAGCACGACCGCGACCGCGACCACGACCACGACCACGACCGCGACCGCGACCGCGACGAGCGCCCGGATTCGAGCGAGGCGCTGCGCCTCTCGCACGCCGAGCTCGAGTCCTCGCGCGAGGAGATGCAGGCGCTCAACGAGGAGCTGCTCGCATCCAACGACCAGCTCAACGTCGCCAACCAGGACCTGAACAGCGCCAACACGCAGCTGCGCGAAAAGGTCCGCGAGCTCGAGACCCAGAGCGACGTGCTCAGCTCCGGCGCAGTGATGTCACTCTTCCTCGACGAAGAGCTGCGGATTCGCTTCTACACGCCGGCGGTCTGGGAGCTCTTCCCGATACGAGCGACCGACCTCGGCCGTCGCATCACGGACCTCGTGCCCAGGTTCGAGCACGTGGACTTCGTCGAGCACGTCCGCGCCGTCATGCGCACCGGGCACCCGTCCGAGGCCGAGGTGCGCACCTCGGACGATCGCTGGTACCTCAAACGGATCCGGCCCTTCCGGACCGGCCTCGGTCACGCCGCGGGATCGGGTGTGGCCATCAACTTCACCGACATCACCGACCGCAAGCGCGGCGACGAGGCGCTACGCAGGAGCGAGGCGGCGCTCGCGACCGAGCTCGAGGCCATGACGCAGCTCCACGCCTTCAGCTCCGCCGCCACCGACGCGCGCGACATCGACGAGCTGCTGGGGATCGCGCTCGACAGCCTCATGCGCGCGCAGGGCGCGGACATGGGCCACCTCCAGCTCTACGACCCGGGAACGGCGTCCCTGCGCATCGCCGCCCATCGTGGCTTCGAGCCCTGGTTCCTCGAGGAGTTCGCGCAGGTGGACGCGAGCGAGTCCTCGGTCTGGGCGCGGGCGATGGCGCGCCGCGAGCGCGTGTGTTTCTCCGAGGTCGAGAGTCCCGCCGGCTTCCGCGCCGTCCAGTCGACGCCGCTCACGACCGCCGCCGGGGGCCCGCTCGGCATGATCTCCACCCACTTCCGGAAGCCACGCACGCTCACCGATGCCGAGTGCCGCGTGGCCGACATCCTCGCCAACGAGCTCGCGAGCGCCATCGCGCGAATCACCGCGGCGCAGCTGCTGGGCCGAACCCAGGCCTGGCTGACCGCACAGAACGAGGCCTTCCGCGCCGCCATGAACGACGCGCCCCTGGAGACGTCCCTGAGGATCCTCGTCGACGCGGCCATGGGTCAAGCCGAGCGCGCCCGCTGCGCCTTCTTCATCGCCGACGAGGATGGCCGCAGCCTGCGCCACGTCGTGGGCCTGCGCGACGACGCCCCCGACCGCGGCGAGTACGGGGATGCCTGGTCGTTGCCGGTCGAGACGTCGGCCGGAAAGCTGGTCGGATCCTTCGCGATGTACTTCGCCGAACCACGCCGCCCGACGGCACGCGACCGCGAGCTCGCCGCGAGCTTGACCCAGACGGCCGCGATCATCATCTCGCGGCACCCGCAACTCGGCGGCGACGGTTGAAGCTCCGCGTCGTCAACGCCGGCGAACGCACAGGCGCTCGAGCGCCGGCACGAGCTCCGGCTCGTCATTGCGCGCGTGCACGAGCAGCCGTCGATCCTCGCGGGCCTCGCGTCGGATGATCTCGGCGAGCCGCACCGCCCCCGATCGCGCGTACTCGTCGGGTTGCTCCGGGTCGATCGCCGCGAGGAGCGCGCGCACCTCGTCGAACACCTGCGGAGTCACCGTCCGCGACGTCAGCCCCGGCGTGCAACCGCGCGAGCGACCGGTCGCGAGCGAGCAGGGCCCGCCGATGATCTCGCAGAGCAGATGTCCGCACTCGTCGTGCGCCATGACCCGATCGTATCAGGCCGGCGCGCTACCGCGACCGAAGCGCCCGCGCACGAAGTGCGCGATGACCGCGAGCACGGCGAGGCCGAGGAGCACGTGGACCGCGAACGATCCGACGTCCCAGGCGACGTTGAGGGCCAGCCATCCGACGAGGAGTACGACAGCAAGGAGGATCAGCATGATCGAATTGGTTGCATCCCGCGTGCCGGCGCGCTTCATTCGGCGACGGCGAGATCCGGCTCCACGAAGCACGTTCGGGCCGCGCGTGCGAACAAACATTGTTCGCGACACGCGGCCCGGCCAGGCTACCCGCCCTGACGATCAGAGTGCGTCGTCGACGTCCTTCTCGAGCTGATTCCACGTGTTCGAGACGTCCGACTTGAACTCTTCCCAGGTCGAGTCCGTCTTCTCACCCGCGTTGTTCAGCTTGGCCTTGGCCTCGTCGCGACGCGCGCGCAGGCTCGCGGCCATCTCCTTGGACTTGTCGTCGCCGCGGCGCTCGAGCTCGTCGATCTTCGCGTCCAGGCGCGACATGCGGTCACTCATCGTCGCCTCGAACTCGCGGCGCGTTTCGGCGAGGTCACGCTTGGCCTCGGTCACGTCCTTCTGTTCGTCGACAACGTCGCCGCGCTCTTCGCGCACCTTCTCCTGCGCCTTGCCGTACTCGTCCGCGGCCTTCTCGCGGTCATTGTCGCGGCAGCCGGTTCCGAGGGCGAGCGCACCAGCAAGGATCGAGGTCCAGAGCATCGTGCGTTTCATGACGTATCTCCTTCAAATGTTGTGCATCGAGAGGGAGCAAGGCGCGTGCCCCGGATGTCGCCGCCCGGCGACATCTGGCGCGATCCCAGGGTCGACAGCGACACGCGAGGCCCGGAAGCATGTGTCGGCCCCGAATGCGCCGTGAGCCGAGGTAGGCTCGGCGGCCATGGGCTCGGACAATCAGTGGAGCACGGCGTTCGCGGGGGCGAGCGTCGACGCGATGCACGTCTACGACCGGATCCTGGCGCGCCTGTTCACGCCGTGGGCGAACGATCTGATCGAGCGGCTCGCGCCTTTGCCCGGATGCACGGCGCTCGACATCGCCGCCGGCCCCGGCACGGTCTCGCACCTGCTCGCCGCGCGCCTGACGCATACGGGACGCGTGATCGCGGCGGACATCAGTCCTGCGATGCTCGCCGTCGCGCGCGTCAAGCCCGTCGAGGACGGCTGGGCGCCGATCGAGTGGCTCCAGGCGCCGGCCGCGCCGATGCCGCTGCCCGACGCCTCGGTCGACATCATCACGTGCCAGCAGGGCCTGCAGTTCTTCCCCGACAAGGTCGGTGCGCTCGCCGAGATGCGGCGCATCCTGCGCCCGGGCGGCCGCGCGGGCGTCTCGGTCTGGACGCGCGTCGAGGATCAGATCTTCGAATACCTGCGCGACGCGATCGCCGGCGTGGTGTCCCCTGCGCTCGCCGCGCGCTATCTCGGCCCGTTCTCGCTCACCGGCGAGGACGCGGCCACGCACGCACGCGCCGCCGGATTCCGCGACGTGGAGCTCGCACACGTGACGCTGCCCGCGGTCATGCACGGTGGCGCCGACGAGCTCTTCGGCACGCTCCCCGCGGCCGGCATCGCGCCCGACATCGCCGCGCTCGACGACGCCACACGCGCCAAGCTCCGCGCCGAGGTCGAGCGCCTCACGGCGCCGCTCCGAGACGGCGACGCCATCCGCAGCTCGCTCAGCGCGTCGGTGTTGATACTCTCGTGACGCTCGGGCCGGCGATCGGCCTGGGCACGAGGCCCTCGCGGATGTCGAGCGACGCCGCCAGTGGGATCTCGCGGATGCGTTTCCCGGTGAGCGCGAAGAGGGCGTTCGCCAGCGCGGGGCCAACCGGCGGCACCGGCGGCTCACCAACACCGCACGGCAGCTCGTCGCTGGGCACGATGTCGGTGTGGATCCGGCGCGGCGCGTGCTGGATGCGCGCGATCCGCGCGTCGCGGTAGTTCGACTCCACCGTACGCCCGCGCTTCATCGTGATCCCGCCGAAGAGCGCGTTGCTGATGCCCATGATCAGGCCGCCCTCGAGCTGCGCGCGCACGCGCTCCTCGTTGACGACGGTCCCGGCGTCGAGACAGATCCAGGCGTCGTCGATGCGGAAGGCCCGCAGCTTGTCGGGAATCACCGAGATCACGACGGCCGCGTACGACACGAAGCTGCGATGTGCCGCGAGCCCGAGATGACGCCCCTTGCGATCGTCCCACTTCGCCGCAGCCGTGACCCGCTCGATGACGCCGCGCAGGCGACCGGCGTCGACCGGGTGCTCGTCCAGGGTATGTCCGTAGTTGGCGAGCTTCGCGATCCCGAGGTCCTTCAAGGACAGCGTGCGCGCGGGGCCGATGAGGTCGAGCCACATCGTGCGCGGGTCGACCTTGCGCGCCGCCGCCAGCTCGTCGATGAAGGAGCCGATCGCGAAGGCGTGGAAGATGTTGTAGACCGACCGGTACCAGCCGATCCGCACCTGCGGCTTCGCCTTGCACGACTCCGCCCGCACGTTCGGCACGGCCAGCGCGAGGTCGAGCACGCCCTGCTGCAGGTCTTCACCCGACGGCTCGTCGGTTGCCGGATCGAAGGTGTTGCCGATCGGCGTGAACGCCGTCCGGTGATGCCACGCCGACACCACGCCGCCCTCGTCGATCGCCGCGCGCAACCGCTGCGCGTTCACGGCGTTGTAGTAGCAGTGGCGGATGTCGTCGTCGCGCGTCCACTGCACGCGTACGGGCGCGCCGGCAGCGCGCGCGAGGAACGCCGCCTCCGACGCGAAATCGGCCTTCGACTTGCGGCCGAACCCGCCGCCGAGCAGCGTCACGTGCACCGTCACCTTGGCCTCCGGAACGCCGAGCACGCGGGCGACCTCGGCGCGCGCCGCCTGCGGGTGCTGGGTCGGCGCCCAGATCTCGACGGTGTCCCCGGTCACGCGCGCGAGCGCGGTCGGCGGCTCCATCGGCATGTGCGCCAGGTGCGGCACCACGTACTCGGCCTCGATGACGCGCGCCGCGGCCTTCATCGCAGCGTCGACGTCGCCGAGCTCGCGCCGGGTCGTTCCGGCCGCGCGCACCGACGCGAGCAGCTCGTCCCGAAACGTCGTCGAGTCGTAGGCGCCGTTGACGCCGTCGTCCCACGTGATGCGCAGCGCCGCGCGCCCCTTCATCGCCGCCCACGTGTTCTCGGCGACCACCGCGACGCCGCCCCACGGCTGGAACATCCACGGTGCCTTGGGCGCGGGCATCTCCACCACCTTCTTCACGCCAGGCACCTTCATCGCCGCGTCGGCGTCGTAGTCCTTGACGGTCCCGCCGACGACGGGCGGACGCGCGATCACCGCGACCAGCATCCCGGGCACGCTGACATCGGCGCCGAAGCGCGCGCTTCCGTCGACGATGGCCGGCCCATCGAGCAGCGGCAGCGACGGATGGAGCACCTTGCGCAGCTCGACCATGGGCCGGAGCGTCAGCTCCTTCGGCTTGGGCACCGGCAGCTTCGCCGCCGCGGCCACGAGCTCGCCGAAGCCGAGCGCACGCTTCGAGGCGCGGTGCACGACCTGGTGATCCTCGGCGACGCAGGTCGCCGGCCGCACCTTCCAGCGCTTCGCGGCGGCCGCGATGAGCATGTGCCGCGCAGCCGCGCCGGCCCGGCGCAGGTCGTCGAAGAACTTGCGCACGCTCGACGACCCGTCGGTGTTCTGGTCGCCGTACTTCTTGTCGCCCACCGCCTGCACGACCACCACGCGGTCGAGGCGTGCACCGAGCTCGGCCGCGATGAGCACCGGCAGCGAGCTGCGAACGCCCTGCCCCATCTCCGATCGATGGCAGACGATCGTCGTCACGCCGTCGGGCGCGATGTGGACGAGCACGTTCGGCGACAGCCCGGCGGTCGCCAGCTCGTGCTCCTGCGACGCCGCCTTCGGGCCCGGCCCGGCGAACCCGGACGGCTCGTCGCCGCGCGCGCCGCGCGGGAGGATGCCGAGCGCGAGCCCGCCGGCGGCCAGGTTGAGCCCGACGAGGAAGGAGCGCCGCGTGACCAGGACCGGCGCGCTCATGGCTGGTCCTTCTCGACTGCGGCGTCGATCCCGGCCTCGACCCCGGCCGCGTGTTTGATCGCGGCGCGGATGCGTGGATACGTCCCGCAGCGACAGAGGTTGCCCGACATCGACGCGTCGATCTCGTCGTCGGTGGGCGCCGGCCGAACGTCGAGCAGCGCGGCCGCGGTCATGATCTGGCCCGCCTGACAGAAGCCGCACTGCGGGACGCGCAGCTCCTGCCACGCGAGCTGCAGTCGATGCTTCCCGTCGGTGGAGAGGCCTTCGATCGTCGTCACGCGTTTGCCTTCTGCGCGCCGGACCGGCGTGACGCACGATCGGACCACGTGACCGTCGAGGTGCACCGAGCACGCGCCGCACAGCGCCTCGCCGCAGCCGTACTTGGTGCCGGTCAGGCCGAGCACGTCGCGCAGCACCCACAGGAGCGGCATGTCGGGATCGACGTCGATCGTGCGCTCGGCACCGTTGATGCGTACCTTCATCTCATCTCTCCTTGGCCGTCACGTCGTCGGGACACTCGGCGCCGCTCTCGAGCCACGCCACGGAGAGCGCACCGAACTGCTGCTGGGTGCCCGGCGCGGGCTCCCGCCCGGCGCCCGGCGCCCATCCCCATCCGACCAGCTCGTCGTGCCCGTTGTGCTCGACGATCTGCTCGAGCGTCTTTCCGCCGTTCCGCTTCGGGTCCTTCATCTGCGCGCAGATGTACCCGGCCGACTTTCCGACCCACGCCATCTCGATCGGCGCGAGGTGCCACTCGGGCGCGCCCGGCATGCGCGTCAGCTCCTGGTTGCGGTCCTGATGGCACCCGCCGCACTCCATGCCGACCACGCCGCGATCCTCGCCTCCGCGTAGCACCGGCGGATCGTGGAACACCAGGTCCATCCCTTGATGCGGGACGTTGCCGTCGGGATGACAGTTCACGCAGCGCGGATGCATGAGGACGCGGCTCATCTCGGCGAAGAGCGCGCGCGAACGCGTCGCGCGGTCGCCGATCGCGGAGAACGCGGTGACGTCGCGCAGCTCGTTGGCGGCGACGGGCGGCATCACCGCGACCTCGACGGGCGCGCTACCACGACCGCTTCCGCCACTGCCGCCACCACACCCGACGGTCACGGACACCGCCGCCGCCACGAACAATCGTTGCTGCATGCAGAGCATCACTCTCGACCTCTCTTCCCGACACGCGCGGACCTGCAAGCACGAGACCCGCGCCGCGCCCGCGTCCAGGCCACGCGTACGTATCCACGCGGCGTCAGACGCGCGCGGCTTCGCTCGGTGTGCCGGCGCGCCCGCGCACGACTGAAGGCGCGTCAGGCGCGACGCGCGCGGAGGTGCAAGAACAGCGGCAGGCGCTGCCACCGTCGTGATGCATCGGTCCGGAGGCGATCCTCGGGCATCGCCGGCTCCCGTACGGTGTCGATCGTCAGCCCCGCGTTCTGGAACGCCGTGAAGTACGCCTCGAACGAGCGATGCATGCTGTGGAATGTCATCTTCAGACCGTCACGCTCGACCGTGTCGGCGTAGCGGAACGGGCGCAGGTAGTCGCCCGCAATGACGAGCCGCGCGTCGGCCGTGAGGCGCTCGAACTTTCCGGCCGAATTGAGCGGATGGACCACGGCGGCGCACAGGCATCCGCCGGGCTCCAGGACGCGGACGATCTCGCGCAACGCGCCGTCCAGATCGTCCATGTCCTGCAGCGTCATGAACGCGACGGCGAGATCGGCGCTCGCGTCGTCCAGCGGCATCGCCACCGCATCGGCGCACCGCACGTCCATCGTGGGCGCGGCCGCCTGCGCCGCCGCCGCCAGCGTCGGCGATCGCTCGATGCCGATCACGCGATGCCCGAGCGCCGCGAGATCGCGCGACACGCGCCCTTCGCCGCACCCGACGTCGACCGTGGCCCGCCCCGGCGCCGGCAGCAGCGGGAAGAACAGGTCCCGGTGAAACCGGACGTAGCTGTCGTGACCGGGCGCGCGCGCCCATGCGATCCACGCGCGCGCCTCGGACTCCCAGGCTTCACCGAGATCCATGCGGCGAGTCTCGCACGGGGGTAACCTTGTGCATGACACCGGTCCCGGCCTTCATGTTCGCGACCGGGATCGAGAACAGCGCGCCCACGATCGATGGCGGGCGCACCCGCATCGACGAGCTCGAGGCGTGCAACCACTACCGCTTGTGGAAGACCGACTTCGATCGTGTCGAGGAGATCGGCGTCCGCTTCCTGCGCTACGGCCCTCCGCTGCACCGGACCTGGCTCGGTGACGGGCGCCATGACTGGGCGTTCGCCGACGAGACCTTCGGCGAGCTTCGCCGGCGCGAGCTGATCCCCATCGCGGACCTGTGTCACTTCGGCGTGCCCGACTGGATCGGAAACTTCCAGAACCCCGACTTCCCTGCCGCCTTCGCCCGCTACGCGCGCGCGTTCGCGGCCCGCTTCCCCTGGGTGCAGCTGTACACGCCCATCAACGAGATGTTCGTGTGCGCGATGTTCTCGGCGGCCTACGGCTGGTGGAACGAGCAGGCCACCAGCGATCGCGCGTTCGTGACCGCGCTCAAGCACCTGGTGCGCGCCAACGTCCTCGCCATGACCGCGATCCTCGAGGTGAGGCCCGACGCGATCTTCGTGCAGAGCGAGTCATCGGAGTACTTCCACGCCGCCAATCCGGCTGCGATCGGGCCAGCGGAGCGACTCAACGCGCGCCGCTTCCTGTCGCTCGACCTGAACTACGGCCGGCGCGTGGACTCCGACATGTACGAGTACCTCGTCGACAACGGCATGACGCGCGACGAGTACCACTTCTTCCTCGAGCAGCGTCTCAAGTCGCACTGCTTGCTCGGCAACGACTACTACGCGACCAACGAGCACCGCGTGGCGCCCGATGGCAGCACGATGCCGTCGGGCGAGGTCTTCGGTTACGACGAGATCACCCGTCAGTACTACGCGCGATATCACCTCCCGGTGATGCACACCGAGACCAACATGCAGCAAGGGCCCAACGGCGACGAGGCCGTCTTCTGGCTCTGGAAGCAGTGGGCCAACCTCCTGCGCGTGCGCAACGACGGCATCCCGATCGTCGGCTTCACCTGGTACTCCCTGACCGACCAGGTCGACTGGTGCCACGCGCTTCGCGAACGGCGCGGCGACGTCGATCCGGTCGGCCTGTTCGATCTCCATCGCAACATGCGCCCCGTCGGCCGCGCCTACCAGCAGCTGATCGCCGAGTGGCGGGACGTGCTGCCGACCCAGAGCGTGTGCCTGCGCGTCCCCGTCGCGTCGCCGTCGCAGGAGGCACCGTCGGTCCCCGACCTGTCGCCGACGCCAACCGCCCCCGCCAACGCCGAGTGAGAACGTCATGGTGTCCATTGCCCGTCGGTTCGTCGATCAGGTTGCCATCGTCACCGGCGCCGCCAGCGGAATCGGGCGCGCGATCGCCCGGCGCCTCGCCGACGAAGGAGCGCGCGTGGTCCTCGCGGATCTCGACCACGGCGCCGCGCAGGTGGCGGCGAGCGAGCTGCCCGACGCCATGGCCCAGCGCTGTGACGTCTCCGTCGAGGCGGACGTCGCCGCTACCACCGCGGCCGCGGTGGCGCGATGGGGCCGTCTCGACGTGATCGTGAACAACGCCGGCCTGATGGTGTTCAAGCCGCTGGCCGAGCACACCGCCGAGGACTGGATGCGCGTCCTGCGCGTCGACCTGCTCGGCGCGTTCTACTTCACGAGGGCCGCGTTCGCGCACATGCAGCGAGGCGGCGCGATCGTGAACGTGGCCAGCATCCACGCGGTGGAGACCACGCCGCTGGTCGCGTCGTACGCCGCCGCGAAGGCGGCCCTCCTGTCGCTCACCCGGTCGACGGTGATCGAGGGCCGGGACCGCGGCATTCGCGCCAACGCCATCCTGCCGGGCGCCGTCGACACGCCGATGCTGTGGGCCAACCCCAACCTGAAGACGGGCCTCGAGACGGTCAGCGCCGCCGACGTCGGCAAGCCCGAGGAGATCGCAGCTGCGGTGGCGTTCCTCGCCTCCGCCGACGCGAGCTTCGTGTGTGGCGCATCGCTTCGCGCGGACGGCGGGCGCCTCTCCCGCCTCTGACGATCAGGCCTCGGTCACCGAGAGCTCGCTGGCGCCACCGGTGAGCTCGATCGACCAGCGATCCGGCGCGTTGTCCCATCCGGGCGTCGCCAGTCGCGTCGCCGAGCCGACCGCGCCGAGGCGCTGCGCGTCGAACGTGACGTTGCTCGCGCCGCCGCGCACGACGATCTGCACCGCCGTTCCACGCGGGCGCCTGACGCTCAGCTTGCTCGCGCCGCCGGTGATTCGCACGGTCGCGGTGCCGCGCGGACGTGGCAGCGACAGCTCGGACTCCGACACGCCGCCGGTGATCTCGAAGGCGGAGACGTGGAGCTCGCGAAGATCCGCGGCGAGGTGCGAGACCCCGCGGCGGATCTCGACCGCCCACGGCACCGCCGTGGTCAGCGTGAGCTCGGCCCCGACGTCGCGCACGCCGAACCACGAGAAGCCCTTGTACTTGACGCCCACCGTCCCGTCCGCCTCGACCGCGATCGTGGGGCGGCGGCCGCGGAACGTCGCGCGGTACAGGTCCTTGATGCGTGCGCCGCGCAGCGAGAGCCGTGACGCGCCGGCCGAGAACTGCAGCCGTCCGCGCTCGACGGAACCGAGCGGCGCGCGGTCGTGGTCGTCGCCACCGTCGGCGCGCGCACCCTCGTCTGCGTCCGGCCGCTGCGCGCTGCCCTCGGCCATCCGGTCGGCCACGCCGTCGAGGAAGCGTGCGCAGGCGGCGAGCGTCGCGTCGTCGACGTCGCCCGCCGCCGCCAGCACCATGCGTTCGCGCTCGCGCCAGTGATTGGCGATCGCCTCGCGCCGCTCGGGGACCAGCTCGATGAGCACCTGGCGGCGATCCGCCTCGTGCCGCGTCCGCTGGACCCAGCCGGCGCGCTCGAGCCGATCGATCAAGCCGGTCACCGCGCCGGTCGTGACGGCCATCGCCTCGGCGATTCGCCCCGCGGTCAGCGGCCCCGCCGTGTCCACCAGGAGCAGCGCGTCCAGGTCGGATGCGCCCACGCCAAGACGCTCGGCGGTGGCGAGGCGCAGGCGCCGGTCGGCGTCCGACGCGCGGATCAGCGCGTGTGCCACTGGGCGGATTCGTTCGGGTTTGCGGGCGGCAGGCATGAGGACGCGGGTTCCCGCTTGACGATGATATCTTAGTTACTAAGATATCGGCCAGGCGAGCGTTCCACTGTACCCCAAGGAGTCACCATGATGTTCGACCTTCCTCCCTCCACCACCGACCATCCATATCGCAGCGCCCCGGCGCCGCGCACCCTCGATCCCGACGGCTCGCGCGTCCCCTACGACGGGCAGACGCGGATGCGTCTGACCATCTCGTCCGGGCTCGTGGATGCGCGCGTCGTCATCGATCCTGCCGCACGCGACCTGCTGTCGGTCGCCTGCGGTGACGGCGCGGCCCCGAGGATCCGCCTCGTGGGCGACGAGCTCGCGCTCTCCTGGCGGCTCTCCTTCGGGGACTGGCTGCGCGAGGTGTTCGCGCCCGGCTTCGACACGGCGACGATCGTGCTCCACCCCGCCGTCGACTGGACGTTCGCCGTCCGGGGCGGCCTCTCGGGTGTCGAGCTCGATCTCGTCGGTGGCAAGGTCGCCCGGATCGACATCGCCGGCGGCTGCAGCCACGTGGCGCTCGACCTGCCGTCGGCCCTTGCCGTGGTGCCCATCCGGGTCGCCGGCGGTGCCAGCCACCTCGGCCTCCGCCGCCCGGCCGGCACCGGCGTGGGTCTCGACGTGACCGGCGGCATCTCGAACCTCCGCCTCGACGACCAGTCGTTCGGCGCGATCGGCGGCGGCGCCCACCTCGACACCGATGACGTGACGCGCAGCGCGCCGCACTACGACCTCACCATCGCCGGCGGCGCCAGCGACCTCGTCGTCATGCGCCGCTGATGGACGGCAGCGTGAAGTGGAAGGCGCTGCCGCGGCCCGGGGCGCTCTCGACCCAGATGCGCCCGTCGTGTGCGTCGACGATCCCCTTGGCGATGAAGAGGCCGAGGCCCGTGCCCTTCGTGCCGCCGGTCTCGCGCTTCCAGTAGCGATCGAAGATGCGCGCGCGATCCTCGTCGGGGATCCCCGGCCCCGTGTCCGTCACCGTGAAGCGCGCGAAGCCGTCCTCGCGCTGCACGGCCAGAGTGACCCGGCCATCGGCGGGCGTGAACTTCAGCGCGTTGCCCACGAGGTTCGACAGCACCTGGAGCACGCGCTCGCGGTCCGCGCGCACCTGCAGCGCGGCGTCTGGAACCACCGGCTCGAGGGTCACGCCGCGTGACGCCGCCTGCGCGGCGAAGATGTCGGTGGCGTCTCGCACCAGGCCGGTGACGGCGCAGGGCTCGGGGCTCACGGTGAAGCGGCCGGCCTCGAGCGTCGTCACGTCGAGCATGCTCTTGATGAGGTGCTCCATGCGCTTGGCGACGCTCGCGATCGAGGCGGCCTGGCGGCGGACGCGCTCGACGTCGGAGCCGTGCTCGAGGAGCTCGGCCTTCATCATGATCGCGCCGAGCGGATTGCGCAGATCGTGCGCGACCACGCCCATGAGCTCGTCGCGCGCGGCCGCCGCCCGTTGCGCCGTTTCGTTGGCTTCCCGCTCGAGCCGGTACGCGCGGCTGAGGAGCCTCGAGAAGTACAGCGTCACCAGCAGCCCGATCGCCACCAGCAACCCGACCAGCGCATAGAGCTGGGTCACCACGCGCTCGCGGCGAAGGCGTGCCTGCTCGTACAGCGCGGGCAACGCGATCTCCTTGTAGTCGACGAGCAGATCGAGCGCGCGATCGAGCTCGGCGCGGAGCGGAAGCAGCTCGGCCTCGAAGCGAGCCACCAGCGGCCCTGGCTCGGCCGCGACACGCCGCGCGGCGAGGAGCTGCTCCTGGACGTCCCGGAAGCTCGCGCCCGCCACCTCGACGTCGTCGACCATCGCGCGCCCGGGCGCATCGAGCGTCTTGGCGTGGAGCTCCGCGAGCCTGGCGTCGAAGCGCGCCGCCGCTGCACGGATCCTCTCGAGCTGCTGGGGATCCGCCGCGAGCAGATAGCCCTTCCCGTTGGAGACGATCTGCTCGCCGCTCCAGCGGAGCTGCTCGACGAGGGTGAGCTCGTGCTCCTCGGCGCGAAGGGTAGCCACCTGCTCGTTCGACAGGTCCGCGAGCCGGCGGATCGACCAGGCCATCCCCGCGGCGAGCAGCACGAGGAGCGTGGCGTAACCGATCCGCGCCTTCATCTCGAAGCGCATCGCTCGGCGCATGGGCGAGGCTAGCACCGCTGTCCCGGCTCGCCGCCTCGGGTACCGCGCGCCGACGCACGACGGCGCGGCGAGAACGTGTCGTCGCGCCACGATACCGGACCCCCGCTCCCGGCGAGCGCGCGGACTTGGCGTGCGACCGGGCGCGGCATGTCGCCTGCACTTCGCCGACGACATGGGGTGGCAGATGGGCGGCTCGCGAGTGCTTCCGTGTGTGCTTGCCATGATGGCGACGACCTCGTGTCGCGTCGGGTCACAGGCCGAGGGCGGCCTCGTCGACGCAGCGCCCGACGACGGCGCTCCGGACGAGGACGACGGTGGCGGAGCACGCCCCGACGAACCACCACCGCTCTGGGACGAGCTCTCCTCGCCGGTGATCCAGGTCGGTGGCGGTGCCGCGGTCACGGTCGACGACGGCGCGTTCTTCCCCGACGGCCACGGCGCCGACGCGGGCCGCGTCCGGGTGCGCTCGAGGGGCCCCATCACGCTCGACGCCGCCCTGCCCGACCCGGCCGCCCCGCCGGCGATGGCGAGCGCGCAAGGCGGCGCCGAGCTGAGCGACGTCGATCTCGTCGCGGACGTCACACGCAGCGCGACGTTGCGTGTGAGTGGCACGCTCACTGCGAGCGGCGCCGGCGCGACGCGCATGCTCACGTCGACCGAGGGCGACATCGTGATCGAAGGGCACCTGCGCAGCGGCGAGCTCGCCGGCGGCCGGCGTTCCCTCGCGCTCCACGCCCCCAACGGCACCGTCTACGTGTCCGGAACCATCGAGACCCGCGCGCCCGGAGACGCGCGCGCAGGTCGCGACGGCGGCGACATCGAGATCCGCGCTCGCAACGTGGTCATCGTCGGAGAGCTGCGCGCCGAAGGCGAGCCGGGCACGAGCGCGGGCGGCGCCGGCGGGGCGATCGACGTGATCGCGAGCGACGGTCCCGTGTTCTTGCGCGACGGGGCGATCGTCACCGCCGGCGGCGCGAGCGACGCGCGCGGCGGCGCCGGCGGCGCGATCGACGTACGGGGCGAGGACGTGTGGATGGCAGGGATCATCGACGGTGGCGGCGGCGACGTGCGCGCCCTTGCCGATGCCAGGGGTGGCGACGCAGGCGACGTCCACCTGCGCGCCAGTCGCGAGCTCTTCATCGGCGCATCGGTGCGACTGCGCGGCGGCGCGGCCTCGACCGTCGGCGTGCGAGCCACGGGCGGTGCCGCGGGCGCGATCTTCCTGGATGCCGACGACGCCTTGCGCGTGGGCGCGGCGATCGACGCGCGCGGCGGGTTTGCGCGCGCGGCCTACGGCGGCACCGTGATCGGCGGCGCCGGCGGCTCGTGTTTCATCGGCGACGATGACGCGCCGGCGACGGTCGAGCTTCGCGTCCCGATCGAGGCCGCGGGCGGACCCGGCTTCGTCGCCGCCGGCCAGGGCGGGCGCGTCGAGCTCGACGCCATCGACGGTGACCTCGTCCTCGCGACCACGATCCGGGTCGACGGCGGCGCCTCGGCGCAGCGAGCCGGCGACGCGGGCGTGGTCAGCGTCATCGCCGGACCGGCGGGCGGTGGCATCCGACTCACCGGGGCCATCGTCGGTGTCGGCGGCTCCGCGACGAGCGGCGGCGACGCCGACGGTGGCACCGGCGCACGCGTGGAGCTCGACATCCTCTCGCGCGACGGTGACCTCGACATCACGGCCGCCGGCGCGCTCGTCATCGACGGCGGCGCGGCCGCGAGCAACGGCGAGGCCGGCGGTGGCGGCGACCTGACGATGCTCACGCGCGACGGCGCTGCGACCGTGGCGGGACAGGTGATCGCGCGCGGCGGCGCGGCGCCCGGCGCCGGCGGGCGCGGTGGTCGCGGCGGCATCGTCAACCTGTTCACCGACGCCAACCACGACGGCATCGGCGGCGACCTCCTGGTCGACACGACGGGCGTCATCGATGTCTCGGGCGGCGCCGGCAGTCACGGCGGCAGCGCGCGCAACAACGGCGGCGCCGGGGTCGCGCTCTTTCCCGACGACCAGGACGAGATCGCCGTCCTCCTCAACAGCGACGGCATGCACGGCAGCCCGCGCGACGGCGACCTCGTCAATCGCGGCCACATCATCGCGCGCGGCGACGCCGTCGGCGGCTCCGGCGGCGACATCATGTTCCACGGCCGCCGCCCCAGCTCGTCCGAGGATCCCCTGCCCGGCGACCTCTCGCTCGAAGGCGACGGCGACGGGCACGCCGGTCAGTTCGCCGCCGAGTGATCTGCCGCCAGAGGTGCCCCAAGCCGCCCCGGCGGCAGTATTCTCGGCTCGCAACCGAGGGGTACCCAATGGCGATGAAACTGGACATCAACGGCACGGTCCGCGAGGTGGACGCCAGCGGCGACATGCCGCTCCTGTGGGTCATCCGTGACCTGCTCGCGCTCCACGGCACCAAGTTCGGCTGCGGGATGGCGCAATGCGGCGCCTGCACCGTGCACCTCGACGGAAATCCCGTCCGTTCGTGCGTCACGCCGGTGTCGAGCGTCGGCGCGCGCAAGATCACGACGATCGAAGGGCTCTCGCCCGACGGCACGCACCCGGTGCAGCAAGCGTGGGCCGAGGCCGACGTCGTGCAGTGCGGCTACTGCCAGTCGGGCCAGATCATGACGGCGGTCGCGCTCCTCGCCAAGAAGCCCGAGCCGACCGACGCCGACATCGACGCCGCGCTCTCCGGCAACATCTGCCGCTGCGGCACGTACGTGCGCGTCCGCGAGGCGATCCATCTGGCGTCGCGCCTGAAGCGAGGTGCCAAGTGACGATCTCCCGTCGCGGATTCATCGCGGGCACCGCGGCCGGCACCGCCGGCCTGGTGATCAGCTTCTACGTGCCCAATGTCGTGCGCGCTGCGCCCAAGGCCGCCGCCCCGGCGCTGCCGCCGGCGAACGCATTCCTGCGCATCGGCACCGACGACTCGGTCACGGTGGTGCTCGCCCATTCCGAGATGGGCCAGGGCATCTGGACCGGCCTCGCGATGCTCATCGCCGAGGAGCTCGACTGCGACTGGACCAAGGTCCGCTCCGAGCACGCGCCGGCCTCGCCGGTCTACGCGAACCCGGGGCTCGGCCTGCAGATGACCGGCGGTTCCTCCTCGACGAACGGCGAGTTCGATCGCTATCGCACGGTCGGGGCGACGGCCAAGGTGCTACTGCTCCAGGCCGCGGCCGCGCGCTGGAAGACCAAGCCCGCGAAGCTCACGGCCACCAACGGCGTGATCACGTTCGGCTCGAAGACGCTGACCTACGGCGCGGTGGCCGAGGCGGCGATGAAGCTGCCGCAGCCGACCGCCGTGAAGCTCAAGGCGCCGAAGGAGTGGAAGCTCATCGGCACGCAGGTGCGCCGCCTCGACACGCCGGAGAAGATCACCGGCAAGGCGGAGTTCGGCATCGACGTCTCGTTCCCGGGCCTTCGCACCGCGGTGGTGCTGCGACCGCCCGCGTTCGGCGCGACGCTGACGAAGTTCGACGGCTCCAAGGCGCTGGCCGTGCCGGGCGTGGAGCAGGTCGTGCAGACCGCAAACGGCGTCGCCGTCGTCGCGACGAACTTCTGGGCGGCGAAGCAAGGTCGCGCGGCGGTCCAGGCCGAGTGGTCCACGCCCGAGGGCGGCGGCATCAACACCGACAAGCTGATGGCCGAGTTCCACGAGCTCTCGAAGACCGAGGGCGCGAAGGTCACCGACACCGGCAAGGTGAAGGAAGCGGTCGACGGAGCCGCGCGCAGGGTCGAGGCGTCGTACGAGGTGCCGTATCTCGCGCACGCCCCGATGGAGCCGCTCAACTGCACCGTGAAGATCGATGGCGATCGCTGCGAGATCTGGACCGGCACGCAGTTCCAGACCGTCGATCAGATGGTCGCGGCGCAGATCCTCGGCACCACGCCGGACAAGGTCGCGATCCACACCACGTTCCTCGGCGGCGGCTTCGGTCGTCGCGCCAACCCGGTGTCGGACTTCGTGTCCGAGGCGGTCATCGTCGCCAAGGCCGCCGGCGTCCCCGTGAAGGTGGTCTGGACGCGCGAGGACGACGTGCGCGGCGGGTACTACCGCCCGGCGTACGTGCATCGCCTGCGCGTCGGGACCGACAAGAACGGCATGCCCGAGGCGTGGCACCACGTCGTCGTCGGTCAGTCGATCCTCGCCGGCACACCGTTCGAGAAGTTCCTGGTCCACGACGGCGTCGACGCCACGTCGATCGAAGGCGTCGCCGACTCGCCGTACCTCGAGGGCGCCAAGTCGAAGCACGTCTCGCTCCACTCGCCGAAGACGCCGATCACGGTCCTGTGGTGGCGCTCCGTCGGCAACACGCACACCGCGTTCGCGGTGGAGTGCATGATCGACGAGCTGGCGCACGCCGCCGGCAAGGATCCGCTCGCGTATCGCCTGGCGCTCCTCGAAGGCGCCCCGCGGTTCGCGCGCGCGCTCGAGACCGCGGCGAGCAAGGCCGGCTGGGGGACGCCTCCGCCCGCCGGCCGCGCGCGAGGGCTCGCCGTCCACGAGTCGTTCGGCTCGATCATCGCCGAGTGCGCCGAAGTTTCCGTCGAGGACGGACGCATCAAGGTCCACTCGGTGACGGCCGCGGTCGACTGCGGCACCGCGGTCAACCCGCTCGGCATCCAGGCGCAGGTGCAGGGCTCGATCGCGTTCGGGCTCAGCGCGGCGCTTCACGGCAAGCTGAACCTCGACGGCGGCGCCGTGATCGAGAGCAACTTCCACGACTACAAAGTGCTGCGCATGCACGAGATGCCCGCGATCGACGTCCACATCATCCCGAGCGACGCGAAGATGGGTGGCATCGGCGAGCCGGCGACCGCGCCGATCGCGCCGGCCGTTGCCAACGCCGTGTTCGCGCTCACCAAGCAACGCTTGCGCACGCTGCCGCTGCGCCTCGCCAAGGACGCTCGCTGATGCGCACCTTCGTCACGATCGCGACCTCGCTCTCGCTGGTGGTCTCACTCGCGGCGTGCGGCGACAAGGGCGCGTCGAAACCTCCGGCCGGACCGAGCACCGACGGCACGCCCGGCCTCGTCGCCTTCGAGACCGTGCGCGCCGTGCTCCAGCACCCGCGCTGCCAGAACTGCCATCCCGCCGGCGACGCGCCGCTCCAGGGCGACGAAGGGCGCACGCACGAGATGAACGTGCAGCGCGGCCCCGAGGGACGCGGCATGGCCGGCGCCGAGTGCACGACGTGCCACGGCCCTGCCAATCCCCCGAGTAACTACGGCGTCCACATCCCGCCCGGCGCGATCGACGCCTGGCACATGCCGAAGCCCGAGGAGAAGCTGGTGTTCGTCGGGCTCGCACCGCGCGAGCTGTGCGAGCAGGTCAAGGATCCGGCGCGCAACGGCGGCAAGGATGCGGCCGCG
>DATLEB010000254.1:0-43744 GCA_035525615.1 Kofleriaceae bacterium | reverse complement strand
CGTCGAGCGTCAACGTCGAGCGTCAACGTCGAGCGTCAACGTCAAGGTCAACGTTCTCTGTTCAGGTTCAGGTTCAGGTCAAGGTCAACGTTCGGGTCAAGGTCAACGTCGACGTTGACCTTGACGTTGACGTTGACGTTGACGTTGACGTTGACGTTGACGTTGACGTTGACCTTGACGTCGACCTTGGAATCGCGTCGACGCGCTCAATCGAGAATCCCCTCGACTGATCCCTGGCCTTGCCGGACCAGGATGATGTCGTCGCCGTCGACCTCGATCACCGTCGACGGCGCCTCCTCGGTCGGCGTGGCCTCGACCACCACGTCGAGGACGCGCTCGAACGCGGCGAGCACCTCGTCGATGTCGCGGCACGGCTCGTGGGTCTCGGGGTTGATCGCCGAGGTCGTCAGGAGCGGTCGGCCGAGCTCGCTCACGATCGCCTGCGCGATGGGATGGCTCGTCACGCGGATGCCGACGGTGCGCCGCTTGGTGTCCATGAGCGAGCGCGGAACGTCGCGGCTCGCCGGCACCACCAGCGTGTACGGCCCCGGGAAGATGCGCTGCGCCAGGCGGAACGCGGTCTGGTTGAAGTGGGCGTACTGCGACGCCGTCGAGAGATCGGGGCAGATGAGCGCCATGCGATGGTTCTTGGGCATGCCCTTGGCGCGATGGATCTTCTCGATCGCGTCCTTCGACTCGATGGCGCAGCCGAGGGCGTAGATCGAGTCGGTCGGATAGCCGGCGACGCCGCCCTGGTGCAGCACCTCGACGATCTTGGCGATCTTTCGCGCCGGCGGTGTGCCCCAGGGCTCGATGTGCAATCGCAGGGGCCCGCTCATCGCACGCCTATCGGAAGCCGCTTGCAGTGACATATTGCTCGATCGAGATCTGACGGCTCGACGCCGGCTTGAGGGTCTTCACCTGCGTGAACCGCGTGCGCGCCAGCTCGACGAGCCGCTTCATGTCCGGTCCCTGGAAGAGCTTCCCTGCGAAGCGTCCGCCCGGCGCCAGCGTCGCGAACGCGATCTCCAGCGCACGCTCGAAGAGCGCTTCCGAGCGCGCCTGGTCGACGTGGCGGATGCCCGTCGTGTCGGGCGCCATGTCGGTCAGCACCACGTCGAACTTCTCGAGGTCGCCGAGGAGATCGGCCGGCACGACGGTGAAGACGTCGCCGACCATGAGCCGCGCGCCGGGGATGCCCGGGATGGCGACGCGGTCGATGCCGACCATGGGGCTGGCGGCGCCGATGCGCGAGCGGGCGTACTGCAGCCAGGAACCCGGCGCACAGCCGAGATCGAGGACGCGGTCGCCCGGCTTGAAGAGACCGACGGCCTTGTCGATCTCCTCGAGCTTGAACACCGCGCGGGCCCGAAAGCCCGCGTCCTTGGCGCGCTCGTGAAAGTGGTCCTTGCGGACGTTCTTGTCGCCGAGCCTGCTGCGCTGCCTGGCCAACGCGAGCGATCAGCCGCGGCCGGCAGCAGCCTTCTTCGAGGCCTTGAGGGGGTTCTTCGAGCGAACCTCCTCCTTGCCCACGCCCTTGCGCTTGTACGCCGTGCGGGTCGCCGCCTTGGTGACGACGACGTAGCCGTTCTTCGAGCCCGGGACCGCGCCGCGGACCAGGATGCAGTTCTCCTCCTCGAGGACCTTGAGGATCTGGAGGTTCTGCACCGTGACGGTCTCGTTACCCATCTGACCGGCCATGCGCTTGCCCTTGTGGACGCGCTGCGGGGTCAGGCGGCAGCCGATCGATCCGCCGTGGCGGAAGTACTCGTGCGTACCGTGGGTGCGCGTCATGCCCTTCATGCCGTGCTTCTTGATGACGCCCTGGAAGCCCTTGCCCTTGCTCTCGCCCTCGACGTCGACCGGGACGTTGTCACCGGCGAAGATGTCCTTGGCGGAGAGCTGCTGGCCGACCTCGAACTTGTCGACGTCGGCAGCGGCGAGGCGGAACTCGCGGATGAGGCGGACCGGCTTGGTGTTCGCCGCCTTCGCCTGACCCGCGGCGGCGCGGTTCACGAGACGGGCCGGCTTCTCGCCGAAGCCGAGGACGAGGGCGGTGTAGCCGTCCTTGTCCATGGTGCGCTTGCCGACCACGACGTTGGGCCCGGTCAGGATCACCGTCACCGGCACGCGCTCGCCGTCGTCGGCAAACACCTGCGTCATTCCGATCTTCTGTCCGAGGAGCCCGAGCTGCGTTGCCGACATGATCATCCAGTCCTGTGAGGAAGGGCTGCCGTATATACCGGCGAGCCCCGGGGGTGTCAACCGGTAGGAAATCGGAAGATCCGCGCGGTGTTGGCCACCGTGGCGGCGGCCAGATCGGCCAGGGGCACCCCGGCCTCCCTCGCGACGACCTCGGCGGTGTGCACCACGAAGGCGGGCTCGTTCCGACGTCCGCGCATGGGCACCGGCGACAGGTACGGGCAGTCGGTCTCGATGAGGATGCGATCGAGTGGAACTACGCGAACTGCATCACGAATCGGCTGGGCATTCTTGTACGTGACGATGCCCGAGAAGGACACGTGGAAGCCCATCTTCACGTAGGCGGCGGCGTCTTCCGGAGTCCCCGTGAAGCAGTGGATGACGCCGCCGACCTCGGCCGCACCACACTCATCGAGGATGGCGCGCGACTCGGCGTGAGCGTCCCGGATGTGGCAGACGACCGGCTTGCCGACCTTGCGGGCGAGGGCGATGAAGCGGCGGAAGGCCTCGGCCTGCGCCTCGCGCGCCGAGTGCGTGTAGTAGAAGTCGAGGCCGGTCTCGCCGATCGCGACGACGCGCGGGTGCGGCGCGAGGCGTTCGTGCAGCGCCCACCACTCGGGCGTCATCTTGTCGACGTCGTGCGGGTGCGTGGCGATGGTGGCGAACACGTCGGGATCGCGCTCGGCGAGGGCGACCGCGCGAAGCGCGCTCGTCGTGTCGCCGACGGCGCCGATGACGACGATGCGCTGTACGCCGGCGGCGCGCGCGCGCGCGAGCACCTCGTCGCGATCGGCGTCGAACTCGGGACCGTCGACGTGCGCGTGGCTATCGGTGAACAACGTGGTCATGGTGTTCGGGCCCGGATGGAATGTACGGCCTTCGCGATCTCGTCGGCGAGATCGCGGCCGCGCCGGCGGCGGGAGAGCACCTCGAGCGGCGCGATCGCCCAGGCGCCGCCCGACTTGCCGAGCTCGTCGACGGCGATGCCGCGCACGGTGTCGCGCCGGTTGTCGAGCGCGGCGATGAGGTGCGTGCGCGCCTGCTCGGTGTGCGCGGCGTGGTCGCCACCCGCGCGATCGACGATCACGAGCACCGCGCCGGCGGCGCGCGCTTGCACCTCGGGGCTCGTGTTCTTCCGTCCGAGGAGCGACGCGAGCGCGGCGGCCGCCTCCGCCTCGCCGACCTTCTCGAGCGCGATGACCGCGTCCCAGTCGCGACCACCGTCGAGGAGCGCGCCGGCGAGCACGCCCGCGCCGCGGCGATCGCCGAGCTGCGCCAGCGCGTACGCGGCGTCGAAGCGCACGCCCGCGTCGTCGTGATCCATGAGGTGCGCGATCAGCGCGGGGGCGCGCGCATCACCGGTCGCGCCGAGCGCGAGCGCGACGGCGCCGGCGACCTGCGGATCGGGGTCGCCGACCGACGCGGCCAGCGGCTCGTACGCCGCGAGCGCGTCGATCTCGACGATCGACGACGCGGCCTGGAAGCGGAGATCGGCGGCGCCTTCGCGCAGCGCTCGCACCAGCGGGGTGAACGCGCCGGCCGCGCGCAGCGTGCCCAGCGCGATGGCGGCGGCCTGGCGCACGCCGGCGTCGCCGTCGTCGAGGCGCTTCACGAGCCCCGTGATCGCGGCCTCGTCGTCGCCGCCGATCTCGCCGAGCGAGCCGGCCGCCTCGGCGCGCACCGCCGCGACGTCATCGTCGAGCGCCGCGCACAAGGCCGGGCGCACGCGCGCGTGATCGGCCGCGGCGACGTCCCCGAGCGCCTGCGCCGCGACCAGGCGCGCGCGGGGCGACGTGGCCTTGATGTCGCGCAGCGCCGCGTCGACGGTGATGACCCGGGAGGGGAAGAGCATGCTCACGCCAGCCTCCTACGCCGCTTTGCGCGCGGTCTCGAGGAGCGCCACCTCGCGCACCCGCTCGCGCGGCGCGCGGGCCACGATGGCGCGATAGAGGTCCGGCGCGTTGTCGATCGCGTACGGCGCCGGTGCGCCATCGCCGGGGACGAGGAGGCTGCGCTCGGGCGCGCCACCATCGACGAAGCAGGTCTCCGTCGAGGGCGACGCGATCACGCTCGTCACCTCCGCCCACGGCAGCCGGAAGCGGCGATCGCCCGAGGCCAGCACCTCGAGCGCGTCGTCGTCGACGAGCACCTCGATCCGCCACGCCGGCGAGCCGAGATAGAGCCCGCCCAGCGCCGCGCCGCCCATCCCGATCACGACCAGCACCGTCGACGCCGCGCCGCCTGCGACCAATCCGTACCCGCCCAGCGCGACGCCCAGCACCATGGCCAGGACCGCGAGTCCGCGAAAGCGCGGGCGAAACCGGTAGCGGGCGGGTACGGACACGGCGGCAGCCTAGCCTGGATCGGACAACCCGGCATCGAGCGGAGTATCATCGACGCACATGTCCCGCGAGCATCGTCGCGCCCGCCGCGTTGCCGTCAACATCCCCGCCGTGATCGAGTCGATCGGTCAGCCGACCGTGACCCTGCATCCCACGGTCGAGGCGGTCTACCGACGGGTCGCGCCCGACGCGACGTCGATCGGCAAGACCGTGCCCGGCGCCATCCGCGATCTCTCGACCAACGGCGCGTTCATCGGGTGCGATCCCCTGCCGCTGCTCGCGCGCGTGCGCATCGGCTTCGAGCTTCCGGCTTACGGCAGCGTCGAGGCGGTGGGCTGGGTCCTGTGGGCGCGCGAGGCGGATTGCGAGATTCCCGACGCGCTCGGCGATCCCGTGCCGCTGCCGCGCGGTATCGGTGTGCTCTTCGAGGCCATGCCGCTCGAGGCCCGGCAAATCGTGGCCAAGATGGCGCGCTAGGCCTACGGCTTTCTCTAATCCCGGCTGAATTCTGGCATCGTCGGGCCATGGGGATCCGACGGAGCGGGGCGGCGATCGCCCTCGTGTGTGCGTTCGCGGCGACGGCGGCGGCGCAGAAGAGCCGCAAGCCGGAGGCCGAGGCGCTGTTCAAGCAGGCCAAGGCCGAGATGGCGAAGGGCAACTTCGCCGACGCGTGCGAGAAGTTCCAGTCGAGCCAGGATCTCGATCCACGCGCCTCGACGCTGATGAACCTCGGCGCGTGCCACGAGTCGGCGAAGAAGCTGGTGAGCGCGTGGTACGCGTTCGTCGAGGCGACCAAGCTCGCCGAGCGCTCGAGCGACGAGCAGGCGCTCGCATCGCCGTCGAAGAAGCGCGCCGATGCGCTGGAGCCGCGGCTCTCCTCGCTCAAGGTGGTGGTCGGGCCCGACGCGCGCGTGAAAGGCCTCGAGATCCTCCGCGACGGCGAAGCGATCGTGGAAGGGCAGTGGAACAGCGAGGTGTTCGTCGATGGCGGCGAGTACGAGATCATCGCGCGCGCGCCCGGCTCGACGGCGTGGACCGCGAAGATCGGCGTGGCCAGCGAGCTCGATCGCAAGGTGCTCGAGATCCCCAAGCTCAAGGTCGATCCGATCACCGAGACCGTCGCCGTCGAGACGCCCCCGTCGGGTGGCGCACCCGCCGAACCCGAGCCCGAGGACCCGCAGCCGATCGATCGCCCCAGCTCGTTCACCGGGATGCGCAAGGCGGCGATCGGCGTCACGGCGGTCGGCGTCGCGGCGATCGCGGGCGGTGTGGTGTTCGGGCTGAAGGCGAAGGGCCTCGCGTCGGACTCCGACGCCATCTGCCCGACCGACGTGTGCGACGATCCCGAAGGCCTGCGGCTCAACAAGGACGCGCGCTCGGCGGCGAGCAAGGCCAACATCTTCCTCATCGGCGGCGGCGTGGCGGTTGCCGGTGGCGTCGTCCTCTGGGTGATCGGCGGTCCGACGTCGGTCGCGCCGATGGCGGACCGTGACACCGTCGGCCTCGTGTTCACGGGAGGCTTCTGATGCGCGCGCACGCGGCGTTCGTCTTCGGCACGCTGGTCGCGCTCACCGCGTGCAGCGTGAAGGAGAAGCACCCGAGCGGCGAGATCGACGCCGGCGACGACGGTGACGGCGGCACGGACGTCGACGCCGACCAGCGCACCGTCACCGGCACGTCGATGCTCACGCACTACGTGCGCAACGGGAACAGCGTGGCCACCACGATGGCGCCCGAGGATCTGAGCATCTACGCCTTCGCGGCGTACGTGCCCGACGCGAACGAGGCGAGCGGCTTCCGCGTCATCAACGGCACGGGCAGCACGACCGGCACGCTCACGATCCCCGACGTGCCGATGGGCGGCTACTACCTGCGTGTCCTGCTCTCCGGCGCGACGTCGCCGACGTTCTATTACACGTCGGCGCGTTCGCTCGATCTCGGCTTCGGCACCGCGGGCAAGCCCGGCCTCCCCGACGTCGCGCTACCGTCGACGATCAACCCGAACATCACGGGGCTCGATCGCACGTGGGGCTCGGACTTCTTTTCCCTCCACTCGCTGGGAACGGGCACCGAGCACTACCCGATCGACTTCGGAGCCAACCAGCCCGTCGGCGGGCCCACGACGCTGGCGGCGGCCTTCGAGTGGACCGGGGGCTACGGGTGGGCGCTGCCCCGCATGCGTCCCAAGCTGCTCCAGAATGACGACCTCGAGATCCTGCACCATCACAAGAGCGCTCAGCCGCAGCTGGCAGAGAACACGAGCGTGACGCGGCTCATCGAGCTTGCGCGTATGACGGGGCTATCGCAGACGGACGGAACACCGCTGGCCGTGAACGGTGCGTTCGTGGACGTCCCTCAGGACCGAATGGTCACCGTCAACTTCCAGATGGATACGCTCCGGCAGGCGTACGCCAGCGCGCCGCACGTCGCGGAGGTCGTCGGCGCGGGTCTCGGGGTGCTGCTCGGTACCGATCCCAACAATCGCTTCGGGCCCGGTGTCGTCGGGCTCGACATCTCCGGTGTGAAGTCGACGACGACGACGCTGGGGCAGATGCTGTCGTACGGCAATCCCTACGACAGCACGTGGGCGTTCACGGCGACCGAGTCGTACGTGCGCCGCAAGCGCGTGCGCCTGCCCGGCGCGGCGGCGAACCAGCCCGGCAACAACATCAACGTCACCATGGCCACGACGCGCATGTTCACCGGCGGATCGATCGGCACGATGGTGCAGGTGGGGCCTCCGACCAACCTGCGCGTGGGCGGAACCACGGCCGCCGATGGCGTCCGTACCCTCGGCGCCGCGCCCGTCACGGTCCAGTGGAGTGCCGTGACCAACGCGTCGCGGTACGCGGTGAGCGTGCGGCGCCTGGTGCCGCAGGCCCAGTTCAACGGAAACCCGAGCGTCGTGGCCACGTTCATCACGACGGAGACCTCGGTCTCGATCCCCGCCGACGTGTTCGCGACCGGCGAGCGCTACGTGTTCGTGGTCGGGGCGACCCGGGACGGGCTCGCATATGCGACCGGTCGGCTGCGCGCCGAGGTCGTGCCCAGCTTCTTCGCGAATGCGGCGAGCGGGGTGATCCTGTTCAGCAACACCTGCGGCAACGGCACGCGTGAGGGCGCCGAGGAATGCGACACGTCGGGCCAGAGCGCGACCTGCGACGTCGATTGTTCGTTGCCCCTGTGCTTCGACGGCATCCTGAACACGGCGGCCACCGAGGCTTGCGATCCCGGCCTCCTCACCGGCACGTGCGACAACGACTGCACCCTTGCGACGTGCGGCGATGGGCGCGTCAACATCCTCGCCGGCGAGGAGTGCGACGACACGAACCAGGACAACCTCGACGGCTGCGACGCGCAGTGCCACTGGGAGGACTCGTGCCCCGACGGGTCGACGCAGCCCCTCTACGGCGAGGAGTGCGACGACAACAACCTCGTCAACACCGACGACTGCGTGGACTGCGCGTTCGCGGCCTGCGGCGACGGCTTCGCGTGGGCCGGCAACGAGCAGTGCGACGACGGCAACACCACCAACGGCGACGGCTGCAACGAGAACTGCCAGACCGAGCCGTAGCGGTCACTTCACCCGCGAGCCGGGCGGCGCGTCGGCGTCGATGGTGCCGAGCGCGAGGATCGCGTCATCGCCGGCGGCGAGGATCATGCCCTCGCTGGTGAGGCCGCGCATCTCGCGCGGGGCGAGGTTGGCGACCACGAGCACGCGCTTGCCGACGAGCGCGGCGGGCTGGAAGGCCTCCGCGATGCCGGCCACGATCGTGCGGTGGCGGCCCTCGCCGAGATCGACGGCGAGCTTGAGCAGCTTCTTGGCCTTGGGGACCGCCTCGGCGGCGACGACGAGCCCGACGCGCAGGTCGAGCTTGGCGAAGTCGTCGTAGACGATCGTCTGGGCAATGGGGGCGGGGGTGAACGGCGCGGCTGCCGCCGTCGACGGTGCGGTTGCGGTTGCGGTTGCGGTTGCGGTTGCGGTTGCGGTTGCGGCCGCGACGTCCCTGGGGAGCCACTTCTCGAGGAGGACGGCGCCGCGCTTGTCGTCGATGCGCGGGAACAGCGGCGTCGACTGCGTGGGCGAGAGGGCGGGGAGGTCGGTGCCGAACGTCTCCTCCGATGGCCAGCGCGCGTCCTTCTCGGCGACCTGCGCGCCCAGCCAGCCGTCGAGCGCGGCGGCGGTCGCGGGCAGGATCGGCGCGACCAGGAGGCGCGTCCACCACAGCGCCGCGGCCAGGGTGTGGAGCACGTGATCGAGCTCCGACTTCTTCGCCGGATCCTTGGCCAGCGACCACGGCTCGGTCGCCGCGATGTACGCGTTGGCCTCGCGCACCAGGCGCCACACCGCCTCGAGCGCGCGCGAGGGCTGGAATCCGTCGAGCGACATGCGCGCGTCGCGCACCGCGTCGGCCGCGACCTTCGCGATCTGCGCGTGCGCACCCGTCGCGGCAAGCGCCGCGTCGCGCGTGCCGATGCCGCCACCGCCGTACTTCACGAGCATCGTGAGGCTGCGGTTGATCAGGTTGCCGAGGTCGTTGGCGAGGTCGGCGTTGTAGCGCTCGATCAGGCTCTCGTAGATGAGGTCGCCGTCGTTGCCGAGCGGCGTCTCGCGCAGGAGGAAGTACCGGATCGCGTCGATGCCGGTGGCGGGCACCGACGACGCGCCCGCGAGGTCGTGGGCCAGCGTCACCGCCGACACGCGCGTGGCCGGGATCGACTTCGAGATCTTGCGGCCGCCGATCGCCCACCATCCGTGGCAGAGGATGGTGCGCGGCAGCGGCAGGCCCGCCGACATGAGGAAGGCCGGCCAGTAGACGGCGTGGAAGCGCAGGATGTCCTTGCCGATGACGTGGACCACGCTCTTCCAGTAGCGGTCGACATCCGGCGCGGCCGACGCCATGTCAAAGGGGTCGCCGAGCGCCGAGAGATAGTTGGTGAGCGCGTCGAACCACACGTACATGACGTGTCTGGCCGCCTCGCCGGGATGACGCGCGTCCTCCGGCACCGGGATGCCCCACGAGAAGCTCGTCCGGGAGACGGACAGATCGCGCAGGCCACCGCGCAGGAAGCCGAGCACCTCGTTGCGATACTGCTCGGGCTGGATGAAGTGCGGATGGCGCTCGATGTGCTCGAGCAGCGCGTCGCCGTACGCCGAGAGCTTGAAGAAGTACGACGTCTCCTTGTCGACCCAGCTGACCGGGCGCTCGTGCACCGGGCACACCGACTCGTCGGAGGCGTTCTTCTTGAGCTGGCTGTCCGTGTAGAAGGCCTCGCAGCCGACGCAGTACCAGCCCTGGTACGTGGCGAGGTAGATGTCGTCCGGGCTCTTCTCCTGGATGCGCTTCCACAGCCCCTGGACCACGCGCTTGTGGCGCGGCTCGGTGGTGCGGATGAAGTCGCGCGGGAAGCCGTGCTGCGCGACGGCGCCGTCGAACTGCATGCCGAGCTCGATCCACGTGTCGCGGAAGCGCGGCGCGACCTCATCGGTCAGCTGCTGCGGCGTGAGCCCGCGCTTCTCGGCGGCCTCGACGATCTTCTGGCCGTGCTCGTCGGTGCCCGTCAGGAAGCGCGCGTCGTCGCCGCACATGTGATGGAAGCGGGCGAGCGCGTCGGCGACGATGGTCGTGTACGCGTGCCCCAGGTGCGGGACGTCGTTCACGTAGTAGATGGGAGTGGTGACGTAGAAGGGGCGGGTCATGACGATGGGGTCTCGGGGTCGGGTTCGGCGTCGGCGTCAGGATCGGCGTCGGGATGCTCGCCGGACTCGTCGGGCTCGACGCTGTCGTGGGCCCCGGCGCGTCCGGGCTGCTGCGGCGGGAACAACGGCTTCACCTCGCCCGCCGGGTACACCACGCTCTCGCCGGGGCCATAGGCCACGCGCACGCGCTGGCGCAAGACGTCGACCTCGACGACGCGGCCTTCACCGGTCGCGGTGACGACGCGCTTGCCGAGCTTGGGCAGCCCCTTGCGCATCTCGGCGTAGGTGGCCTGCTCGTAGACGAGGCAGCACTTGAGGCGGCCGCACTGACCCGACACCTTGGTCGGGTTGAGGACCAGGCCCTGGTCCTTGGCCATCTTGATCGAGACGGGGACGAAGTCGGGGAGCCACGTCGTACAGCACAGCTCGAGGCCGCAGCTGCCGATGCCGCCGACGTGTTTGGCCTCGTCGCGTACGCCGACCTGGCGCAGCTCGATGCGCGCGCCGGTGGCCGAGCCCAGGTCGCGCAGGAGGTCGCGCACCTCGATGCGCTCGTCGCTCGTGTAATAGAGGTTGAGCTTGCCGCCGCGACCGTTGGCGCCGGGCGGCTGCGTGTACTCGACGCGGAAGACCTTGCAGGGCAGGCGGAGGTCCCTGGCCTTGTCGCGCGCCAGGCGGAGGACCTCGGTGGCCTGCGTCTGCTCGCGGAGCAGCGTGTCGCGATCGCGGTCGTCCGCTTTCCGGACGATCTGGCGGACCGGCCGCTCCTTGACGTTGCGCCGTTCGGGTGCGACCGCGATCGTGGCGATGCGGGTCGAGCGCTCGCCGTCGACGATCACGAGATCGCCGACGCGGTACGTGCTGCCCCCGGCGTCGCACCAGTAGATCTTGCCGGTGGGCACGAGGCGCACGCCGGCCACGCTGGCGACGGCCTGGCCGAGCGCCGCGACCTCGACGTCGCCGACGTCGGCGCTGGCGGGATCCGGGTCATCGTCAGCGGGCTCGACCGGCAGGTCCGCGCCCAGCGTGATGGCGGGCGCGGGACCGGCATCGTCGTCCTCGACGACCGGCAGTTGCTGGCTCGTGGTGCCGACTTCGTCGTCCCACGAGGCGTCAACTGCGGACGTCGAGGAGGCCTCGGGAAGAGGGCCTCGGGCCTCGGGCGCGTCAGCCGCGCGATCGCGTCGCGCGTCGTCGCGTTGCCCGCCATCGCGTTGCCCGCCATCGCGGCGCCCACCATCGCGTTGTCCACCGCCGCGTTGATCGCCACCGCGCTGCCCACCGCCGCCGCGTTGATCGTTGCCGCGCTGACCACCGCCACCGCGTTGATCGCCACCGCGCGGACCAGCGCCGCCGCGTTGATCGCCACCGCGCGGACCACCACCGCCGCGTTGATCGTTGCCGCGCTGGCCACCATCATCGCGCTGGCCATCGTCCTCACGCTGGCCGCCGTCCTCGCGGCGTCCGCCGTCGCCGCGGGGCTGACCGCCGCCGCCCTGCGGTTGCCGCTGCGGCTGCGGCTGCCGTTGCGGCTGCGGTTGCCGCTGCGGCTGCGGCTGCGGTTGCCGCTGCGGTTGCCGCTGCGGCTGCGGCTGCGGTTGCCGCTGCGACTGCGGTTGCGGTTGCGGCTGCCCGCCGCCGCCGCCGCCGCCTTCCGCGCGCTCGCCGCCGGCACCGCGACGTCGACGCCGCCGCCGGCGTTCGCCCTCGGGGCCACCGCTGCTGTTCGGCTCGGCGCCACCCTCGCCACCCTCGCCACCGCCGCCCTCGCTGTTGCCGCCCTCGCCGCCGTCGCTCGCGCCGGCCCCGCTCACAAGCCACCTCGTTGCAGACGGTGCGCGAGCGCCTCCAGCGACACGCCGCCGTGCCCGTGATGAATGTTGACCGCCATGTGCGACGCCACCAGGATGCTCGCGCGATCCGCGGCCAGCCGCGCACCGACGACGTCGCCGTCATCGACGAGGCGCCGCGCGCGCGCGTGCAGCTCGATCGCCGCCAGCTCGATGACCGCCGCGACGTCGAGCTTGCTCTCGCCGCCCGCCGCCTGCACCACGCCGATCGCCGCGCCTGCATGCACGCCGCGATCGACCGCCGCGACCAGCGCCTCGGCCGCGTTCACCACGGGATCGGCCTCGCCGCCGGCCATCGCCTTGCGCGCGTCCGCGCCGAGCGGCGCGAACGCCACGCGCTGGCACCGGCTGCGGATCGTCGGCAACAGCTGATCGGGCGCGACCGTCATCAGCACGAAGCGCGTGCGCGCGGGTGGCTCCTCGAGCGTCTTCAGGAGCGAGTTCGCCGCGGCCGGCTGCAGCGCCGTCGCTTCGTCGATCAGGAACACGCGCTCGCGCGCCTCGTGCGGCGGCAAGCCGACCGCCGCGATCACCTGCGCGCGCACGGTCTCGATCGGCACGATCTGCGCGGCGCCTTCACGCGCCAGCGTCACGACGTCCGGGTGAATCCCATCCGTGATGCGCGTGCACACCGCACACGTCCCACATCCCTCGCCGGGCGCGGTCTCGCAGTTCAGCGCGGACGCCAGCGCCAGTGCGGTCATCCGCTTGCCGACACCCGAAGGTCCCGTGAACAAAAGGGCGTGGTGCAATCGACGGTTGGCCAGCGCCGCGCGCAGGACGCCGAGGGCGCGCTCCTGACCACGTACATCGGCGAACGTCGGCACGAACGGACGCTAGCACGACCTCGCTTGGAACATGGCTCAGTCCTCGGGACATGATAGACGTACCGATCATGTCGAAGGTGGTTCCCATCGTGCCGCCGGTTCCCGCGCCCGAGCCGGACCCGACGTTCGCTGCGTTCCGCGAGGTGCCGCGCACCGGCGTCATCTTCGTGACCACCGAGGCCAAGCGCCGCGGCTTCGATCCCGCCGCCGCCGACTGGTGCAACCTCGGTCAAGGCATGCCCGAGGCCGAAGATCTTCCCGGCGCGCCGCCGCGTCGCGGCGCCATCACGATCGATCCGCTCGACCAGGAGTACGCGCCGGTCGGCGGCATCTGGGAGCTGCGCGAGGCGATCGCGTCGCTCTACAACCGCCTCTTCCGCCGTGGCATGCCCTCGCAGTACACGGCGGAGAACGTCGCGATCTCCGGCGGCGGTCGCGCGGCGCTCACGCGCGTCGCCGCGGCGCTCGGCAACATCAACCTCGGCCACTTCCTCCCCGACTACACGGCGTACGAGGAGCTGCTCTCCGTCTTCCGCCTGTTCTCACCGATCCCGATCCTGCTCGAGAGCGATCGCGGCTACGCCTTCTCCGCCGCCGATCTCCGCCGCGAGATCCTCGGCCGCGGCATGTCGGCGGTCCTGCTCTCGAACCCGTCGAACCCGACCGGCAAGACGATCGGCGGCGACGAGCTGGCCGACTGGATCGCGGTCGCGCGCGATCTCGACTGCTCGCTCATCCTCGACGAGTTCTACTCGCACTACGTGTGGCGCCCCGATCTCGCCGCGCAGGGCGGCATCTCGACCGCCGCGCGCTTCGTCGAGGACGTGGATCGCGATCCCGTCGTCATCCTCGACGGCCTCACCAAGAACTGGCGTTACCCGGGCTGGCGCACCACGTGGACGGTGGCGCCCAAGAAGATCATCGAGGCGATCACGAGCGCCGGCTCGTTCCTCGACGGCGGCGGCTCGCGTCCGCTCCAGCGCGCGGCCATCGGCCTCCTCGATCCCGAGGGCACGCTCGCCGAGACCAAGGCGATCCGCACCGAGTTCGGCAAGAAGCGCCAGAAGATGCTCGACGGTCTGCGCGACGTCGGCTTCACCGTCGACCTGCCGCCCGAGGGCACGTTCTACGTGTGGGCGTCGGCCAAGAACCTGCCGCCGTCGATCAACGACGGCATGACCTTCTTCCGCGCCGCGCTCGACCGCCAGGTCATCACGGTGCCCGGCGACTTCTTCGACGTCGATCCCGGCAAGCGCCGCGGCGGCCGCGCGCAGAACGCGTCGGCGCGCTTCCGCCGCCACCTGCGCTTCTCGTTCGGTCCGCCGATGGCCAAGATCGAGCTCGCCGTCGATCGCATCCGCGAGCTGGTCGCCGATGCCGCACGACAGGGCTGACGACGAAGGCGCCCCCGCGGCGTCGCCACCACCGAGCCGTCTCCGCAAGATCATCCGTTCGATCTGGTGGTTCCACAGCCTGTTCGCGCTGTCGTTCGGCGTGGGCGTGATGCTGTTCGCGCGCAAGGGCCTGGCCTACGCCGACAAGGTCCTGCTCGTCCTGATGCTGTCGTGGATGCTGATGTTCGTCGCGCTCCGCTTCATCGTCGGGCCGGCCAACCGCAGCGAGCACGAGAACGTCATCAAGAAGGGCGTCCGCCTCGGCACCAACTACGTCATCAAGCAGCTGTACCAGCAGATGTTCTTCTTCCTGGTGCCGCTCTACGCGTCGAGCGCGACGTGGTCGCTGTCGTCGTTCAACTGGTGGATGGCGCCGGTGCTGCTGGTGTGCGCCGTGGTGTCGACGATGGATCTCGTCTTCGACAACGTGATCATGGAGCGGCGCTGGCTGGCGTCGGCGATGTACGGGCTCGCCATGTTCGGGGCCCTCAACGTCGTCCTGCCGCTGGTCTTCCAGTTCACGCATCTCACCGGCTTGCTCATCGCGGCGGCGGCGACGCCGGTGGCGGTCGCGTTCCTCAGCTTCTCGGTGCGCACGGTGATGTCGTTCCAGGGCATCGTGATCACCGCCGGCACCACGATCGGCCTGTTCGCCGCGGTCGCGTACGGGCGCGCCGCCATTCCACCGGCTCCGCTGGCGATGGCCGAGATCGCGGTCGGCCACGGCACGCGCGGCAGCTACGAATGCCTGCCGCCGTCCAAGCACGAGCTGCGCAAGGATCAGCTCGACGGGCTCCGCTGCGGTGCGATGCTGATCGAGCCGGGCGGTGTGAAGGAGGACGTGGTGCACGTGTGGCGTCACCGCGGGCGCACCGTGGCGCGGACCGTCCCCGAGGCGCTGCGCTGTGACGGCGAGGCGATGGTCTATCGCAGCGAGCTGCCCGCGAAGCAGCTGCCCGCCGATCCGCTCGGCAAGTGGCAGTGCGTGACCGAGACGGTCGGCGGCCAGCTGGTCGGCGTGCGGAACTTCACGATCATCGAGCCGCCGCCGCCGCCGCCGCCCAACCTCGGCGCGCCCGTGCGTCCCGGCGACGCTGGCGCCCTTCGTGACGCCGGGGCTCCGAGCGACGCCGGTACGCGCGACTGAGGCCGGAGGCCTTCTTCCCTCAGCGCCCGCACTTCTTCATCGCGCCGCGCGCCGCGATGCTGACCGATCGTTGCTCGCTCTGCGCGAGGTTGCGCAGCAACATGATCGCGTCCTTCGGGCACGCCTTGCCGAGCGCGCCGAGCGCGGCGGCCGACGCGGCCTGCAGCTCCGGGAACGCGCCGTCGCGCGCCGACGACAGCAGCGCCGGTGCGCCCTTGGCGTCGCCGAGCACGCCGAGCGCGGTCGCGGCGCGCACCGCGAGACGCAGCGCCGACTCGTCGGAGAAGGCCTGGCCGCGCCAGCGCTCGAGGCGATCGATCAGCGCGACGGCCGCGCCCGGCGCGCCGAGCTGGCCGTACAGCGCCACCGCGCGGTCGCGCAGGTCGGGCTCGCGCTTGCCGTCGTCGGCGATCGCGAGGAGCCGGCCCGCGATGCCGTCGGACTTGCACGTGACGAGCGCGGTGAGCGCGTCGACGCGCACGGCGAGGTCGGCGTCGTGCTCGAGCGCGCCGTCGAGCGCGTCGCGCGGGCCGCGGCGCTGGCAGCGCACGCCGAGCGCCGATGCAGCCGCACGGCGCAACTCGGGCCAGGCGTCGCCCGACAGGATGGTGCCGATGGCGCGATCGCCGGCGTCGCGCGCCGCGGTGTCGTCGGCGGTGACCGGGCCGTGCGGCGTGGGCGCGTCGCCGCTCTCGCCCTCGCTGGCCAGCGCGCGCACCGCGGCGAGGCGGGTCCCCGCGTCCTTGTCACTCGCGAGCTGCGCCAGCGCGAGCCGCGCGTCGGCGGTGCCGTTCACGCCGAGCGCGTTCGCGGCGACGCGACGGAGCGCACGCGTGCGCGCGTCGTCGCCGGCGCGACCGAGCCACGCGACCATCCCGCGAAGCTCGGCGCCGTCGCCGATCGCGCCGAGCCCGGCGATCAGCCGGTAGTGGATCTCGTACAGCTCGTCCGCCTTCCACGTGCGGCGCGCCTCCGGGCTCGACCAGCCCTCCAGCGCTGCGAGGAAGAGCTCGGCGATCCGCGCGCGCTCCTCGGCGGTCACGCCGTGGGCGGCGGCCGCCTTGCTCAGCGCGCGGAACACGTCGGCGCGCTGCGGGATGGGATGGTTCGCGTCGCTGCCCCAGCCCGCGAGTGACATCGTCCCGGCGCCCGCGAGGAGCTCGACGATCGCGGCGCGGAACTCGCGGCTGCCCTGACCGGCCGCGCGCGCGAGCTCGATCGGTTGCGTTCGCGCGACGACCTTGGCCACCGCGAGACGCCCGTGTTCGTCGCCTGGCTGATGGATCAAGGGCGCCAGGGCCGCGGCGCCGCCGGGCAGGCTGGCGATCAGCTCGGCGGCGGCGACGCGATCGCCCTCGGGTAGCTCGCCCTTGGCGAGCGCCACCGTGATCGGCTCGATGACGGCCGGGTCCTTGATCTTCGCGAGCGCGGCGAGGACGCGCGGGCGGCTCGCCGCATCGGCGCTGGCGAGCGCGGCGGTGAGGGCCTGCACGGCCGCCGCGCCGCGCGCGGCGAGGGCGCGCGCCGCCGACTCGCCGGCGATGCCGCCCTTCGCGACCTGCGCCGCGAGCAGCGCCTCGGCGCCCCCCGGTGCGAGCTCCACGTCGGCGATGACGCTCAGCTCGGCGATCGCGGTGATGTTGGTCGCGCCCTTGCGATCGACGCCGGCGATCGCGACGGTCACGCAGCCGTCGATCGGCTGGGGCAGCGTGGCGACGACCGGGCCGGTCGTCGACGCGTCGAGCTCCACGCGATAACTCGCGCCCTTGCCGATCACGTGGAGCGCGCGCACGCGGTTGCCCTTGCCGTCGCCGCCGGGCACGAAGCGCACCGCCGCCGCGCGACCGCCCTTCATGGTGGTGCGGAACGTGAACATCTCGCCGGTGCCGTCGCCGCCGCGGTCCTCGCGCCACGCCGTCTTCGGATCGCTGTCCTCGAGCACGCGCGGCGCGACCAGCTGACCGGCGTCGGTCGCGCCCGCCGCCGTGGTGGCGCCGCTCGCCCGGTACCAGCCGGCGCCCAGCGCCGGCGACGCGACCGCCTTCACCGTGGCGGTGCTGTCCGGAAAGCGGACACTCGGGCGCGCCGGCTTCCACGTGCCCGAGGCGTCGTCCCACACCTCGCGGAACAGCTCGGCCTGCGCACCGTCGCAGCGGTCGAGATCGCTGCGGCGCTGCCAGCGCACCAGCCCCGACGGGCGCGCCTCGATCCACACCTCGTACTCGCCGTCGTCGCCGGCCGGGCCCACCGGCCCGCGCCACAGCTCCCGCATCGCGCCCTTGTCCCAGCGCAGCGCGACCGCCTCCCACGCGTTGCCGAACTGGGCGACCGCGACGACGTAGGGCCGGCCCTTCGCACCGCCCGGGCCCGCGATGCTGAGCTGGGTCTTGCCCAGGTTGCCGGTCAGCCCGAAGGGCACGAACGCACCGCCGCCGCCGGCGCGCTCGACCGCGATCGCCCCCGTCGCCTCGATGCGCACGGTGTCGGGCTTGCCGTCTCCGTCGACGTCGGCGGTCTCGGCCGCCGCCGAGCCGACGAGGAGCCAGGAGATCGAGACGAGGGGCAGGGCAGGAGCGATCCGCATGCCGGCGTCACTATAGAGGAGGCGAGCCGGCGCCGGTTGCGCTCTGCGGCGCGTGGATGTACCCATCCCAGCCCCGTCCCGCCATGCATCGGAAGAGCGACTACCACTACGACCTGCCGCCCGAGCAGATCGCGCAGCACCCCGCCCAGCGCCGGGACGGCGCGCGGCTGCTGGTCGTGGGCGACGCGTCCCTGGCGGATCGCATGTTCGTGGATCTGCCCGACCTGCTGCCCGAGGACGCCGTCGTCGTCGTGAACGATACCAAGGTCGTCCCCGCGCGCGTGAAGACGAAGAAGGTGACGACCGGCGGCGCGGTCGAGCTCCTGTTCGTCGAGCCCGCGGCCGACGGCGGCTGGGAGTGTCTCGCCCGGCCGCTCAAGAGCCTCCGTGACGGGATGGAGCTCGTGACCGAGCGCGGCGGCCGCACGCTCACCGTCCGCGGCGTCGTGGATGACCGCGTCATCGTGCGCGTCGAGGGCGACGTCCACGCGTTCCTCGACGAGGTCGGCGAGCTGCCGCTGCCGCCGTACATCGAGCGCGACGGCGGGCTCGAGGTGGCCGACGCCGAGCGCTACCAGACCGTGTTCGCGCGCGAGGCCGGCGCCGTGGCCGCACCCACCGCGGGGCTGCACTTCACGCCCGCCGTGCTGGACGCGCTGCGCGCGCGGGGCGCCACGATCGCGACGGTGACGCTGCACGTCGGGCTCGGCACGTTCGCGCCGGTGCGCGAGGACGATCTCGCGCGCCACGTCATGCACCGCGAGCGCTTTCACGTGCCCGACGAGACCGCCGCGCTCGTCGCCTCCGGCCGCCCCGTCGTCGCCGTCGGCACCACCGTCGTCCGCACGCTCGAGTCCGCCGCCATCGCCGAGAAGCAAGTGCGCGCCGGCGCCGGCGACACCAACCTCTTCATCCGTCCCGACACCGGCTTCCGCTTCCGCGCCGTCGACCACCTCGTCACCAACTTTCACCTCCCCGAGTCGACGCTGCTCATGCTGGTCTCCGCCTTCGCCGGCGTCGATCGCATCCGCTCGGCCTATGCCCACGCGGTCGCCGCGGGCTACAGGTTCTTCAGCTACGGCGACGCCATGCTGCTCTCGTCATCGTCGCGGCGATCCTGATGCTCATCCAGCTCCCCACTCCTGGCTTCTCCTTCGAGATCCTCCGCGTCCTCGGCAACGCGCGCGCCGGCATCCTGCACACGCCGCGCGGCGACATCGAGACGCCGGTCTTCATGCCGGTCGGCACGCAGGGCACGGTCAAGGGCATGACCGCCGGCGAGCTGAAGACGCCGCCGCTCGACGCCAGGATCATCCTCGGCAACACGTACCACCTGTACCTGCGCCCCGGCCTCGACACGATGACCGCGCTCGGCGGGCTCCACCGCTTCGCCGCGTGGGATCGGCCGATCCTCACCGACTCGGGCGGCTTCCAGGTCTTCTCGCTCTCCGGGATCAACCAGATCGACGACGACGGCGCGACCTTCCAGAGCCACATCGACGGCTCGCGCCACCGCCTCACGCCCGAGATCTCGATGAAGATCCAGGGCGTCCTCGGCTCCGACATCGCCATGGTCTTCGACCAGTGCCCGCCCGGCGACGCCAACGCCGAGCAGCAGGACACGGCCATGCGACGAACCACCGCATGGGCCGCTCGCTGCCGCGCGGTCGAGCGTCCAGCGGGGCAGGCGCTGTTCGGCATCGTGCAGGGCGGCGTCGACGTCGAGCGCCGGCTGGCCCATGCCGCCGAGATCGTCCCGCTCGGCTTCGACGGCTACGCCATCGGCGGCCTTTCGGTCGGCGAGCCCATCCCCGAGATGTACCGGGTGCTCGACGCCTTCGCGCACACGCTGCCGTTCGACCGTCCTCGCTATCTGATGGGCGTCGGCACGCCGGCCGACCTCGCGCGCGGCGTCTCGGCGGGGGTCGACATGTTCGACTGCGTGATGCCGACGCGAAACGCCCGCAACGGCTACCTCTTCACGTCCGACGGCAAGATCACCATCTCGAACGCGAAGTTCCGCGACGACGCCTCACCGATCGACGCCTCGTGCCCCTGCGAGACGTGCCGCCACCACTCCCGCGGCTACCTGCGACATCTTCACATGTGCGGGGAGATCCTCTACAGCCGCCTGGCAACCCTTCACAACCTCACGCACTACGCCCGGCACATGCGTGCGCTGCGCGACCGCATCCTGCACGAGGGAAACCCGCCCGATCGGCCCGCTTGACCCTCGCTCCAGCGGGTGCTACTCACCCACAACTTTTCGGAATTTCCTCCAGGAGCTGTCTCATGGGCGCCGCCTCTCCCCTCATCATGATGGGCCTGATGTTCGTGGTCTTCTACTTCCTGCTGATCCGTCCGCAGGTGAAGAAGCAGAAGGAACATCAGGAGATGCTGAACAAGATCGGTGTTGGTGAGCACGTGATCACGCGCGGCGGGATCATCGGAAAGATCACCGGCACGCAGGGCGACGTCGTCGTCCTCGAGATCCAGGAGAAGGTCCGGGTCCGCGTTCCCCGCGCGTACATCGAGAACAAGTGGTCTCCTGCCGCCAGCGAGACCAAGGCCGACAAGGCCGCGTGATTTCCGCCTGCCGATCCGATTGATTGGATTCCGGTTCCGGCTCCTCGAGGTTCTTCATGGATCGTAGCCTGCGCCTGCGGAGCTTCGGCTTCGCTGCTCTCTTCATCTACTGCGTCCTGTACCTGGTCCCGACGTTCGTCGACAGCGAGCGCATCCCTTCGTGGTTCTTCTTCGACCACAAGATCACGCTCGGCCTCGACCTCCAGGGTGGTGCTCAGTTCACGTACTCGATCGCGCTCGACAAGGCGGTCGACGACAAGGCGTCGGAGCTCAAGCGTGACATCGACGCCGAGCTGGCCGACAAGAAGATCGACGGCACGTCCTCGACGCCCGACATCGCGCCCGGCGCGCTGGCGGTGACGCTCAAGGATCCGGCCAAGAAGGCCGAGGTCCAGAAGCTTTTGTCGTCGCGCTACGGCGACATGATCGCGACGATGCCGTGCCCGGCCAGCGGTCCGCTCAAGGACTCGCTGTGCATGCGCATCTCGTCGAAGTTCGCCGATGGCATCCGCAAGAGCGCGCTCAAGCAGGCGGTCGGCACGATCCAGAAGCGCATCGACGCGCGCGGCGTGACCGAGCCGACGGTGATCGAGAAGGACGACCAGATCATCGTGGAGCTGCCCGGTCTCGACAAGGAGAACATCGGGCGCATCAAGGAGCTCATCGCCCGCACGGCGAAGCTCGAGTTCAAGATCGTCGCCGATGGCTCGCCGTGGATGTCGGCGCTCTACCAGAAGGTGATCGGCCCCGACCCCGCCGCGGAGGCGCTCGGCATCACCGGCCACCCGGACGCGTGGGCGCACGAGAAGACCGGCAAGGAGTTCTTCGACTCGTACCTGAAGGCGTACGACCGCGACGAGTCGTTCACGATCGACGAGGCGAGGAAGAGCGGCTGCTATCGCCGCGACATGCCCGAGAAGGACGGCAAGGTCCGCTGCAAGGTCACTGGCCGCCGCGTCATCGAGCGCTACCTCGAGCAGCTGGCCAAGGACGATCCGCAGTTCCAGCTCCCGCCCGACGGCCAGATCGGCTTCGAGCTGAACTTCCCGGACTCGGTGGGCGAGAAGGCCGACAAGCGACCGTACTGGCGCACGTATTACCTCGATCGCGCCGTCCGCCTGACCGGCTCGGCCGTGTCGAAGGCCGACGTCAGCTACGACCCCAACACGCTGCGTCCCGAGGTCGCGGTGGAGTTCAACCGCCTCGGCGGCCGCGCGTTCGGTGACCTCACCTCCTCCAACGTCGGCAAGAAGATGGCGATCATCCTCGATGACGTCGTCGCCTCGGCGCCGACCATCCAGGGCGCGATTCGCCAGGGCCGCTCGAGCATCACGATGGGCGGCTCGGATCCCCGCACGCAGGAACGCGACGCGATGGACCTGGTCAACGTGCTGCGCACCGGCTCGCTGCCGGCGCCGCTCGAGGAGCAGCAGGTCGCGGAGCTCGGTCCCACGCTCGGTCGCGACGCGGTCGAAAAGGCCGAGCTGTCGTTCGGCCTCGGCATCATCCTCGTCATCATCATGATGGTCGGCATCTACAAGTGGTCGGGCACCATCGCGATCGTCGCGGTGGCCATGAACATCCTCATGATGCTCGCGGTCATGGCGATGTTCCGAGCGACCCTGACGCTGCCCGGCATCGCGGCCGTCGTGCTCACCGTGGGTATGGCGGTCGACGGCAACGTGCTCATCTACGAACGAATCCGTGACGAGCTCCTGCTCGGCAAGTCCGTGAAGGGCGCCGTCGAGATCGGCTTCCAGCGCGCGTTCTCGAGCATCCTCGACGGCCAGCTCACGACGGCGGCCGCCGGCTGGGTGCTCCTCCAGTACGGCTCGGGCCCGATCTACGGCTTCGCCATCATGCTGCTCGTCGGCATCGCCACCACCATCTTCACCAGTGTCTGGATCACTCGCTACTTCTTCGACCTGTACGTCAGCAAGAAGAAGGGCGAGCTGGCCACCATCTCGATCTGAGGACGACCGACCATGGCGGCCCAAGAGCACAAATTTCGCTACATCCTGAAGCCCGGGAACGACTTCCAGTTCGTCTCGAAGTTCCGGCTCTGGTGCATCATCTCGTTCCTCCTCTGTTCGGCCAGCATCGGCATGCTGTTCGTCAACAAGGCGGTCCGCGGTAGCCACCTGAACTGGACCATCGACTTCAAGGGCGGCACCGAGATCATCTACTCGTTCAAGGACAAGTCGGCGCCCCCGGGCGAGACGCGCTACACGCGCGCCGACGCCGGCAAGGTTCGCGCCGCGCTCGAGAAGTCGGGTGCCGCGGGCTTCGACGTGTCGGAGCGTTCGTGGACCGACGAGGTGAAGGGGCGCGATGTCGCCGTCAAGGGCATCCTGGTCCGCACCCCGCGCTTCGGTGCCACCACGCCCAAGCAGCAGGAAACGGCGACCGAGGCGTTCCGCGCCAAGTTCGGCGACCGCGAGCTCGACAAGCTGCAGTGGTCGGGTGACCGCCTCTTCGTGCGCTCGAAGCAGAAGATCGGCGAGGCCGAGGCGGCCGACGTGTGGACCAAGGCCGGGCTCGAGTCCAAGCCGTGGGGCGAGTCGGCCGTGCTGTACGAGCACCCCGACGAGGGCACCGGCGAGTACAACATGACGTTCGCGATGCACGGCCTCGACCGGCAGTACGAGCGCGTGCTCGAGGCCGACCTGCCGGGCATCGACGCCGAGGTCGTGCAGACCTCGCAGGTGAGCGCCAAGGCAGGTAACGAGCTCCGCAACGACGGCATCAAGTCGCTCTTCTACGCGATGCTGCTCATCGTCCTCTACCTGACGGTGCGCTTCGACATCCGCTACGCGCCGGGCGCGATCATCGCGACCATGCACGACGCCATCATGGTGATCGGCGTGTTCGCGGTGACGTGGACGGACGTGTCGCTGTCGTCGGTGGCGGCGCTCCTGACCGTCATCGGCTTCTCGGTGAACGACACGGTCGTCATCTTCGACCGCATACGTGAGAACAGCGAGAAGCTGAAGGACAAGAAGCTCGAGCGCATCGTCGACATCTCGCTCAACGAGGTGCTGGTGCGGTCGATCCTGACGTCGACGACGCTCTTCGCCGTGACGCTCATGATGAACGTCTTCGGCGAGGGTCTGGTCCGCAACTTCGCGTTCGCGATGAACGCCGGCATCGTCGTCGGCGCGTACTCGAGCCTCTACCTCGCGCCGCCCGCCTTCCTGTGGATCACGAACAGGTGGTACACGGGTCCGGCGCCGGCGCGTGCGCGGCAGGCTGCGGCGCTCGCCAGCGAGCCCTGAGCGCGTTCACGCGGACGCGTGACCGCGAGGCCTCGGGCTTCAGACCTCGGGGCTCAGCCAGAGACCAGAAACCTCGGGCCTCGGGTGTGAGCGCGTGTGGTCCGGATGGAGATCCCTGGGGATCTCGCGACGTTCGCGATCAGACCCCGCGCGTAGGGTGCGTGGGTGCTATCGGTCCGCTCGCTCGACGACGCGCTCGTCTCGCGCCTCGCGCGTGAGCTCCAGTTGTTGCCGACGACGTCACGCTGTCTGGTGGCGCGTGGGATGACAGAGGTCGAAGCGGCGCGTGGGTTCCTGTCGCCGAAGCTGGGCGGGCTGCGGAAGCCCGACGGCATGGCGGGGTTCACGGTCGCGGCCGACCGCGTGATGGCGGCGGTCCTGCGCGGCGAGCGGGTCGCCGTGTTCGGCGACTACGACGTCGACGGCGTCACCACGTGCGCGCTCCTCACGTGTTTTCTGCGCGGCGTGGGCGCCGACGTGGTCTCGCGTGTGGCGCGGCGCGACGAAGGGTACGGCTTCTGCGCGGCGGCGGCGGCCGACGTGCTCGCGCGCGAGCCCAGGCTCATCATCATCGGCGACTGCGGGACCAGCGACGGCGAGGTGATCGCCACGGTGCGGGCACGCGGGGTCGACGTGGTCGTGGTGGATCACCACACGGTGCCGGCGGCCGGTGAGGTGCATCCCGCGCTGGCGCTGGTGAATCCGTATCGCGCGGACTCGAGCTTTCCGTTCCGCGGCATGGCGTCGGTGGGGATCGCGTTCTACCTGGCGGCGGCGGTGCGTACGCGGCTGCGCGAGCAGGGCTGGTTCAGGTCACACCCCGAGGTCGATCCACGCGAGCTGCTCGACCTGGTCGCGCTCGGGACGATCGCGGACCTCGTGCCGCTGTCGGGCGAGAACCGGATCCTCACGGCGGCAGGGCTCAAGCTGCTCGCGGAGCGCAAGCGGCCCGGGCTGGCGTCGCTGCTCGGCGCGGCGGGTATGGAGGAGGGCGGCGAGAAGCCCATCGACGAGAAGACGGTGTCGTGGAAGCTCGCGCCGCGGCTGAACGCGCCGGGGCGGCTCGGCGACGCGGCGCCGGCGCTCGAGCTCTTGCTGGCGGGCGGTGACGAGGCGTCGGCGTGCGCGCAGGCGCTCGAGGCGTCCAACCAGAAGCGCCGCGAGCTGCAGGACCGCATGGTCGAGGAGGCGCTGGCGATGGTCGACGGCGCCGCCGACACCGGACCGGCGGTCGTGGTCGCGAGTGACCGCTGGGCGCCTGGCGTGGTCGGCATCGTGGCGGCCAAGCTCGTCGATCGGTACCAGAAGCCGGCCTTCGTGCTCGCGATCGATCCGAAGACCGGGCTGGCGCGCGGATCGGCGCGCTCGGTGGGCGGCGTCGATCTGTATCGCGCGCTGGGCCAGTGCGCGCCCATGCTGGAGCGCTGGGGCGGCCACGCGGCGGCGGCCGGGCTCACGGTGCGCGCGGCGGACGGCGACATGGACGCGACGATCGGCCGGCTGCGCGAAGCGCTGGGCGCGGCGGTGCTCGCGGATGGCTCGGGCAAGGTGGCCGACGTCCACGCCGACGCCGAGATCGAGCTCGGGCTCGTCGACGAGCGGCTCGCCGACGAGCTGGGCGGGCTGGCGCCGTTCGGTCAGGAGAACCCGCCGCCGCTGCTGGTCGCGCGTGGGCTCGAGGTGCGGTCGACGCGCAAGGTCGGCGCCGACGGCTCGCATCTGAAGCTCGAGGTCCGCTGTCCGTCGACGGGTGCGTCGCGCGGGGCGATCGCGTTCGGTCAGGGCGGCGACGATCCGGGCGAGGGCGCGCGCATCGACGTGGCGTTCACGCCGTCCAAGTCGACGTGGAACGGCAAGACCCGGGTGGAGCTGGAAGTGAAACGAATCCGGCCCGTGGTAGACCATCGGGCGTGAGTCGATCTGCTCCGCGCGATCCCGACGTGCCGAAGCTGCCGCGCGGCAGAGGCATGAAGTTTTCGTTCGGGCAGATCGTGCGGATCGTGGGCGTGGCGACGGCGCTGCTCGCGCTCATCGTGCTGCAGAAGCCGTGCTCGAAGTCGGTCAGCAAGTTCGTGACGAGCTTCGGTGAGCCCGACGCGGCGCTGCGGCCGCTCGACGCGGGCGTGGACGCCGGCGGGGTCCTGCTCCGCGGCGACATGACGCCGGAGGAGCGCGAGGCGCTGATCAAGCGCGAGCTCGGCGCGGCGCACGACGCGGGGGCGGTCGTCGACGGCGGCGGTGCCACGCTCGACGCGACGAGCGCACCCACGACGCCCGACGCGACGAGCGCGCCGAAGGCGAAGCCGCCTACGCCGAAGCCGCCTACGCCGAAACCACGCTGACCGTCGACGGCGCGCCGAGCGTCACCGCGTGATCGCTGCACGGCATGTTGCGGCGGGTCCTGGCGAGGAGCTCGGGCTCGAGCGCGTGGAGCACCACGCCGTCGCCCTCGGCGCGCTCGGCGACGATCGTGCCCCACGGATCGACGACCACGCTGTGGCCGAAGCTCTTGCGCTTCTCGTTGTGCTGGCCCCACTGCGCCGCGGCCACGACGTAGCACTGGTCCTCGACGGCGCGCGCGCGGAGCAAGAGATGCCAGTGCGCGGCGCCGGTGTGCGCGGTGAACGCCGCCGGCACCAGCAGCACGTTGGCGCCGCCGTCACGCCAGAGGCGGCGGTAGTGCTCCGGGAAGCGCACGTCGTAGCAGATCGAGAGGCCCATCCGCAGGCCGTGCGCGGCGACGACGAGCGCGCCGTCGCCGGGGCAGGTGCCGTCGGACTCGCGCAGCGTCGCGCCGCCGGGGATGTCGACGTCGAAGAGGTGCACCTTGCGGTAGCGGCCGATCACGCCCTTGCCGGGGGCGACGACGACGGCGGTGTTGTACGCGCGCTTCGCGTCGCCGGGGACGGTCTCGGGCATGCCGCCGCCGATGACGACGGCGCCGGTCTTCTCGGCCAGCCCGAGGAGCGTCTCCATGATCGGGCCGGGCGAGGGCGCGTCGATGACCTCGGCGTGGACCATCTTGTCGCCTTCCTTCGTGCCGAGGAACGCGAAGCACTCGGGCAGCACGATGACCTTGGCGCCGGCGGCGCCGGCTTCTTCACCGAGGCGGCGGCAGGTCGCGAGGTTCTGGCGTAGGTCGTCGGTCGAGCAGAGCTGCACCGCGGCGATGGTCACGGGCGAATCCATGCGGGCACTGTAGCGCGCCCCGTGCTAACGCGAAGCTGTGTACGTGCGGCTCCTGGCGCTGAGGTACGTGTTCGCGGCGCGGGGCGGGCCGAAGAAGCTGCGCGCGCCCATGCTGGCGGTGACCGGCATCATGCTCGGCGCGGCCGCGCTGACCGTGGTGCTCGCCGTGACGAGCGGCTTCCAGGACGAGTTCCGCGGCAAGGTGCTCGGCGTGAACGCGCACGTGACCGTGCGCCTCGGTGACACCGACTTCTCGGACCATCGCGAGGTACTCGCGACCGCCGAGCGCGCCGACCCGCGCGTGGTGGCGGCCGAGCCGTTCGTGTGGGCGCCGACGCTCGCGACCGACGGACACGGCCACATCGCCGGCGTGGGCGTGAAGGGCGTCGATCCCGCGCGCGTGAGCGACATCCTCGATCTCGACGTGCACCTCGTGGCCGGTTCGCTCGACACGCTGGGCGAGTCGGGCGCCGGCTATGGCGGTCACCCGGCGATCATCCTCGGCTCGACGCTCGCGACCAAGCTGCGCGTCGGCGTCGGCGACGACATCTCGCTGGTGAGCCACCGCGTCGACGCGAACGGCGTCGTCGGCATGGTGACGACCGAGCACCGCGTGACCGGCATCTTCCGCGTCGGGTTCGACGAGTACGACCGGCGCGTCGCGTACACCGGCCTCGCGCACGCGCAGGCGCTGCTCGGGCGCGGTGACCGGGCGCACGGCATCGAGCTGCGGCTGCGCCACGAGGACGACGCGCCGGCGGTGGCGCGCGTCATCGAGCAGACCCTGCCGCCCGGCTTCGTGGTCGAGAGCTGGGGCGAGCTCAACCAGAACCTGTTCGACCTCCTGCGCCTGCAGAAGACGGTCCTCGTGATCGTGCTGCTGCTCATCATCGCCGTGGCCTGCGTGAACCTCGTGTCGGTGCTCACCATGATGGTGGCCGACCGGCGCCGCGACATCGCGATCCTCGGCGCCTACGGCGCGACGCCCGGCTCGATCGCGCTCGTGTTCATGCTCGTCGGCGCCATCGTCGGCTCGCTCGGCACCGGCCTCGGCGTCGGCCTCGGCCTCGCGGTGTGCGCCGTCCTCGAGTCGCACGGCTTCGCGCTCGACTCGCGCGTCTACACCATCGATCACCTCCCGCTCGCCGTGAAGACCGCCGAGGTCGCCTCCGTCGCGGTCGCGAGCATGCTGCTCTGCCTGCTCGTCACGCTGCCGCCCGCCGTGCGCGCCGCTCGACTTCGCCCCGCTCGCGCGCTCGCGGAGGGGTAGGGGACACTCCCCGGGATCTCGACCTCGCGGAATCGTGGCGGTATCTACGGGTATTGCGTCACGGGCCAGGTGGACCGAGGCCCGCCTCGCGGGCCAGCGCGGCGACGAGCTCTCGGGCGGGAAGAGCGCGCGTGAGCGGCGCGCCTTGTCCCGACCAGAGCGACGGCGAGAACGGGGCGGCGAGACCGCGCTGGATCGGGAACGGCGCGGCGTGGCCTTCGAGGTCGGCGAGCTCGTCGAGGAACGGCGTGACGATGGCGCGCGCGGGGCGGCCGGAGAGCAGCGTCGTGACGCGGGTGCGCGCGGCCTGCGGCGAGAACAGCGCCTCGCGATAGGCCGGTGCGACCTCGGCCTCGGGGCACCCGAGAAAGACAGTGCCGAGCTGCGCCGCCGCGGCGCCGAGCGCGAGGCCTGCCGCGATGCCACGTCCATCCATGATGCCGCCGGCGGCGATGACGGGGACCTTCACGGCGTCGACGACGCGCGGGACCAGCGCCATCGTCGAGGTCTGCTCGTCGAGCGACGCCAGGAACATGCCGCGATGGCCGCCGGCCTCCGCGCCTTGCGCGATCACCGCGTCGACGCCGCGCGCCTCGAGCTCGCGCGCTTCGGCGACCGTCGTGGCCGACGACCACGCCGCGATCCCCGCGCGCTTGATCGTGCGCATCGCCGCCTCGTCGGGCAATCCGAAGTGAAAGCTCACCACCGCCGGCCGTGCGGCCAGCACGACCGCGAGATGCGCGTCGCCGAACGGCGGCGCCACCGCCGGCACCTCATCCGCGACGCCCTTCGCCGCGCGCATCGGCGCCAGCCGGCCCCGCATCGCCGCGATGCTCGGCGCGCTCGCATCCGGCGCCTCGTGCACGAAGAAGTTCATCCCGAACGGCCGCTGCGTCCGCGCACGGATCGCCGCGACCTGCGCCTCGATCACCGCGATCGGCATCGGCGCCGATCCCAGAAATCCCAGCGCGCCCGCCTCGCAGACCTCGCTCACAAACGCCGCGGTCGTGATGTTCGCCATCGGCGCGACGACGATCCGCGGAATCTCCATGGTGAGACTCTAGCTGCTCCACGCGATCACACTCTGCGCGCCTCGGACAGGGTCACTCACGGGCGGGGGTCACTCTCCTGGGTCGCAACCTCTGGAAAACATGGTGTTTTTTGACCCCATTGCGTTCGGGGGAATGGCCGTTTTTTGGCCTGCCCTTCCGAACACATTGCCCCTTGATTCGTGAGTGATTATGAGGAATTGCGACCCAGGAGAGTGACCCCCTCAGGGAGGGGAGGCCGCGGCGATCGCGTCGAGCTCGGCCCAGCGATCGTAGAGTCGCGCCACGTCGGCGCGTGCGGTGTCGAGCGCGGCGACGATCGTCGGGACCTCGGCGGCGCGCTCCTTGAAGACGGCCGGGTCGGAGAGCGTGGCCTCGAGCGCGACGACCTTCGCCTCGGCGGCGGTGATGGCGCCTTCGATCTTGGCGAGCTCGTCCTTCTCCTTGAAGGTGAGCTTGCGCTCGCGGACGCGCGCCGCGCGGGCCTCGCCGCGAGGCTGCGCCGCGCGCTCCGAACGCGCGGCGGCGCGCGCTTCCTCTTCCGCCTTCTTGCGCGCCTCGTACGCCGAGTAGTCGCCCTCGTGGAACACGACCTTGCCGTCGCCCTCGAACGCGAGGATGCCGGTCGCGACGCGATCGAGGAACCAGCGATCGTGGCTGACGACCAGCACGCAGCCCGGGAACGCGCACAGCGCCGCCTCGAGCGAGCCGAGCGTGAGCAAATCGAGATCGTTGGTCGGCTCGTCGAGCACGAGCAGGTTGCCGCCGCGTCGCAACAGCCGCGCCAGCTGCACGCGATTCCGCTCGCCGCCCGACAGCTTGCCGATCGGCGTATCCGCCGTCGAGTCGGCGAACTGCATCATGCGCAGGAACGAGCGCACGTGCATCGGCCCGTCCTCGAGCATCACGTGGTCATGACCCTCGGCGACCTCCTCGAGCACGGTCGCGTCCTCGCGCAGATCGCTGCGCCCCTGCTCGAGGTACGACGGCTGCGTGTTGACGCCGAGCACGATCTTGCCGCTGTCGGGGGTGGTCTCGCCGAGGATGGTGCGGATGAGCGTGGTCTTGCCGGCGCCGTTCTTGCCGACGACGCCGATGCGATCACCCGGCTTCATCGTGAGCGTCAGGTTCTGGAACAGCGTGCGGCCGCCCAGCGCCTTGCCCACGTGGTCGAGCTCGAGGATGGTGCGCCCCAGCCGCCCGCCGGTCGGCAGCCGTAGCGCCATCGCGCCCGGGAGGAGGTCGATCATGCCCGGCTTGGACGCGACCGCCGCCTCGAAGCGCTCGACGCGCGCCTTGGCCTTGACGGTTCGCGCCGGCGGCCGCCGCCGGATCCACTCGATCTCGCGGCGCACGAACATCGCGCGCTCGTGCTCGGACTTCGCCTCGTGCGCGAGCCGCTCGGCCTGCTTGAGCAGGAACGTCGAGTAGTCGCCCTCGTGCGCGTACAGCGCGCCGCGGTCGATCTCGACGATGCGCGTGGCGACGCGATCGAGGAAGTAGCGATCGTGCGTCACCAGGAGCAGCGCGCCCGGCCAGCCCTCGAGTCGCTCCTCGAGGAACGCGACCGTGTCGGCGTCGAGGTGGTTGGTCGGCTCGTCGAGCGCGAGCACGTCGGCCTTGCCGAGCAGCGCCCGCGCCAGCGCCACGCGCCGCTTCTGCCCGATCGACAGCGTGCCGAGCTGCGCCTCGAGCGGCGGCAGCTCGAGCGCCGCGGCCAGCGTGTAGATCTCGTGGTCGGGCACGTCGCCCCCGCGCGCGCACAGCTCGCCGACCGTCTGCGCGCCGTCGAGCTTGGGCTCCTGCGCCACGTACTCGAGCGTGAGGTCGCGCCGCCACGTGATCGTGCCGCCATCGGGCTCGAGCTGGCGCCGCTCCTCCTCGTCGAGCCCCACGCCGCGCATCGCCGCCACCGCCATCTTGAGCAAGGTCGACTTGCCCATGCCGTTGCGCCCGATGACGCCGATCCGGTCGCCCTGGTGCACCGACAGCGACACGCCGTCGAGGACGCGGCGAAGGCCGAAGCTCTTCTCGAGCCCGAGCACGGTGAGGATCGTCGACACGGCCCGGCACTATGCGGTACGTCGAAGGCGTTGTCACACGCCGACCTGACCAACGAGCTGATCGCGCTGATCGCGCAGGATGACGAGACGCGCGAGCGGCTCGCCGCCGACGGATCGCTCTTCGAGCACGGCTACCATCCCGAGATGGAGGCGGTTCACCGCGCCAACGCGATGCGCCTGCGCGAGCTGGTCGCGGCGCACGGCTGGCCAGGCTGGTCGCTGGTCGGCGACGAGGCCGCGAGCGCGGCATGGCGCATCGTGCAGCACGCGATCGGCGAGCCCGCGTTCCAGCGCGAGATGCTGGGTGTGCTCGCGGCGGCGGCGGAGACCGGCGAGGTCGATCCTGCCGAGGTCGCCATGCTCGACGATCGGATCCGCGTGTTCGAGGGGCGCCCGCAGCGCTACGGCACGCAGTACGACTGGAACGACGCCGCCGACGCGATGGTGCCGATGGGCGAGGTCGAGGAGCCCGACGACGTCGACGCGCGCCGCGCCGCCGTGGGCTTGCCGCCGATCGAATGGCGCAAGCCGCCGCCGCCCGACGAGCCGGCGCCGAGCGATCTCGACGAGCGTCGTCGCGACTACGAGGCCTGGCTGCGCCGCACCGGCTGGCGCTAGGGGCTGTCCCTATCGAGGGCCACCCCGTAGAGATCACATTCCGTGCGGCCCTTGCTCCGCTGATTCCGCCGGCGCGAAGAAGCGGAGGAGCGGCGGCGCGAGCACGTCGGGCACGAGATCGTGCGTCGCGCCGTCGAGCACGAGGGCGCGCGCGTCGGGCATCTCGCGCGCGAGCGCCTCCGCGGTCTCGCGCATGAACGGCGGCGCGAGCCCGGCGGCCAGCGCGAGCGTCGGCACGCGCACGCGTCGGGCGGCGTCCATGGGCACGGTGCCGTCCCCCAGGACCCTCGCCTCGTAGACCAGCGTGTGCGCCATCGCCTCGAGCGCGCCGCGGAACGGCGCCGTGCGCAGCTGCGCGATCACCGGCTCGGGCAGACCGACCATGCGCCGCTGGAAGTACTCGACCGCGTCGCCGCGGCGGCCGGCGCGCACCAGCTCGTCGAGCGCGGCGGCGTGCCCGGCGGCGTGCCCGGCGGCGTCGGGCCGCGGCGCGACGCTCAGCGGCAGGTCGAACAGCGCGAGCTTCGTGATCGCGACGCCATGCGCGGCCGCCGCCAGCGCGAGCGCCGCGCCCGACGAGAACCCGAGCACGGCCGCGCGTCCACCGGCGCGCTGCACCAGCCCGTCGAGATCCTCGATCTCGCGCTCGACCGCGTACGGCGCGCTGTCGCCGCTGCCGCCGCGCCCGCGCCGGTCGTAGTTGAAGACGGTGTGCTCGGCGGCGAGCGCCGCCGCGAGCGGCGCGCCCGTCGCGCGCGTGTTGAAGGCGCCGAGGACGATGATGACGGGCGAGCCGTCACCCAGCTGATCACAGGCGATGTGGGGCTTCATGCACGGGTTAGACCTCGGCCGCCGGAAAAATCATCGGTAGCTCGAACCCACGGCACAAGGCCGACGAGAACGTCGTGATCTCCGCGATCTGCTCGCCTTCGAGGCGCAGCACGTGGACGCCGCCCAGCCGGAGCTCCGCGGCGCCGTGCGCCCGCAGGTACGCCGCCGCGGCGAGCTGGCGGTTCGCGCCCATCGCCACCATCCGGTGGTGCCCGTGGAAGCGCATCGGGAACAGCCTGAACAGCTGTTCGACCGCCGGGCGACCCTCGAACCACAGCGCGGCCGGCGGCATCGCCCAGCGCACGTCGTCGCGCAGCATCGCCGTCAGCGCGCCCGCGTCGCCGTTCTCCCACGCCGCCATGTAGCGCGCGAGGACCGCACGGTCCGCGTCACTCGGCGGCCCGAGCGGCGTCCACGCGCCACGGCTCGCCGGCGCCAGCTCGCCGAGCGTCGCGTGCGCGCGCTGCAGCGCGCTCGTCACCGCCGCCACCGAGAGCTCGAGGATCGCGGCGACCTCCTTGGCCGTCCATCCGAGCACGTCGCACAGGAGCAGGATCGCGCGCTGCCGCACCGGCAGGTGCTGGAGCGCCGCCATGAACGCGAGCTCGATCGACTCGCGCGACGCGACCAGCGTCTCGGGATCGAGCGCGCGATCGGGAAACGGCTGGAGCCAGGGCAGGTCAGGGCGAAGTGGCGGCGTCGACCGCGGCTCGTCGTCGTGCGCCACCGCCGGCACCACGTCCTGCGGCAGCACGCGCGCCGGCCGCTCCGCGAGCGCGTCGAGGCACACGTTGGTCGCGATGCGATGCAGCCACGTCGTCAGCTGCGCGCGTCCCTCGAACGTGGCGCGCGCCCGCCACGCCCGCAGCATGGCCTCCTGCACCAGATCCTCGGCCTCGTCGAACGAGCCCGTCATCCGGTAGCAATGCAGCCGCAGCGCCCGTCGGTGGGCTTCGCACGCCGCGGCGAACTGCGGATCGTCGTCCGGACCGTCCACGCGCTCTCCTAGCACGAACGTTTGCAGGGCCGAGGTCGCGGCGTGGTTTACGTGCATTACTCAGGCGGTGACCGCGCCCGATTCCGTCGACCTCGGACCCGTCGACGTGCACGTCTGGCTGACGTGGACCGACTCCGTCGACCCCACCGACAGCGCGCGCTGCCTCGTGCTCCTCTCGGCCGACGAGCGCGCCCGGCACGATCGCTTCCACTTCGATCGCGACCGCCACGTCTACCGCGTCGCGCACGCGCTCCTCCGCACCACGCTCTCGCGCTACGCGCCCATCGCGCCGTCCGACTGGCGCTTCGTCACGACCTCACACGGGCGCCCGGAGCTGGTGCCAGGCACCTGCAAGGTCCCGCTGCGCTTCAACATCTCGCACACCCGTGGCCTGGTCGCGTGCGCCGTGACGCTGGAGCGTGAGGTGGGCGTGGACGTCGAGGCCGCCGACCGCGCCGACGATCCGCTCGACTCCATGGAGCCGTATTTCGCGCCTCGCGAGATCGCCTCGCTCCGCCGGCTGCCGTCCGCCGCCGCGCAGCGCGCGCGCTTCTTCACGCTGTGGACGTTGAAGGAGGCGTACATCAAGGCGCGCGGCCTCGGCCTGGAGATCCCGCTCCATCAGTTCGCATTCGACATCCCCCCGGACCCCGAATCACCGGCTGCGGTCGCCTTCACGCCGCCGCTGGTCGACGACCCGATGTCCTGGTATTTCGCGCGCTTGCAGCCAGCCGAGGATCACTTCCTGGCCTGCGCCGCCCGATGCGCTCCTGGCGACGTCGTGGCGCTGCGGGTCACCACGATCGCGCCTCTCCAATGACGCCGTAGGGTTGGCCGGCGAGAGGCCGTTGGCACTTGCGGGCAGATCGATGGAGTGGTACCCATCGTGCGCAATCGTCTCTGTCGCGGAGAAGGTGGGCCTGAGTGCCCGCCTTTTTTATTGTCCCGAGTCCGACCCCCATGTCCGTCAAACCCTCCAATGATGCCGGCACGATCCGCAAGCGCGTATGGGCGCTCGTGGATCCCGTGGTCGTGCATGCAGGGTACGAGCTGGTCGACGTCCGGTTCGTGACGGAGCCGGGCGGGTGGGTGCTGCGGGTCTTTATCGATCTCCCCGCCCCGGACCCCGGCAACGAAGCGCAGGACGTGGACCTCAATGACTGCGAACGCATCTCGCGCGAGCTGTCGGCCGTCCTCGATGTCGAAGATCCGATCGCGCAGGCGTACTCGCTCGAGGTCAGCTCGCCCGGCATCGACCGTCCGCTGGTGACGCCCTCGCATTTCCAGCGCTTCATCGGCGCGGAGATCAAGGCGACCCTCGTGCGCGGCGTCCCCAACCCGCAGGGCGGCGAGCGCAAGAACTTCCGCGGTGTGCTCACGGGCGTCGAGGGCGACGAGGCGACGATCATGGTGGACGGGCAACCCTGGAGGTTTCCGATCAGCGACGTGGATGTCGCCAAGATCGTTCCCGACTGGGATGAAGTCATGAAGGGTGGCCGCGGACAGGTCCGCGCGAAGAACTAAGTCACGAAGGAAAGCGTCATGGAAGCCAACCTCAGCATGGTGATCGACCAGGTCGGTCGCGACAAGAACATCGACCGCACGGTGCTTTTGCAGGCACTCGAGCAGGCGATCTTGACCGCCGCCAAGCGCGCCTTCGGCATGAACCGCGAGATGGAGGCCAAGTACAACGCCGAGACCGGCGGTGTGGACCTGTTCCTCATCATCAACGTGGTCGAGGACGACGCCATCGAGGGTCGCGAGATCACCGTCGAGGACGCGCACAAGTACGGCCTCGAGGCCGAGCTTGGCGACGAGCTCCTCTTCCAGATCTTCTACCGCCCGGAGGAGGCCGAGCGCGCCTCCGAGCAGGACGCCAAGTTCGGCGACGTCATCGATCTCAAGCAGGCCCACAAGAAGTTCGGCCGCATCGCCGCGCAGACCGCCAAGCAGGTGATCAGCCAGCGCGTGCGCGAGGCCGAGCGCGACAACGTCTACAACGAGTACAAGGACCGCAAGGGCGAGATCGTGACGGGCATCGTCCGTCGCTTCGAGCGCGGCAACCTCGTCGTCGAGATCGGCAAGACCGAGGCGCTCCTGCCCATGCGCGAGCAGGTGCCCCGCGAGTCGTTCCGCGTCGGCGACAACATGAAGTCGCTGCTGCTCGACATCGATCGCATGGCCCGCGGTCCGCAGCTCATCCTTTCCCGCGCGCACAAGGGCTTCCTCGAGAAGCTGTTCGAGCAGGAAGTGCCGGAGATCTTCGAGAAGATCGTCCGCATCGAGTCGTCGGCCCGCGAGCCGGGCGCGCGCTCCAAGATCGCCGTCTCGTCGCGCGACCGCGACGTCGACCCGGTCGGCGCGTGCGTCGGCATGAAGGGCTCGCGCGTCCAGTCGGTCGTGCAGGAGCTCCGCGGCGAGAAGATCGACATCGTCCCGTATGACGACGACCCCGCGCGGTTCGTGTGCAACGCGATCGCGCCCGCCGAGGTCTCGCGCGTCATCATCGACGCCGAGGGCCACCGCATGGAGCTGGTCGTCCCCGACGAGAAGCTCTCGCTCGCCATCGGCAAGAAGGGCCAGAACGTCCGCCTCGCCAGCCAGCTCACCGGCTGGCGCATCGACATCCACTCGGAGTCGAAGATCTACGAGCTCGAGCGTCGCGCCAAGGAGCAGATCGCGTCGATCGCCGGCGTGTCGAACGACCTCGCGGAGGCCATGTTCAAGCTGGGCTGGCGCTCGGTCACCGAGCTCTCGCGTGCGCAGGCCGAGGAGCTCGCGGGCGTGCCCGGCACGGGTGGCGTCGATGGTGCGCGCAAGATCATCGCGGGCGCCAACGAGTATCTCCAGCAGTCGCGCCGCCGTCCCGACGATCTGCGCCGCGAGACCGAGCGTCGCGCGGCGATGTCGGGCGTGCAGCAGCTGCTCGAGGTCCCGGGCGTCAACGAGGAGGTCGTCCAGATCCTCGCCGCGGCCCAGGTCCACTCTCCGGAGCAGCTGGTCCGGATGCCGCTCGAGGAGCTCGCCTCGACCACCAACATCGACATGAGCGATCTCGCCAAGCTCCGGCAGCGTGTGATCGCGTACCTCTCTCAGCTCGAGTAATCAGATCCTGGTCCAATGACTTCTGTTCACGTTCCCATTCGCACGTGTGTCGGCTGCCGCGTAACTGCGCCGCAGCGCGAGCTCGTGCGCGTCGTTCTCGTCGACGGCAAAGCCGTCGTCGATCGGGAGCGGCGAGCGCCTGGCCGAGGCGCGTGGGTGCACCCCCGGAACGAGTGCCTGACGGGCGCTCGGCGTGGGGGATTGGCCCGTAGCTTCAAATCGCCTGTCGTCGCTGATCTGGCTCTGGTCAACGACGGTCGGACGCTGTAGAAACCCAGCCCGGTATCGGAGTTACATGCGCGTTTACGAGATAGCGAAAGAGGTCGGGATTCCTAACAAGGAGCTCCTGGCCAAGATCCGTGCGCTGGGGCTCGAGGTGAACAACCACATGTCGTCGCTGGATGCGGACGCAGTCCAGCGCATCAAGAAGTCCCTCGAGCGCGAGAAGCACGCTGCCGTCTCGGCACCGCCGGAGACGAAGGCCCTCGGTGGCGCCGTGTTGCGTCGTCGTTCGAGCAAGTCGGATGACGGCGAGACCGCTGCTCCGACTCCGCCGCCGGTACCGGCGCCGGTGATTCGTCGCCGCCACGTCGAGGAGGCGCCGCCCGCGGCTCCAGAGCCCGTGGCCGCACGCCCCGAGCCCGTTCGCAGCGAGCCGGTGCGCGAGCCGGTTCGCGTCGAAGCGCCGTCTCGTCCCGAGCCGGCCGAGCCCGTTCACGTCGAGCCGGTGCGCGAGCCCGTTCGCGTCGAAGCGCCGTCTCGTCCGGAGCCGGCCGAGCCCGAGCCCGTCGTCGAAGCAGCGCCTGTCTCGTCCGCGCCTGTCGCGAAGGAGCCCGTGCACGTCGAGGAGCCCGAGGTGGAGGACGATCGCGAAGTAGAGCGCGATGATGTCGTACATGCGCCAACCCTTGGCGCCGGGCGCGCCCCGGAGATCGCGCCATCTTCGGGCGCGGGCGCGGCACCGCCGCCGGCGACCGACAGCGTCCCCGACACGCGCCCCAAGAGCCGCGTGTTCGTCGCCGGTCCCGCCATCGTGCGGGGCGCCGGTGGCGCCGGGGCCGAGGCGTCCTCGCATGCCCACGCCCACGCGGGCGCTGGTGGTGGTTCCGCCGCGCCTTCGCTTCCGCAGGGCCCGCGCCCGACGGTGATCGTGCGCGCGCGCGACAACACCGCGCCGCCACCACCGCCTGCGCCAGTCGGCCCTGCCACCGTGCAGGAAGTCACCGACGGTGCCCGCTCGCGGTTCGAGGCCGAGCTCGAGCGTGCCCGCGTCCGCTCCGCGGAGCGCGAGGCATCGCGTCCGCCGGCGCCCGAACCGGCGCCCGTGCCGCACCAGCGTCCGGTCGTCATCGACATGCGCGATCCGTCGCGTCCCGCGGTCGGCACCGTCATCAAGCTGCCGACGCGCATCCAGATCACCGAGCGCGCTCCGATGGGCCATCGTCCGTCGCAGCCGCCGCCCGGCGGTCCGGCGGCGATCCGCGGCCGCTTCGCCGAGCAGCAGAAGAAGGGTGGGCCGCGAGGCGGACGCCCCAACGACTTCGGCAAGAAGAAGCTCCCGCTCACCAAGGGCAAGGGCAAGAGCACGCAGATCACCGAGGCGGCCGCGCACAAGCGCATCATCCGCATCGAGGAGACGATCGCGATCTCGGACCTCGCGCGCGGCATGGGCGTGAAGGCGACCGAGGTGCTGAAGAAGCTCTGGTCGATGGGCATGACCGGCGTGAACATCAACGCGTCGATCGACTTCGAGACGGCGCAGATCCTCGCCAGCGAGTTCCAGTACGAGGTCCAGAACGTCGCCTTCAAGGAAGAAGACATCTTCTCCGAGGAGGCCGACGACGCCGACAAGATGGTGCTGCGCGCACCGGTCGTGACCGTCATGGGTCACGTCGACCACGGCAAGACGTCGCTCCTCGACAAGATCCGCAACAGCAAGGTTGCGGCGGGTGAGGCCGGCGGCATCACGCAGCACATCGCGGCGTACAAGGTGCCGGCGGGCGACAACCACGGCGAGATCGTGTTCCTCGACACGCCGGGTCACGAGGCCTTCACGGAGATGCGCGCCCGCGGCGCGGGCGCCACGGACATCGTCATCCTCGTGGTGGCGGCGAACGACGGCGTGATGCCGCAGACGCTCGAGGCCCTGGCGCACGCCAAGGACGCCAAGGTGCCCATCATCGTGGCGGTCAACAAGGTCGACCTCCCCGATGCGCAGCCCGACCGCATCCGTCAGCAGCTCGCCGATCGCGGCCTCATTCCCGAGGAATGGGGCGGTGACACGCAGTACGTGAACGTGTCGGCCCTCAAGGGCGAGAACATCGACAAGTTGCTCGAGACCATCGCGCTCGTCGCCGAGCTCGCGGATCTGCGCGCCAACCCGGAGAAGCCGGCGGCTGGTGTGGTGATCGAGGCTCGCCTCGATCGCAACCGCGGCCCCATGGCGACCGTGCTCGTGCAGGAAGGCACGCTCAAGGTCGGCGACATCCTCGTCGCGGGTCGTTGCTACGGCAAGGTCCGCGCGATGCTCGATGCGCGCGGCCAGAACCTGGAGCAGTGCGGTCCGTCGACGCCGGTCGAGATCCTGGGTCTCGATGGCGTCCCCGAGGCCGGCGATCAGGTGAACGTCGCCGAGGATGACAAGGCGGCCAAGCAGGTCGTCGAGCACCGTCGCCAGTCGTGGCGCAAGCGCGAGCTGGCCTCGACGTCGAAGATCTCGCTCGAGAACGTGATGGCTCGGATCAACGAGTCGAGCAGCGACGGCAAGGAGCTCAAGATCGTGCTCAAGGCCGACGTCCAGGGCTCGGCGGAGGCGCTCAAGGCCGCCCTCGTCAAGCTCGCGACGGACAAGGTCAAGGTCACGGTCATCTCCGCGGGCGTCGGTGGCATCACCGAAGGCGACGTCAACCTTGCAAAGGCCGGCGGCGCGGTCGTCCTCGGCTTCCACGTCCGTCCTGCCGGCAAGTCGCAGAAGCTGGCCGAGCAGGAAGGCGTCGAGATCCGCCTCTACGACATCATCTACGACGCGCTCGACGAGGTGAAGGCGGCGATGGCCGGTCTCCTCGCGCCCATCAAGCGCGAGCAGGCGATGGGCAAGCTGGAGGTGCGCAACACCTTCACCATTCCGAAGATCGGTACGATCGCCGGCTGCATGTGCTCGGAAGGCAAGATCACCCGCAAGGCGCTGCTCCGTGTCATCCGTGACGCGGTCCAGGTCTACGAGGGTCGTGTGGGCAGCTTGCGTCGCTTCAAGGACGACGTCAGCGAGGTCCAGAACGGCTACGAGTGCGGTGTCCAGATCGCGGGCTTCAACGACCTCAAGGTCGGCGATGTGATCGAGGCCTACGAGGTGATCGAGGAGGCGGCGACGCTCTAGGCCGGCCTCGGTGCTCCGGCCCCAGAGCAACGTCGAACGGCTCCATGTACGTCGGCGTCTGCCGCTTCTCCGTCATCGCTGCGCACAGCCACTCGCTGAAAGAAAAGCGCAGTGTCGTGCGCAAGCTGCGCGACCGCGTGCGCGAGCGCTTTCACATCTCGCTCGTCGAGGTCGGCGGCCAGGACACCTGGCAGCGCGCCGACCTCGCGTTCAGCGTGCTGACCGCGCAGCGCGACGCGTGCGAGGCCGCGCTGGCCGCGGTGCTCGGCTTCGTGCAGCACCAGGGCCTGTGCGAGATCACGGCGGTGCGGCGCGAGAGCGCGCTGTTCAGCGAGGACTGGTTCTCCACCGCCGAGCCGTGGCACGAGCACGCCGACGGCACCAGCGACGACTGGATCCCGGCGGCGTGGAAGGACGAGGACAAGAGCAGTGGCTAGCGACGGACGACCTGGTGAGACATGAGCCGTAAAGAACGCGTCGAATCCGCCATCCGCGAGCAGCTCGCCGATCTCATCGCGCGCGAGGTCCGCGATCCGCGCGTGCAGGCGGCGGGCGTCCTTGGCGTCTCGAAGGTCGAGTGCAACAAGGACCTCTCGGTCGCGAACGTGTGGATCTCGATCTACTCGTCGTCCGGCTCGCCTGGCGCCGACGACAAGATCGCGGCGAAGGCCATCGCTGGCCTGCAGGCGGCCGCCGGCTTCTTGCGCGGTCCACTCGGCCGTCGCCTCCAGATCCATCATCCGCCCGAGCTGCGCTTCGCGCACGACATCACCGCCGTGATGTCGCAACGCCTGCGCGACGTCGTGAAGGAGGACGAGGCCAAGGCCCGCGCCTCCGGCCGCGACGACGCTGCCGCCGCGGCCCCCGCGGCGCCGGCCGCCGACCCCGAGCCGCCTGCGGACCCCGAGTCGCCTGCGGACCCCGAGAAGTCCGCTTAGCTCACTCGCAGGGCCGCGTGTCGGCGCATGTGCCGAGCGACGTGGCCGTAGCGCCGTCGCAGAAGAGTGTCTTGCACTCGAGACCGCCCGCGCAGGGCTCCCCGTTGGCCTGTTGCGCGACGCAGATGCCGCCGGAGCAGTACGCGCCCACGCGGCAGAAGCCGCTGTCGACGCACGGCTCACCGACTTCGGGCGGATCGCTGCAGATCGACGCTTCGCAGAGGAGAGGAAGCTGGCAATCCGTGCTCCATTCACATGGCTCGCCCGCAGCCGCCAGCGGTTCGCAGGTGCCGGAGGCCGGCAGGCACCGGTCCCCGAACCAGTTCTCGCAGATCTCTTCCGAGCAGGGCTCCCCGCGCCCTGGCGTGTTCGCGCAAACCGAGCCGTTGCAGTACAGCCCGTAGCTGCATTGCTCCCAGCTCGAGCACGCACCGCCCGCGGCGACGAGCGCGGTGCAGATCTGGAATTCGTTGCAGAACGATCCGTCGACGCAGGGGCGTCCGGCGCACGACTCCCCGCGATGGGCCGGCTCCGGAACGTCGACGCAGGTGTGCGAGCAGCAGGTGTCGACCGAGCACGGATTCACGGGGCAATCGCCGTCGCGACACTCGACCGCGAGGTAGCAGGTGCCGCCGTTGGGCACCTCACCGCGAAACGCACCTGCGCAGCTGGCCGCGACGGTTCGCCAGTCGGCGGTGGTGCGATCGCATGATGCGTTGCGACGCCGCTCGATGCAGTCCATGCCCTCGCGCGCATCGTAGGTGGTGCGAGGGGATGCAGCGGCCTGCGAGAGGGCTCGGAGCTCTTCATCGATCACCCGTGATACGTGCCCGTGCTCGAGGCATGCCGCCTTGCTGACGTACTCACCGCACCGTGCGGCTCGTTCGCAGTCTGCGTCGATCCATGCCGCGATGAAGTCGTCGCGACCACCGCCGCAGGCCGCCAGCGCCACCAAGGCGGCAGCCTGGCAGAGACGTCGGCCGAACGCGGATTGCATGCCGCCCGAGCTTATACGCGTTTTCATACGCACCGTTTCGCCCGCGGCGGGTCGCGGTTGCGGCTAGGGTCGAAGAAAAGGACGGCGACGCCATCGAGTCATGAACCCCGCAGCGCGGTCGCGCGGCTGCCGACGTTTGATCGACAAGCTCGACGAGCAAATCGCGCGCTTCGATCGCGGCATTCCGATGGCGCGCGATCGGAAAGAGCTCGAGTCGCTGCAGCGGCGCCGACTCGAGATGCTGGAAGAGCGCGGCGACCTCGAAGATCTCCTGGTTGCGGTGCGAATGGGAATCTTCGAAGCGAATGAAAGTAGACTCCCAGATGAGGTGCCCGACGTGCCGCACGCGCCTGGTCCAATGCCCGCTGCCGAACCGTGTCCAGACGACGATTGCGATCGTCGAGTCGACTGATGCAGCCGCTCGAGTTCCGCCTTCGGCCGCGCCCGCTGGTCGTGTTCGGCGCGTTCGGGTTGCTGGCCCTAGCCTTGGGGATGCTCTGGACTGCCCCCGTGATCGGTGCGCTAGTCGGACTGATCTTCCTGCCCTTGACGGTGCTCGGGGTACTTCCGTATTGGGTGCGCGCCAAGTGGCTCGTCATCGGCGATCAGCACATCCAGCTGCCCGCGGGCTGGGCGTGGTCAGGTGCGACCCGGTATCTCCCTTATCGTGACGTCCGCTCGATGACGGGATTGCTCGAGTCGGGCGATTCGACCGTTTACCTGCATGACCGAGAGGGGCGGGACTACGCCATCGTTGCGGACTTGCTTCCGTCGAAGCAGGTGTTTGAGCTCGTTGTACGTAAGGTGCAGGAGCGGGTCGCGCAGGTGCAATCCAGCGCTGCCGATAGTTGAGGCAAGGGAGACGCTTCGATTGCACGGCGCGTCCGCGCTGTTGCGCCATCACGATGGGCTTCGGGCCACGCCGGCCGGTGGGGCCGTCATCACACTGCGCCGCCCACGCTGGCGGGGAATCCGTGGGTGACGGGCGGCGGAAGTCCGACTAGGATGGCGGGCCTATGCGGTATGTGGCCTGGGTCCAGACGGCGGTTCTCTGTGCGGTGGCGGCGACGGCGGTGGCGTGTGGTGACGACGAGGGCAGTGGGGACATCGACGCGCCGGCGGCGGATGCGGACGTCGATGCCCCGACGGATGCCGGGATCGACGGGCCGTTCGTGGCGCCGACGATGCTGTCGGAGACGGGGCTCTACGCGAACATCGGGACCAAGACGGTCGCGAGCGACGTGCACGAGTTCGTGCCGCGCTGGCAGCTCTGGTCGGACGCGGCGGTGAAGCGGCGGTGGATCTATCTGCCGCCCGGTTCGAAGATCGACACGAGCGACATGGACTTCTGGAAGTTCCCGACGGGGACGAAGCTGTGGAAGGAGTTCTCGCGCGGCGGGCGC
>DATLEB010000210.1:0-20128 GCA_035525615.1 Kofleriaceae bacterium | reverse complement strand
CGCTCGCGTTGTTGGTCAGCGCCGCCGTGACTTGCGCGGGTGTCGCGCTCGGATTCGCCGACAGGTACAGCGCCGCCGCGCCCGCGACGTGCGGGCTCGCCATCGACGTGCCTGACATCGTCGTCGAGCCGCTCGCGCTGTTGTAGTTGACCGACGTGATATTCGAGCCCGGCGCGAAGATGTCGACGCACGAGCCGAAGTTCGAGAAGCTCGAGCGCGCGTCCGACGATGTCGATGACGCGACGGTGATCGCCTCGGGCGCGCGCGCCGGCGAGCCGTTGCACGCGTTCGTGTTCTCGTTGCCGGCCGCGACCACCATGGTCACGCCCGCGTTGTGCGCGTTGCGGATCGCGGTGTCGGTCGCGGTCGACGCGCCGCCGCCGAGGCTCATGTTCGCGACCGACGGGCCCTGGCGGTTCTGCGCCACCCAGTTCATGCCCGAGACGACGCCCGAGTCGGTGCCCGAGCCGTCGCAGCCGAGCACGCGCACGGCGACCAGCTGCACGTTCTTGGCGACGCCCCAGGTCGCGCTGCCGACGGTGCCGGCGACGTGCGTGCCGTGACCGTTGCAGTCGTCCGACCCGCGGCCGTCATTGATCGCCGAGAAGCCGGCGCGCGCGCGACCACCGAAGCCGGTGTGCGAGACCTTGATGCCGGTGTCGATGATGTACGCGGTGACGCCGGAACCATCGTTCGGGTAGACGTACGTGCCCGACAGCGGACGGTCGGCCTGGTCGATGCGATCGATGCCCCAGGTGGCGCCGGTCTGCGTCCCGCTGGCGTGGACGATGCCGTCCTCCTGCACGAACGCGATGCGCGGATCCTCGGCCATGCGCTCGGCGTCGGCTTCGTCCATCTCGGCGGCGAAGCCGTGCAGCGCGTGCTCCCACGTCTCGTGCACGTTGGCCGAGAAGCTGGTGGCGAGCTCCGACGCGTCGGCGCCGACATCCATCGTGCCGCGCGCGAGCGCGTCCTTGGGTTCCTCGAAGACGACGATGTAGCGCCGCGGTACCGGCTGATCGACGCGGATGAACTTGCCTTCGACTCCAGGCGATTCGTCCACGTCGAGCGTGGACTCGACCGTGGTCTCGACGGTGCAAGCTCCGAGCATCAGTAGCGCGGGGAGCCATGCAGGGAAGCGGGTCATGGATTCCTCCTGATTGGAAAACGTCAAACGCCGGCGCGGAGGCCTTCTGCGGATCGCGTGCCACGCGTGAATTCGCGCGCACGGACCTGGACCCCCACCTGGAACGAACCAAGGTGGCGACCGTTCGTGACGTGGTGTCACGCGCGGTCGGCACAGGCGAGGCGTCGCGCCTCGGCGAGAACGTGTCCGCTCACCGGACAGTGTGCGATGACCGGCGCTCGCCGTGGATCGCCGCTCCGGTCAGGCCCTGTCCGGACCTGGCGTCAGTCGACGAGGGGCTGGCCCAGGCTGTCTGCGAGGCTCACGCGCAGCGACTTGATCGTGCCCGCGGCGAGGCCGCGCGCGATGAACACGATGCGGGTGCGGCGATCGTCGTCGGGCCACGCGGCGAGCTGACGCGCCGGATGGATCACGTGCTGTACACAATCGATCACGAACGGGGCGGTTTCTCCTTCGATGTCGACCAACCCCTTGACCCGCAACAGCGAGCCCGCGTGCATCTGCGTGATCAGCGTGAGCCAGAGCCCCAGCGGCCCCATGCGCACCGGCTTCCCGAAGCACACGGTGAACGTCGAGATGAAGCCGTGGCCGACGGGACGACGCGTCGCGGCGTCGATCCAGTCCGTGTCGGGCGCGGGCGCGAGCAGGACGTCGGGCTCGATCGCCCCGTGGGCGGACCTCACGATCGCGGCCCCGGCGTTCTTCTCACGGATCGCCGCCTCGAGCGCGTCGAGGTCGTCGGCGGCTGCAAGATCGGTCTTCGTGATGACGATCCGATCGGCCAGGGCGACCTGAGCGACCGACTCGCGCTGGCGAACCAGCGTGTCGCGCCCGAGCTGGCCGTCGACCGCGGTCACCACGGCGCCGGGCTGATAGTGACGCGCGATGAGCGGATGGTTGACGATCGCGGCGAGCACACCCGTGGGATCGGCGAGCCCGGTGGTCTCCACGAGCGCGCGCTGGTACGGCGGGACCTCGCCTCGCGCCACCTGCGCCGCCAGCTCCAGGAGCGCCCGTACGAGATCTCCCGCGACCGTGCAGCACACGCAGCCCGATCCCAGGATGACGGCGTCGCCCTTCACGTCGCGCACGAGGTGATGGTCGATCGCGATCGCGCCGACCTCGTTGATGAAGACGGCGGTGCCGGCCATCTCGGGGCGCCGGAGCAGCGCAGACAATAATGTCGTCTTGCCGGCTCCGAGAAATCCGGTGAGCACCGTGACCGGAACCGGCGCCGGCGCGCTCACCAGGTGAACCGTCGCTTGTCGTCCATGAGCCGGCGGTCGACCTTGGCGAGGACGGCGCGGATGCGCTCGGCGATGGTCTCGAGCTCCGCCAGCTCCGACGCCTCACCCAGCTTGCGCGCCGTGTTCATGCAGCGCACCAGGTACGAGAAGAGGTTGCCCTCCTCGTGGGCGAGGCCCTCCTTGTCGACGAAGTCCATGAACTCGATGTTGCCGTCCTCCATCATCGCCCACAGCCGCTTCTGCTTCTTGCCGCCGTGGATCTCGGGGTGCGGCACCAGCGCCTGGAACTCGGCGAGGTGCTGCTCGCACGTCGACGGCACGTACGGGTGATCGCGGTCCCACTCGGCCTCGACGTCCTCCCACGCCACCTGCCCGTTCTCCATCCGCATCTCGCGCAGGCGCGCGCGGCACCACTCGCGCTTCACGTCCTCGTCGCGACGGTCGAAGATTCGCTGGACCGCGTCGTGATCGACGAGGAGCTCGACCAGCTCGCGCAGCTCCTCGTAGCCGAGCTGATGGCTGAACAGCTCGTGATAGACGAAGAGGCCGTCCATCCCCTGCAGCTCCTTGATCATCGACCCCTTCACCTGCGCGCCGTGCTCGTCGATGACACCGACGGCCTTCATGTTGTCGACCAGCATCGCGAGCATCTTGTGGAGGTTGCGCCGCTCCTTCTCGTCGATGAGGAGGTTGTCGATCACCGTGACCACGTTCAGGCGCATCGACGGCGGCAGGGACGCCTCGATCTCGTCGATCGGAGCCGCCGGCGGAGCGCCCGTCCCCGAGCCGGGAAGGTTCGTCGTCGTGAGATCGGGCAAGCCGATGGCGAGCACCTGCTCGGCCGTGATCTTGGTCTTGGAACGCAGCTCCGCCGGCTCGCCGCGCACCAGGTCGGCGTGGGTCTCGGGCGTCCAGATGAGCTCACCCTTGCGCTGCGCGTCGTTGCGCGCGCGCCCGTAGATGGTCTTCTTGATCTTCACCTCGTCGATGGCGCCGCGCTTGCCCGCGTCCTTCATCTCCTTGCGGAGGTCGACCGTGATCTCCTCGGGCGCGAGCGTGATCGCGAGCCCCTTGTCGTCGAACTGCGGCCGCCCCGCGCGCCCCGCCATCTGGTGGTACTCGGCGGGCGTGACGATGCGCGGCTCCTTCTTGATGAACTTGCGCAGCGCCGGGAACACCACGGTCTTGGCCGGGAGGTTGATGCCGGCGGCGATGGTCTCGGTCGAGACCACGAACTTGATGAGGCGCTCGAGCGCGAGCTCCTCGACCAGCTGCTTGTAGCGCGGGAGGATGCCGGCGTGATGGATGCCGATGCCGTGCGTGAGCAGCGGCCGCAGCTCCTTGGCCACGCCGCCCGCCATGAAGACCTCGTCGCAGCGCTTCTCGACCTCCGCCTTCTCCGCGTCGGAGGTGAAGCGGCGGCAGCTCTTGAGCAGGCGCGCCACCTCGAAGCACATCTCGCGCCCGAAGCAGAAGATGATCGCGGGCACGTCGCCCTTCCACGACAGGTCCTTCACCGTGTCGAGCAGCAGCTCCTCGCGGAACTGGTGCTCGAGCGGCACCTTGCGCTCGCGCGAATCGATGAGGTGCATCTCGACCCTGCGGGTCAGGTGCACCCAGTGGCAGAAGCGCTCGGGGTGGCCGACGGTGGCGGACAGCACGACCAGCTGAGCGCGCGGATCGAGGCCGATGATCGTCTGCTCCCAGACGTAGCCGCGCTCGGGGTCGTTGAAGTAGTGGCCCTCGTCCATGATGACGATGTCGGCGGGCGCCACGTTCTTCTCGCCGATGATGCGGTTCCACAGGATCTCGGCCACCTCGACCTGGATGGGCGCGTCGCGGTTGATCTTGTAGTCGCCGGTGGCGAAGCCGACGTTCTCGGGTCCGAAGTCCTCCGACAGCTCGCGGAACTTCTCCTCCGTGAGCGCGCGCAGCGGCGTGGTGTAGACCGCCTTGTGACCGCGGGCGAGCGCCGCGAAGATGCCGGCCTTGGCCATGAGCGTCTTGCCGGTGCCGGTGGGCACCGTGACGAGCACGCTCTTGCCGTTGATGATCGCCGAGACCGCCTGCTCCTGGACGGGATAGGGCTCCCTGCCCTGCGACCAGAAGAACTTGTCGATGAAGGCCAGCTCGAGATCGGCCGCAGACGGCGCGGGCATCCGCGCAGGTTGTCACAACTCTGGCACCGGTGTCAGGGGCGGGCGGCGCCACGTCGACGCGCGGGTGGCAAGTAGTGGGAAGGCGCGGCTCGCGCGCGGCACGGCGCGTGCTGAACGAGCGTGCATGCGCTCACGCAGCCTCGCCGCCGTCGCCGTCGCCCTCACGGCCGGAGCGGCGGGCCCCGCGCGCGCCGACATCGGGATGTACGAGGAAGGCGGGCTCGGCACCGCGCGCGCGAGCGGCGGGCTCGAGCCGTTCGCGGACGGCGGCTTCTCCGGTCGAGGCGCGCTCGGCTACCGGGGTGCGCACGTCGGGGTCGAGCTCGCGTTCGCCACCTCCGAGCTGACGCTGCGCGACGATGACGGCACGTTCGAGGGCTCGTACACCGCGCTGACCGTGGGCCCGATGGCGACCGGCCGCGTGGTGCTGACCCGCACGATGCTGGACAAGCACTTCGCGCGCTGGCTCGAGCTCTACGGCAAGGTCGGCCCGACCCACACGTGGATGTACGGCGACCCGGGCGACGGCCCGCCCGACGGCACCCGCGGCTTCGGCTTCGCCGCCGGCGGTGGCATCCGCTGGGTCTACGCCGCCGTCGGCTTCTCGTTCGACATCACCTACGTCCGCGCGCGGCTCCACGAGGAGCGCGTGCACGACCCGCGCGACGAGCTCGGCGTCATGGACGAGCCCGCCGTCGACCTGCGCGGCAACGTGATCGCGACGACGCTGGGCTTCGGCTTCGTCCTGTAGCGATCGGGTTGCCTCGACAGATCGCCTGGCCGAACTGCCTCGAGCGGCCGCGGCGAGGCTCGTAGAGCCGCGAGATGACATTCGCCTGCCGGGGCACGTGCGTTGCACCACGCCTGAAACGATGAAGCGCCTTGCCGTCCTCGCCATCCTGCTCTGTGGCCGCACCGCGTCTGCCCAGGTCGACCCGATGGTTGGCCTGTTCGAGATCGACGGCGACTACGGGTCTTCGATCAACCAATACAACGTCGGCGCCGGCAGCCACTCGCAGGACGCGCTCGAGGTCCGGGACGGCGGATACACGACGCATGGCGCGCTCGACGACGCGAACTGCACCAACTGGGCGCACGCCACGGCGTACCCGTACATGGGAACGAGCTACTACTCGACGTACTGCGGCGCCAATGTCGACGGCGAGGTCCGGCGAAGCGAGCAGCAGATGCTCATCGGCCTGACCGGCGGCAACGACCACAAGCGCTACTTCAGCTTCGCCTTCCGGCTGAACGCCGTCCCGGCAAACCCCGCCGATAGCGGCGGCTACATCGCGCAGTGGCATCAGTCGAGCGACATGCCACCGCCGGTCCGACTCAGCTGGAGCGCGCAGAATGGCAAGTACTACCTCGACCTGATCATTCGACGCGACGAGGAACGGGGCAGCACCACGAGGTGTTACCTGGCGAGCGAGACCCTCGGCTACGACGAGGCTACGGGGACGTTCACACACGAGATCGCGCCGTACGTGTGGCACCGCGTCCTGGTCGCGTTCGACGCCGGACCTCTGGTCACCCGTAGCGACTGCAGCAACTGCCTCGGCGACGCAGGGAGCGTGTCGGCGTATCTGATGAACAACGAGACCGGAGCCTGGGAGCTGGTCGAGAAGACGTACACGGGTCGGGTCGGCTGGGCCTACAACTCGTTCGAACGCGATAGCGACGGAGATGGCGACGTGGAAAGGGAGTGCATCCGCAGCCGGCGTCCGGATCAGGATTTCGAGCTCAGCGTCGGCCAGTACTACCTCTCCGACGGGCCGGGCTACATCACGGAGTACGACAATGTCGCCTACGGCAAGCGCTGGGCGGATATCACCAAGCACTACCTCGTCGGCTACCAGAAGAGCGTGCTGCGCTACCGCTTCGAGGAAAGCGGCAGCACGGTCGCCGACTCGTCGTACCTATGGAATGGCGGCCCCGCCGGCGACCCGAACAACGACTACAACAACGACGGCACCGTCGTCGGCACGCGCGTGATCACACCCGGCTTGAGCGGCACCAACGCCATGCACTTCAACGGTTCGACCCACGTCGAGGCCCCCGTCGATCCCGTCGACTTCGACTTCGGCAACTACGTGACCGTCTCGACGTGGTTCAAGACCACCAGCCATCCCTCCAACAACCGCGGCATCGTGGCGATCGACCAGGCGTCCACCAGCTGGAAGGCCCTGCTCTACGGCACGGACTCGTCGCTCTCGTTCGGTGTCCGTCATCCGGACGGCACGACCTCGCGCGCGAGCTTCTCGTTCCCGGCCGGGCGGTACAACAACGGTCAGTGGCATCACCTCGTCGGCACGTTCAACCGGTTCAGCCCCGACGCGCGCGTCAAGCTCTACATCGACGGCCAGCGCGTCGCCGAGGCAACCGGCACGGACTTGCCCGTCCTTCGCGGCGATGATCGCCTCGTGGTCGGCAAGTACCTGACCAGCAACTATTTCACGGGCGCGATCGACGAGGTCAACCTCTTCAACTATCCGATGACCGCCGACGACGTGTACGGCCTCTACCTCGAGCGCGGGACGCCCTAGTACGACGACTCACGTGAGTCGTGCCGCGAGCCCGCGGCCCCGTCAGTCGTGGTCGTCAGACGCGACAAAGACGAGCTTGCCCATGAGCGGCGCGTGCGCGTCCACGGCGCCATCGGCGGCGGCGCCGGCATCGCGCGCGACGTTGCTCGCGGCGGCATCGCCGACCGTGGTCGCGACCGCGGCGATGAGGCCACCAGCCGCGGCAACGAGGCCGCCCGCCGCGGCGACGGCGACGACCGCTGCGGCGACACGGCCGATGCGGCCGCACACGCCGGGTGTCGCTTCCTCCTCCCGCCCCACGAAGTCATGCACGGTTTCGTCGCACCGCTCGCAATGCCGCCTGCCGCCGCGTCTGCCGCCGGCCCCGTCCGCCGCGGCCATCCCGTCCCACGATTCGTGACAGGGCGCGACAACACGAACGCGGACCCGGCGCATCTCGACTGAGACGCACCGGGCCCGCACACGATCTACGACTCGAACCCGAGGCCCGAGGCCTTCTACCTGAGGTCCGAGGCCTGAGGTCGGAGGCCTGCGCGCGTCGCGCGAGTAGGCCCGAGGGCCCGAGGTCTGCGCGGCACGCGAGGTGCGCGTCAGCGCGCCTCGGTGCGCAGCGCATTGTCCGCCCAGTACTTCACGCCGGCGTAGCGCTGGTGCCAGTTGCCCTTGGCGATCTTCTGCAGCGTGAAGTGCGCCTCGTCTCGCTGGCCGAGCGCCAGCTCGAGCTGCGCGGCGCGCTGGAGCCAGGTCGGGTTGGTGGCGTCGATGGCGAAGGCTCGCTTCCAGAGGCCGAGCGCCTTGACCAGCCGGCCCTGGCGCTCGAGCACCTCGGCGGCCGCCTGGAACGACGCGCCCTCGCGCGGCGCCAGGTCGATCGGCGTCGAGATGTAACGCCACGCCTCGTCCTCCTCGCCGAGCGCGAAGAGGAGCTCGCCGAGCGCGCGCTCGCGCGGCGCGAAGTCGGGGTCGATCGCGCGCCAGTCGCGGCCCGCGGCGATCGCCGCGTCGCGCGCTGTCAGGCGCTCCACGTCGCCCGACGCCTTCGCGACCTGGCCGTAGAGCGAGATCACGCGGGTGAAGTCGGCGCGCAGCTGCGACAGCGCCACCGGCGTGTCCGACTCGGCCTTCAGCGCCTGCGTGAACAGGTCGGCCGCCAGGCGCACGTCACCGGCCTGCTCGGCCACGACGCTCGCCAGGCGCAGGAGGCGCGGGCTGTTCGGGAACCGGGCACGCGCACCGTCGAGCGCCGCGCGCGCCTTGTCGAACTTCCCGTACTGCGTCGCCATGCCGACCACCACCGCGACCGCGTCGGCGTCCGGCGCCAGCATCGCCGCGCGATCGAGCGCCGCGTCGAGATCGCCGCTCGCCGGCGCGAACGCCGCCGCCCGCGCGAACGCCAGCACGTGCTCGAAGTTGCCGCCGGCGATCACGCGCTGCCGCCACGCGCTCATCGCGAGCTGCCAGCCGACCTCGCCGCGCGCGCTCGAGACCACCGAGTTGCGCGCGTTCCAGTCGACCATCGGCGGCGCCGCCGTGAGGTCCACGTCCGAGAGCAACGCGACCCAGCGCTCGGCCGCCTCGGCCGGCTTGTTGGCGAGGTAGCGCGCCGCCTCCTGCCGCGCCAGGTTGCGCCACGCGCCGTCGGCGACGCGGTCGAGCACGCTCACCGCGTCCGACGAGCGATACGCGTGGATCTGCACCAGGCGCAGCGCCGCGATGAGGCGCAGCGTGTCGGCGCGCAGGTGGCGGCTGGCGAACGTGTCGAACGCCGCCATCGCCGCGCGCGTGTCGTTCTGCTCGATCTTCTGCAGCGCCGCGCGGTAGTCCGCGAGAAGCGAGACGATGCCCGACGAGCGCGCCCCCACCGAGTCGAAGTCGGCGCGCTTGCCGAGGCGCAGGTCGAGCGAGGCACGCAGGTACGCCGCCATCGGGTCGTACGCGCCGGCCGTGGTGCTCTTGCCGAGCACCGCGTCGACCTTGTCGCCCGGCACCCACGCCAGCGACGAACCGACGAGCGCGAGCTCCGCGGACGACAGCGGCCCCAGGTCGGCCAGCATCACGGCGACGCCGGCGAGGCCGCCCACGTCGCGCGCCGCGAGCGACGCCGCGGCGAGCTGGTGCATCACGCGGCGGCGCGCCGGGTCACCCGCGGACATGCCGTCGAGCGTTGCCCGCACCACGACCGGCGCACCCATCGGCATCCCGATCGAGACCTGCTGCGCCGGCGTCGACGACACCTGCGCGCGCGCATCCGCCGTGAAGCGGAGCGTCTCGCTCTCGCCCCCGGCCGAAAGGGTGTAGCCCGACCCGTCACGCGTCGCGGTCAACACCGTCTTGCGATCGGTCCCGCGCACCACGGCCATCGACACCACCGCGCCGAAGTCGTCGAGCTTCAGCTCCCACACCAGGGCGCTCTTCGCCATCGGCGTGAGGCGCAACGTCCGCGGGTCGGACACGGTGACGTGGTACCAGCGCGCCAGCGCATCGGCGCGCGGCGCGACCACGGGCAGGTACGAGGCGAGGAGCGCCGGCTCGCGATCGGTCGCCGCGCGCGTCGTCTCGAGGCCGAGCGACGGATAGCGGTGCGCGAGCGTGATGCCGTCGAACGTCATGACCTCCTGCACGCCGGTCTCGAGCGTGCGGGTGGCCTCGATGCGGCCCTGCGCGTCGACGACGATCTCGCCGCCGCTCGCCATCACCCAGCGCCCCGCGCCGAGCTTCGTGCGCGCCTCGTCGAGGAGCGCGCGCGCGTCCTTGCTGATCGAGCCACGCCCGCCGGCGGCCGCCGACTCCAGCGCATCCGCCAGGTCGTCGTAGCCGAGGCGCGAGAAGCCGGGCAGCCACTCGGTGACGTCGTCGAGGCGATAGTCGCTCGAGTAGTGGAACGCCGTCGGGTTCAACCCGTACCAGTACGCCTGCTGCTGGCGATTCCAGCGGCCGCGCTCGCCGGAGTCCAGGCTGTTCGCGTCGCCCCAGAATTCGGCGCGCGGACCGCGCGTCGTCGAGCCGAGGACGCCGCCGGCGATCGGCTGTGCCGGCGCATCGGCGAAGAGCCCGTCGGCCGCGTCGTCGCGTGCCGGCGACGAGCGATCCGAGAGCTTGGGCTCCGACGTCGCCGCGAGCGGCGCTTCCTCGAGCGCGAGCGTGAGATCGGCGCCGCCGCTGTCCTTGTCGCCGTGGAAGTCACCGCGGCCCTGGCCGAAGCCGAACGACTCCTTGTAGCCGTTCTTCGACTTCTCCGCCTCGCCGCTCTCGTCGGCGGGGGCGGCCTGCCCGGCCGGCGTCGCCACGGTCGTGGCCTTGCCGCCACCGCCGACGCCGTACCCGTTGCCGGTGCCCGAGCCGAGCCCGATCGTGCCCTCGCCCGTCCCGCCGCTCTTGCCGAAGTGGCTGGTCGCGCGGAACTCGCCGCCGCGGCGTCCACCGAAGCCCGACTGCAGCTCGCCGTTCCACTCGTCGCCGGCCCAGCCGCCGTCGCCGTACATCCACGGCGTCTGGAAGCGCCACAGCGGCCGGTTGTCGATGACCGGCGCCGCGACCTGCGCGACCACCGGGATCTCGCCGGGCGCGGCGTACGGTGCCCAGGTCTCGCCAGTGCCCTTCTCGACGCCGTACTGGCGATACATCGCGTCGTTCTCGAGCACGATGAGCGAGGTGTGCGGCGACAGCAGGAAGTGCGCCTTGCCGAGCTCGACCATCTCGTTCTTGCGCGCGTGATATGCGGCGATCGCGCGCTCCTCGTCGGAGGCGCACGGCGTGGTCGTGCACGGCGCGAGGGCGCGGTCGCCCATCGTCATCAGGTGATCGATGCGGCGCTCCGCCCACAGGCGCGGCAGGTAGCCCGAATCGCCCGGCGCGCGCGGCGCCGTCGCGAGATCGATCCGCTGCGTCCACGGACGCCCGGCGACCATGCCGCGCAGGACGAGCGCGGTGAGCTCGGCGCGCGCAGGTGCGCGCACCACGACCTCGATGTCCTCGCCGGCCGCGACCTGCGCCGAGCGCAGGTACGCCGACACCTCGTCATCGCCGAACTGGCCGCCGCCGGTCTCGAGCGTGGCGACCAGGCCGGTGACGCGCGGCGTGTAGAGCGCGGCCACGAGATCGAGCGCGCGCCAGGCCAGGTCGTCGCCGAGGTCGACGTGGAGCGCCATGCCCGACGTCGCGTCGGCGAGCGCCGAGAGCGTCGGCATATCGGTGCCGTCGCCCACCCCGACGCCGATGAACGTCGCCTTCCCGGCGACCGCGTCGCGCAGCTGATCGATGGTGCGGCGCCCGCCGGTGGCGGTGCCGTCACCGAGGTACACGATGTAGCCGGGCTCGCCGTCGAGGAGCTTGACCGCGCCCTCGAGCGACGTGACGAGGTCGGTCTCGCCGAGGCCGCCGTCCTTCACGAGGAAGTCGCCCAGCGCCTTGCGATCGATCGCGAGCGCGTCGTTGAACGGCGCGAAGCGACGGTGCGTCGCGTCGAACGCGACGATGGCGACCTGATCGTGCTCGTCGATCTCCTGGACCAGACGATCGATCATCTCGGCCTGCGCGCGCCGCTCGGTGAAGCCGCGCGACGCGCTGGTGTCCGACAGGATCACCCACTTGTGCGGGCGATCGGCCGTGACGCCGGCGGCCTGCGCCGCGTCGACGACCGGACGCACACGCATCAACCCGTAGCGGCGCGCGTCGTGGATCGTCGACGCGACCGACACCTGCGGCGCGTCGGGCTTGCGCACGCGCAGCACGAGCGAGTCGCCCAGCGCCTCGGTCACGCCCTTGTGGCGCACGATGGCGTCGGCGCCGTCGCGCTGGAGCTCGATCTTGTGCGACGGCGACGTGATCTCGCACGCGCCGCAACCGACGACCTTCACCTGCATGTTGACCTCGGCGACCGGCGCCTCGAGGTCGGGCATCGGCACGGTCAACGTCATGTCGTCGTACGTGCGGGCCAGCGGCTGCGTGTACGCGAGGAGGACGCGCTTGTCCTGCTTCGGCAGGAGCGGGAAGATGCGCATCGACACCTTGCTCGCGCCCATCTGCTCCATGAGCGCGGGGTCACGCTGGGTGTAGACGATCTCCTCGTAGATGCGGCGCGCGCGCATGCGCTCGACCACCGCCGACTCGGTCAGCTTGCCGTCGACGTACATGGCGAGACGCGCCACCGCGGCGTCGGGCGGCAGCGCGAACTTGTAGACACCCTCGAGCTGCTGCGGCTCCGGGTTGTGGAAGGTCTGATCGAGCGCGACGCGCGCGATCTGGTTCTCCAGGTGCACGTCGACGGTGAGCGAGCGCAGGGGCAGCGGGAACTCCTGCTCCTGCCACATCGGGTTGCGCGCCACGAGCACGCCCGAGCGCGCCGGGCCCGTGGCCGGCGTCTCGTCACGACGGCGGCGCTCGGCGACCCAGCTCACGAGGTGCGAGAGGCGCGGCGCCGGGGCGCGCGTGGGCGGCGACTTCGCCGTCATCGTGCCCTGCTCGCCGGCGCGGACGACCTCCTCGCCGCCGGCCGACTTCATCGCGACCGCTCCGCGCAACACCGACGCGACGGTGCGGTCGGCGCTCGCCTCGACGAGGAAGCGCGTGCCGATCACGTCGAGGCGCCCGTTGGCGGTCTCGACGGTGAACGGGCCCTTGCCGGGGATGACGTCGAGCAAGACGGCGCCGGTGATGCGCACCTTGCGATCGCCCAGCACCGACACCTTGCCGCCGGGACCGAGATCCGCCGTCGAGCCGTCGGCGAGGACGACCTGATCGGTCGGCTTCTTGGCGCCGGCCTTCGCGACCGCGTGCTCGTCGTGCGAGCCGCCGCCACCGGCGCCGTCGCCGGCGACATTGGCGACGACGATCGCCGTCGCGGCGCCGAGCGCGAGGACCCAGCCGCCCATCGCGACGCGCGAACGCTGGCGCGCCGGACGCGCGTGCGTGGCGAGGAGCCGGGTGCGGATGCGATCGCGCGCGTCGGCGCGCATGGCCGGCGCGTCGGCCATCGGCACGAGCTTGCCGAGGTTCGCGTCGAGAACGTCATCATCACGAGTGGGGCGAGTCATGGCGTCACCTCCTCGAGCGCGTGGCCGAGGGTGGAGAAGGTTTCCTTGAAGGCGCGGCGAGCCCGAGCGAGCAGCGACTTGGCGGCGTCGACCGACAGGCCCATCTCCGAGGCGAGATCCTCGAGGCTCTTGTCGTCGACGTACTTGCGGGCCAGCGCCAGTCGATAGCTCTCGGGCAGGTGCGCGATGGTCATGGTCACGAGGTCGCGCGTCTCGGCGCGCGCCAGCACGTCACCCGGCAGCGGCGTGCGTTCGAGCGCGTCGTAGAGCTGCGCGAGCGAGGCGTCGAGGCGATCCCAGCGCTCGGCGACCTCGTCGGCGCGATGGTGCGCGCGCAGATGATCGCGGATCACGTTGCGCGAGAGCGTGGTCAGCCAGCTCGCGACCGATCCGCGCCCGGCGTCGTAGTCCTGCGTCTTGCCGAGCGCGGTCGTGAACGTCTCCTGGACGATGTCCTCGGCCAGGGATTGGTCGCGACCGACCCGGTAGTAGACGAAGGCGTAGAGCCCGTCGACGTGGGAGTCGTAGAGGCGAGCGAGCGCGTCCCCGTCGCCGCTTGCGGCAGCACGGAGGTCGGCAGGTGCACCTTTGCGAAACAACCGCGACAGCAGGCCGGCGAGAGGTAGGCTCATGGGGTTGGGCTCCACGTGCGCATGGGTCGTTCCGATGTGTCAGCGAGCGCGCGCGAGGTGTCGCGGTCGTGTTCGATTGGGCAACGCGCGAGCGGGCACGGCGGTCCAAGCAGCGTGAAGACCGGAGTCGCCATCGCCGTCGGAGCGAGTGCGATTCTGCACGTTTGCGTGCTCTGGGTGCTGGATCGGGTCGAGCCGCCGAAGGAGAAGCGGTCGAAGCTGGTGAAGGTGACGCTCCTGGAGCCGCGGGAGCGTGCAGCGGAGGTGGCGGTGGCGGTGGCGGAGCCCGACGTCCCGGCGATGGAGGTCGAGATGGTGGAGGTGCCCGCCGCACCTACAGCCGCCAGCGAGCCGCTGCCCCCGTCTGCGTCCCCCTCTCCGCGCATATCGACCAGGCCCGCGACCGAAACCGAAACCGAAACCGAAACCGAAACCGAAACCGAAACCGGATCCGAGTCCGAGTCCGGATCGGGCACGGGCACGGGCACGGGCACGGATTCCGAGACTGGAACGGCCGGCCCCGGCCCCGGCATGGGCAAGCTCTCCATGCGCCGGCCCGATCTCGGGGTGGCCGGCGCGGTGCTGCACGAGGATCCCGATGCGCATCGCGCCGAGGATCCGCTCACGCCGACCGGCAAGCTCGCGCCCGACGGCGGTGGGCGGTATCGAACGCATCGGCCCGGCTTCACCGGCAAGGTCGGGCGCGACGGCAAGGTCACGTTCCGGGACAAGCCGGCGTTCAAGGCCGAATGGAGGCTTCCCAATCCGGTGAAGCTCGCCAAGGCGGCCGCGAAGGGCCTCGAGGACTACTACCGCGACCCGTACGCACAGGTGAAGGAGGCCGAGCGCGACTGGACCAGCGGCCTCGAGGTGAAGGACTACACGAAGCACCTCGACAAGCGCGAGGACGAGGACGACAAGGCGGACCACGGCGACGTGGCGACCATCCCCATCCTCGGCGGCTCGACGGAGATCACCGACTACGTCATGCGCAAGCTCGGCGAGGATCCGTACCAGTCCGACAAGCTCCTCTGGATGGACCAGACCCGCGACGAGCGGGTGCAGATCGGGCGCGTGCACCGCGAGCGGCAGCTCAAGCGCGCCGACGAGATCATGCGGAAGCACCTCGACCGGGTCTGGGCGCGCACCGACCTGCGGATGGCCGACAAGAAGGAGGCGCTGTTCGAGCTCTGGGACGACGGCGCGGAGGAGGGCGACGCCATGCTGGTCCAGGCCGCCGACCGTGCGCGCGCGCTCGTCCTCGGGTTCGTGCGGTCGCGGCTGCCGGCGGGGAGCCCTGGCGCGTACAGCAAGGCCGAGCTCGACGCGCTCAACCGGCGCCGCACGTCGCGCGCGCGGTTCGCGCCGTACGAGTAGAGCCGCGGACACGAGATTGGGTACATTGGGTCGGTGGACGGGCACGCGCTGATCCAGACGCTCGCGCTCGTCGTCGGCACCGCCGCGGTGACGACGGTGCTGTTCCAGCGTCTACACCTGCCGGTCGTGCTCGGCTACCTGCTGGCCGGCGTTCTCGTCGGCCCGTACACGGCCGTGTGGTTCGTCGCCGACGCGGGCGTGGTGCAGACGCTCGCCGAGCTCGGCGTGATCCTGCTGATGTTCTCGATCGGCCTCGAGCTCAGCGTGCGCGGCGTGATCGGGGTGGGCGTGGGCGCGGTGATCGCGACGGTGATCGAGGTCGGGCTGATGCTCGTGCTCGGCACGGCGATCGGCAAGCTGTTCGGGCTGCCGGGCCAGGCCAGCCTGTTCGTGGGCGCCATCGTCGCCATCTCGTCGACGACGATCATCTCGCGCTCGTTCGACGAACATCCCCCGCCGCCCGAGCACCGGCGGCGGGTGTTCTCGCTGCTGGTGATCGAGGACCTGCTCGCCATCTTGCTCTTGACCGTGCTCGTCGCGGTCGGCAAGGGCGCGGGCCTCGGCTGGTACGACCTGGCGGTCACGCTCGGCAAGCTGACCGGGTTCCTGCTGGCCACGATCGTCGTCGGGATCCTGGTGGTGCCGCGGCTGGTGCGCGCGACGGTCGCGGTCGGGCGGCGCGAGACGACGCTCGTCCTCGCGGTGGGGTTGTGCTTCGGGCTGGCCATCCTGGCCGACCACGTCGGCTACTCGGTGGCGCTGGGTGCGTTCCTTGCCGGCGCGCTCACGGCGGAGGCCGGCGAGAACAAGGCGATCGAGCCGCTCGTGGAGCCGGTGCGCGATCTGTTCGCCGCCGTGTTCTTCGTGTCGGTCGGCATGTTGATCGATCCCCAGGCGATCGCCGACCGCTGGCTCGAGGTGCTCGTCGTGCTGGTCGTCGTCGTCGGCGGCAAGTTCATCGCCGTGTCGGTGGGCGTGTTCCTCGCCGGGCGCGGCGTGCCGGCGGCGGTGGCGACCGGCATGACGATGGCGCAGATCGGCGAGCTGTCGTTCGTGGCGGCGAACATCGGCGTGGCGAGCCGCGTGCTACCGCCCGCGTGGTACGCGGTCGCGGTGGCGGTGTCGGCGGTGACGACCGCGCTCACCCCGACGCTGGCGAAGCGCGGCCCGGCGGTGGCGGCGTGGTTGGAGCCGCGGTTGCCGCGCCGCCTGGCGACGTTCGCCGCGCTCTATGGCTCGTGGATCGAGGCGTTGAAGCCGAACGCGCGGCGCGTGACCGTGGCGCGCTCGCGGCGGCGCGTGGGGTTGCTCGCGCTCGATGCGTTGCTGCTGTTCAGCGTGACGCTGGCGACGGGTCTGTTGATCGAGCCGGCGACGAGGGAGGTGGCGGAGGTCGCGCAGCTCGACGCGAGGGTCGCGCGCTGGGTGGTCATCGTCGGCGCGTGCGCGGCCGCGGCGCCGCTGCTGCTGGGGCTGGCCCGGCTGTCGCGTTCGCTGGCGACGGCGATCGCCGAGCGCGCGCTACCGTCGCGCGACGGGCTGGATCTCGGCGCGGCGCCGCGGCGGATGTTGACCGTGGCGCTGCAGGTGCCGATCCTGCTGGTGGCGCTCTTGCCGGCGCTCGGCGTGGCGGGCGCGATCGCGCCGCCGCTGGCGGCGGCCTTGCTCGCGCTGCTCGTCGTGTACGAGGCGTGGCGCGTGTGGCGCTCGGCCGGTGATCTCGACGCACACGTGCGCGCCGGTGCCCAGGCGATCGTCGAGGTGCTCTCGGCGCAGGGCCGCGCGCGCGCCGCGACCGAGCCGGAGCACGACGTGAATGCGCCGGCCACGGCGCCGCCGCTCGTGGATCTGACGGAGATCGAGACCGTGCTGCCGGGGCTGGGCACGCCGACGGCCGTGCGTGTCGCGTCGTCGAGCGCGCTCGCGGGCAAGACGCTGGGCGCGGCGAACCTGCGCGGACTGACCGGCGCGACGGTGCTGGCGATCCAGCGCGGGGACCAGAGCATCGCAGTGCCGTCGGCGGGGGATACGATCGAGGCGAACGATGTTCTGGCGCTGGCGGGGTCGTCGGATGCGATCGGCGCGGCGACGGCGCTACTGGCGCCGGATGTGCCGAGCGTGATGTAGCGCGCGGAGGAAGCGGGTGAGGATGAGCGCGAGGAGCGCGGCGTGAGTGACGGCGTTGGCAAGGTAGGCCCGGCCTTCGAGCGGGATCGCCAGGATGAGCGCGAACGCGAGCGCGACGCCGATGGTGGCCAGCGCGTGCGCGCTCTGCCGCGCGATACCGCCGCTGTGCCCGCTGAGGATGCGAATGGCCGCGAGAAATGCGACGGAGATTGCGGGCACGCCGACGAGGAGGTCGGCGAACCGCATCGAGTCCTCGCACGTGCAGACGAAGACAAAGTGTGGGTCAGGCATCGGCACGAACGTCGCGGCGAATGCGGCCAGCGCGACGACGATGATCGCGACGTCGGTGCGCGGAAACGGCGCGGTCCGCCAGCGTCCGGGAGCGACCGGTGAGCCCATCCCGCGTCAACGCGTGAGGAGCCGTGCGGATTCCCTGGCAGCGAGCCCGTGGATTCCGTGGCCGCGAGCCGTGGATTCCGTGGCCGCGAGCCGTGTGAACTCCGGGTGCGACGAGCTGCGCGGATTCGATGGCGCAGAGCTGTGGCGTGAAGCGTGGGCGGAGTGCTCCGTCGACGGTGCGCCCTTCGTTTCGTGACCATCGCCGCCGACGGGCTCGAACGGCGAACACGACGCCGACCACGGCCACCGTGGTCGTCACCACCGGCGCATGACAACAGCGTGAACGCCAGCACACGCGACCACCGCGCCGGCTGACCCGCGTGCCAGGCGCGTGGCCGTGCGCGGACCCCGGCGCGGAAGTGGCGGTTGATCGGATCGAATCGAATCGCTTACGCGCGACGACGTCGCTCTTGCATCTGCGATCCCGAGCATCAGCGACGAGAAGCGACGACACGCATGCGAATTCGTTTGACAGCGATCTGCGCGACAGCGACCCGCGTTCGGGCAACGCGCCGCTGATCGCGCGCGTCGTGCGTCAGGAGGCGCGCTGCGATGCGACGACGACGTCGTCGGTGAATCGCGATCCCGGATGCCTCCGCGTGCGTCTGAGAGCGAACCAGAGCGTCCGAAATCTCCCTGGTAGAGGTGAAACGCGAGCTCGTGATGAACGCGAGCTCGTGATGAACCTGCATGCGAGTGTGCACGGACTGCGTGCGAGTGGAGGGATGACATGTTCGATGCGATCGGAGACGGCGGCGGCAGTGGCACGAGTGGCGGTGGCGGCATCGGCAGTAGCGGCCGCGACCTGAACAGTCGCGCTAACGGAGCGGCGGCAACTCACGTGAGTCGTGACCAGGGCGATTGCCGCGATATCGACTGGCGCGATGTCGATCAGCGAATGCGCAGACTGGCGGCGCGGCGCGCGGCCCTCGACATCGAGGAGGCGCGGCTCCTCATGATCGCGAAGCGGATGGAGATCCATCGCGAGCTCGGCCATGGCTCGTTCGCGGAGTACATCGAGCGAGTGCTGGGCTACGCGCCGAACACCGGGCGCGATCGGGTGCGCGTGGCGGAAGAGCTCGAGACCATGCCGGCGATCGCGGAGGCGTGGGCGCACGGGCGGATCCCGTATTCCGTCGTCCGCGAGATCACGCGGGTCGCGACGCCGGACACCGAGGAGGTCGTGCTCGCGTACGTCGACGGGCTCACGGTGCGCGAGGTCGTGGATGCGATGCGCGGCCTCGACAAGGGCGACGATCCCAGCCGGCGGCGGCACCCGGAGCTCGAACCGCGGACGCTGCGCATGGAGCTACCGCCCGAGACGTATGCGCTGTTCCTCGACGCACGCCGCAAGCTCGAGAAAGACCTCGGCCATCCGATGACCGACGCGGACTTCATGACGGCGGCGTGCGCTGCGGTGCTCTGCGGCGGCGTCAGCGACGACGGCAATGCAACCGCGCCCCGGCACGAGATCGCGATCATCGTGTGCGAGCAGTGCAAGCGGAGCTGGCACGACGTGGCCGGGCAGTCGATCGAGATTCCATCATCGACCGTCGAGCGCGCGCTCTGCGACGCCCGCGTCCTTGGCCGCGTCGACGACGGCTCCGCGACGCCACCGGACGCCTCGAGCACCTTGCCCGCACCCACGCGGCGAGCGGTCCTGTCCCGCGATCATCATCGATGCCGCATCCCCGGCTGCACGATGTGCGTGTACGTCGACGTGCACCACATCGACCCACGCGGCGAGGGCGGCGGCCACGGAATGCTGAATGTGATCACGATCTGCACGCTCCATCACAAGCTCCATCACGACGGCGTCATCAAGATCTCTGGAGACGCGGGCGCGCTCGTCGTCACACACGCGGATGGCCGCCCTTACGGAGCGGCGCCACCGCCGCGACTCACGTGAGTCGCGACCGTGAGCGTGCGGACGCGCGAACGGATCCAGCGCGCGAAGAGGAGCACCAGCAGCGTCCCATGCGTCCAGACGCCCGCCACATGTCCGGGCCCGTCGTGAAGGCCGACGATCAAGAACGCCAGCGCGACGCCGAACGTCGCCATGCCCCGCAAGAGAAACCGGACCGCCCCGCCGTCGTGCCCCGTCACGATGGCCGCGACCGTGACGAGCGCGAGCAGCCCCACGTGCACGCCGCCGAAGAAGTCATTCAACCGCCGCGTCTCCGCGCAGCCCCACAGGTACATCTCCTCGGCATCGATCATCGGCAGGAACCCCGCCGCGATCGCCGCCACACACAACAGTACGATCGCGCCGTCGATCGAAACCGCGCGCGACCGCCACGACCGCGCGCGCACTCTCGCCATGGGCAAGCCCATCCCGCGACAACGCGCCCGCCCCCGCACCTCCATTCCGAAACCGAAACCGAAACCGAAACCGAAACCGAAACCGAAACCGAAACCGAAACCGAAACCGAAACCGAAACCGAAACCGAAACCGAAACCGA
>DATLEB010000209.1:0-35693 GCA_035525615.1 Kofleriaceae bacterium | reverse complement strand
GCGATCTGACACATCTCGTCGGCGGCCGCGAAGCCCCAGTGCACCGTCTCGGTGCCCGGGTTGCGGTAGTGACACTGGAACTCGAAGCCCTGGCCGGCCGGGACGTGGAGTGGCGTCTGCCCCCAGTCCTTCAGCGCCGGCGTCACCCAGTCGCGATTCTCGTAGATCAGCTCACCGGGGGTCTCGCCGTCGAACGTGCGGACCTCGACCTTCTTGCCGAGCTGGTGCGTGTGACTCGACAGGAACAGCAGGTCGATGTCCTCGTTCATCACGCAGCGGGTCCACTGCACCGACTCGCCGGGCGGGATGTCCATCGTCGTATCGCGGACCGCCTTGCCCCAGATCTCGTCGGTGACGGGCTCGGTGTACTCGTAGATGTTGATCTTGGAGAACGCCTCGATGGGATCGGGCGACGGGTTCACGAAGTGGATCTCCTGCATCACGAGCAGGTTGCCGGGCAGGCTCGCGACCGTGCCCGGCGGCAACGTGATCTCCTGATCGGGCTGCTGCGCGGCGTAGAGGATGAGCCCGTCCTCCATGAGCTGTGGGTACTGCGCGTAGAGCCCCTCGCACTCGTGCGTGCCCTCGGGGATGTCCACACCCGCGAACACCAGCGCCATGATGTCCATGTGGTGCATGCCGACGCTCTGCAGCGACTTGACGTGATTGACGGCCGTGTACTCCTGCGTCGGTAGACGGGAGACGTTGCAGAGCCACAGCTCCTCGCCCGGCGGCACCGTCACGTCCATCGAGATCTGGAACCCCGTGCCCTCCGCCGGCGGTGGCAACGGATCGCCCGAATCGGCGGGCTCCGCACACGCCGACAACACCAGCGACACCAAGGCCAGGCGAGTCACGATCGAACAGCAGCGCATGGCTCTCGGTAACACGACGCGACCGCCCACCATCGAGAATCCTCGACGGTGAATTCGGTTTTGGACGCCGGTTTCGTGGCTACGCGAGTAGCCAGCGCCCGGGGTCTTCCCGCGACGACGCATGCGGGCTCCGCAGCCGTCGCCCCCGCTCGAGCACCCACGCCGCGCTACCGCTGCATCATCGCGGAGAACTTGGCGCTGAGCGTCGGATCTTGCGCCAGCTTCTGGCCCCACTGCGTCGCCACGCCCGCGTAGCCCATCATGTCCAGTCCGTACTGGCCGAGCGCGCCCATCATGTTGCCGCCCTGCATGCCCTTCATCAGGCCGACGTAGTCCGACAGGCGGGCGACGCGCTGCCCCGGGAACACCACGGGATCCGGATCACCGCCGCCGCCGGCCGCGATCTGCTGCTGCGCGGCCTGCGCCTTCTGCATCTCCTCGGCCTGGTTGAACTGCTTCGCCTCGATCTTGCTCATGTGCACCGTCGAGACGCCGACCTCGTTGTTGAAGATGCGCTCCTTGTACTGCTCGAGCCGCTTCTTCGTGACGTCGTCGAGATCCGGGAACGTCAGCCAGGTCTGCACGATCGGCAGCTCGAAGCAGCAGAAGCCCTCCTTCGGGACGTGTTGCAGCAACCAGCCGAACGCCTGCGCGACCTCGCCGCGGATCTGCGCGTCGCCGCGCGCGAGCACGCCCAGCGCGACCGCGGCCGCGCCGGTGGTCCAGTCGGTGGGCCCGTACAGGAGCGACATGAGCGCCTGCTGGCGCGTGCTGCCGTGCCAGCCCTGGTCGAGCTGCGAGATGACGAGCGCCGACGCGATCTGCGCGCGCTGCACCCACGGCAGGACGCGCCAGTTCGAGCCCGGCGGCCGGGGCGGGAACACCATCGTCGCCAGGAGGTCGCGCACCGCGCCCACGCCGAGCTGCTGCGCCGTGCGCTGTGCCATCGGCAGCCACGTGTCGAGGTTGAACGGCTCACCCGCGAGCTGGTGGATCGCGGTCACCACCGTCCCGTTCGGGCGCGGCACGTTCGGCCGCGGCTGCGTGCCCTCCCAGTTCCAGATCACGAACGGGACCTGGGCCTTGGGCTGCCGCGGATCGGGCTCCTGGATCTTGCGCACCTGGTAGTCGAAGCCGACCTGCGGCCCCCACATCTCCATCTGCAGCCAGAACGACGCGACGACGCTCGGCGACTCCACGTGCGACATCTCGAGCTTCACCGTCGAGCCGTGGTGCTGCGCCGGGTTGTGAAACATCTCCTGCATGATGTCGTTGAGCGCGTTCGACGACGCGTCGGCCGGATGCGGCAGCCGGTTCACGTAGAGGGTCGGCGGATCGATCAGGTCGCACAGCTGGCGCGCGCGATCGTTGCGCTTGTCGCCCTCGGTCAAGCGCAGGAGCGCGACCTTCTGGTTGGGATCGCCGTTCTGCTTCCAGCGGATGTAGTACATCGACGCCGTCGCCCAGGGATGATCGGGCTGCTTGCGCTCGGCGTGCTCGTACTCCTTCATCGCCTCGTCGAGGCGATTGGCGTCGAGGAACATGTCGCCCATGTCGAGGTGCGCCGAGACGTCGCTCTTGTCGTGATCGAGCGCCTTGCGGAACCACTGCGCCGCTTGATCGATCTGCTTGGCGTCGCGCAGCGCGTTGGCCACGCCGATCGCCGACTTCCACGACGGATCGATCTGGTACGCGTGCTGCGCGAACTGCATCGACTCGGTCTGCTGCCCGAGGCGGCGCGCCACCATCGAGCTGCCGAACCACAGCATCCCTTCCTTGGGATGCACCGACCGGATGCCCGCCATGATGCGCGCCGACGATTGCAGCGTCGGCAGGCGCGGATCGTCCTGGTCGACCGGCACCGGGCACGACGACGCGATCTTCATGATGTCGACGACGATGCCGCCGATCAGCGAGTCGAGCGTCATGCCCTGCAGGACGCCCGGCTGCGACATCCACCACTCGCACCACAGCATGTACGGAATGTCGGGGCGGATCTCGGCGACGTCGGTGACGAGGTCGAGCGCCTCGTCCCAGCGCCGCACCCACGCCAGCACGTAGGCGCGATTGGCCGCGTCGATGAAGCTGGTGTCGCCCTGGATCTCGACCAGCTTGAGCGGGTCGGGCGCCGCGCCCACGATCTGGTTGAGCACCTGCATCCACTCCGGGTGCATCGGGTTGGAGGCGAGGGCGCAGCCGATGTGGTGCAGCGCGTGCTTCAGATCGCCCGACGCGAACGCCTGGCGCGCGAGCTGGACGTCCTGTTCGGGCGTGTTCTCTTGATCCCCCATGGGTGGAGGATGGAGTAGTTGCGCCCGGGTTTGTGACGGTGCGGCCGGCTTTCCGACCGCGTTCAGTCGCGCTTGGACTCGACGGCGAGCGCCGCCTTGACCGCCGGCCGCGACGACAGCCGATTGCGGTAGGCCACGACGTCGGGCCAGGGGCTGAGGTCGACCTTGCCGAAACCGGCCCAGCCGAGGACCACCCACAGGTACGGATCGGCGACGGAGTAGGTGGGGCCGGCGGCGTGACCGTCCCCCGCGAGGCGCGTGGCCAGGTACGCGAGACGCGTGGCGATCCGGGCGCGAAGGAGGGTCTTCATCTCCTCGGGAGTCTCGGCGCCGAGGAGGATCGAGAACGGCTTGTGCAGCTCGGTGGCGATGAAGTTGAGCGCCGCGTGGTGCTGGTAACGCGCCGGCGTCCCGTGCGCCGGGATGAGGCCGGCCTCGGGCCTCTGGTCGCCGATGTAGGCCTGGATCGCCGCGACCTCGAGCAGGACCGAGCCGTCGTCGAGCTCGAGGGCCGGGACATAGCCGAGCGGCGAGACGGCGCGGTAGTCGGCGCCGCCGGCGGTCTGCTTGGTCCGGTTCGAGACCCGCTCCAGCGTGAACGGCACGTCGACCTCGCGCAGGGCGATGTGCGACGCGAGCGAGCAGAAGCCGGGCGTCCAGTAGAGCTTCATGGGCCGTGTGTAGCGCGATTCGCGACGCGCTGCGTGTCGTCAGTCCACGCGCAGCACCTTGACGTCGACCTCGAGGGTCTCGGGGCCGCCGCCGACGTAGATGGTGCCGGACGTCGGCGTCGCGTCGATGTAGTTGCGGCCGACGGCAACGCGCACGTGATCGGTCTGCGTGAGGATCCCGTTGGTGGGATCGAAGCCCTTCCATCCGACCTCCGGCAGGTAGAGCTGTACCCACGCGTGCGAGGCCTCGCTCTGCACCGTGTTGGCCTTCTTGGTCCCGGCGTCGGGCGGCGCGTCGGGTGGCGGACAGTAGATATAGCCGCACACGTAGCGAGCCGGCACGCTGAGCAAGCGCGCCAGGCAGATGAAGAGGTTCGTGAAGTCCTGACAGACGCCGCGCCGGTTGGCGTAGACCTCGAACGGCGTCGTGAACACCGTCGTCGAGCCCTGGCGGTACGTGTACTCCTTGAAGATCGTCGCGTTGATGTCGAGGAGCGTGTCGAGCAGGTCGAAGTCGTTGCGCTTGACGAAGCTCATCGCGTACTCGGTGAGCTCGTCGAGCTGGCTCTCGGGGAGCTCGGGCGGCAGCAGATACGGCGCCATGGTCTGGCGCTGCCACGGCATCCAGACCAGCGGGATGGTCGAGCGCGTCTTGAGCGAGCGGAAGTCGAGCGGGGCCACGTCGCTGACGCGCACCTTGCTGTTCGACTCGATCACCATCTCGGTCCACGGCGTGTCGATGTGCAAGCGGCGCACGCGGTTGCCGAACACGTCCTCGAAGTCGCTCCACTGGCACGGCACCGAGATCGAGAGCGTGTGCTCGAGCACCTCCTGGAGACGATCGACGCGCGGCGTGAGGCGCAGGACGTGCTGCGAACGCTCGATCGGCTTGGCGTAGCGGTAGATCGTCCGGTGGCGCACCTCGTACGTGCGCACCGGCGCGGTCCCGGCCTGGGCCATCGCGGCCCGCGCCTGGATTGCCGGCGCCACCAGCGACGTGCGCGGCGTCGCGCCGGCCGCCGGCGGACCGTGGTCACTCACGACCGCGCCCTGGCGGACACACACCAGGTGGCCGGGCGTGAGCTGCGTCCACGTGATCGACGGCGGGGGCGGCGGCGGCTCGGCCTCGGGATCGTCGGCGGCCGGCGGCTCGACGGGCTGGAGCGGCACCGACGAGATGATCACGCCCTTCCGGCTCTTGGTGCCCCGCGCGCCCAGGTCGACGACCAAATCACCGTCGCCGATCACGCAGCGCTCGTACGGCGGCGAGAGCTGCCCGATCCAGACCATCGAGTCCTGATCGCGGTCGGCGTAGACCACGAGATCGCGCCCGTCGGTGAGCGCGATGGTCAAGCCGCCGTCGTCGTCCATCAGGTCGAGCCACTCGCGCACCTGCGGCAGGTCGCACTCGGCGATGCTCTTCCACCCGCGCTCGGCGAAGCGCGACATGAGGATGCAGAACAGCTGCTCGGTGTCGGTCGAGCCCACCGGCTCGAAGATGCCGCGATCGGCCTTGTCGTCGGGGCGCGCCGTGAGGCTGCCCGAATGGCCGAACATCCAGTCGCGCCGACCCCAGCTGCGCACGAACGGCTGCGTGTTGGCGTCGGTGATGGCGCCCCAGCGCGCGCTGCGGATGTGCAGCACGAAGAGCGACGACTCGAGGTGCTCCCACGCGCGCGCCAGCTGTCCACGGATCGAGCCCTGCGGCGGCGCCGGCTCCTTGAGCACGGTCGCGGACGGCTCGCCGCCCGGGTAGTAGCCGAGGCCCCAGCCGTCGGGCAGGGTGCGTCCGGCCTCGAGGCACGTCAGATCGAACGACGGCGCCAGCTCGCCCTCGAAGGACATCGCGAGGAGGTTCGGCACGCGCCGACTGTACTACGGAGCCCCCTAGGTGTGACCCAGGAGCTCCTTGGACAGCGAGTCGTAGATCGCGTGCGTCTCGTCGACGACCGTGGTTAGGAGCTCGTGCACGTCCTCGCCGTCGTGCAGCTCGCTGCGCTGCGCGCGCACCATCTCGTCGAGGATGCGCAGGCGCTCGAGGGTCTGGCCGCCGGGCAGGTCCGACGCGGTCGGTGGCCGGATCCCCGCGAGGCGTTCGTACGCGGAGCGAACGCAGTACGCGATCGAGCGCGGGAAGCGGTCCTCGCCGACGAGGAAGCGGACGACGGCATCGGAGGCGACGCGACCCTGATGGCGCTTCATGAACGGCTCGTATCCCGACAGCGATCGGAGGAGCGCGAGCCACAGCGAGGTCGCGACCACCTCGTGGCGCGAGCCACCGGTGATCGCGTGGTGGTGCACGTCGAGGATGCGCGCGGTCTGGCTGACGCGCTCGAGCATGACGCCGAGCCAGATGAAGTCGAGCGGCTCGTCGTGCAGCATGGTCGAGCGCAGCTGGCCGAGGACGAGCTGCGTGCTGGCGCGGATGCGGCGGTAGAAGTCGGAGCGATGCTCGGCGAAGTCGGTGCGCGCCGGCTCCCCGCGCAGGTACAGGTGGAGCTCGTTGGTGCTCTCCCAGGCCTCCATGGAGACCACCTCGCGGATCGAGCGCGCGTTCCAGCGCGCCGCGCTGACCGAGCGGCGGATCGACGCGCCCGTCTCCTCGTCCCACGTGAGCGTCTGCTCGACGCGCTCGCCGTCGGCGAACGCCGCGTCGTCGTCGCCGTACTTGGTGCGGAACGCGGCCTCCTCGCCGGCCACGACCACCACCGGGCGCCAGCAGGCCGCGGGCTCGAGCTCGGCGTCGAGCGCGAGGTTGTGCGTGGTCGAGAGCAGGCGCGCGGTGGACTCGGTGCGCTCGACGTAGCGACCGAACCAGAAGCAATGATCGGCGACGCGGGAGATCATTACCGTCCCTCGGGGCCGGCGCTCGTGGGATAGGCTCCGGTCATGATGCGGCTCGTCTGGTACCTCGCGGTGATGGGGCTGTGGAGCGTCGCGACGCTCGTGCCGGCCAAGGCGCTGCGCCGGAAGGAGCACCGCACGGCGGCGGGCGCGCTCACGCTGGTCGGCCTCGCCGGCATCGCGTTGCTCACCGCGCTCCTGTTCACCGCGTACGTGAAGGGCTGGCGCGCGCCGTACGAGGGCTTCAAGCGGACCTGAGCCGCGGCGGTCACGGGCCGTCTCCCTTCAGCACCCACGTGTCCTTGCTGCCACCGCCCTGGCTCGAGTTGACGACGTAGCTGCCCTCGACGAGCGCGACGCGCGTGAGACCACCGGGCAGGACCCACTGGCCCTCGCGGCTGGTGAGGATGTACGGGCGCAGATCGACGCGGCGTGGCGCGACCACCTTCTTGTCGCCGATCCAGGTCGGGCACGTCGACAGCTCGATACGGTGCTGTGCGATGTAGCGCCGCGGCGTGGCCACGATCTTCGCGCGGAACTCCTCGATCTCGGCCTTGCTCGCCTGCGGGCCCATGAGCATGCCGTAGCCGCCGGCCTCGTCGACGGCCTTCACGACCAGCTCGGACAGGTGCTCGAGCACGTAGCGACGTTCGTCGTCGCGCGCGCACACGTACGTGGGGACCTGGGCCAGCACCGGCTCCTCGCCCAGGTAGAACCGGATCATGTCGTGGACGAAGGGATAGACCGCCTTGTCGTCGGCGACGCCGTTGCCCGGCGCGTTGGCCAGCGCCACGTTGCCGGCCGCGTACGCCTTCATCAGCCCGCGCACGCCCAGCAAGCTGTCGGCGCGGAACACGTCGGGATCGAGGAAGTCCTCGTCGATGCGGCGGTAGATGACGTGGACGCGGCGCGGGCCGCGCGTGGTGCGCACGTACACGATGTCGTTCTCGACGAAGAGATCGGGCGCCTGCACCAGCTCGAGGCCCATCGTGCGCGCCAGGAAGCTGTGCTCGAAGTACGCCGAGTTGTACGGGCCAGGCGTGAGCACGACCGCGGTGGCGTCGTCGCCCGAGACCGGCGACACCGAGCGCAGCGTCTCGGCCAGACGCGTCGGGTAGTGGTCGACACGGTGGACGCGCGCCAGGTCGAACGCGCGCGGGAAGATGCGCTTCGAGATCACGCGGTTCTCGACGACGTACGACACACCCGACGGCGTGCGCAGGTTGTCCTCGAGGACGCGCCAGGTGCCGTCCGGATCGCGGATGAGATCGACGCCGGCGATGTGGATGCGCACGCCGCCCGGCGGCTTCAGGCCGCGCAGCATCGGGCGGTACGTGCTCGAGCCCAGCACCATCTCGGGCGGGATGAGACCGGACGTGAAGATGCGCTGGCCGTCGTAGATGTCGTCGAGGAACGCCCCCAGCGCGCGCAGGCGCTGCCCCAGCCCCTTCTCGAGGTGCGCGAAGTCCGCCGCCGACACCAGCCGCGGCACGACGCAGAACGGGAAGATCTTCTCGGTGCCGCGGTTGTCGGAGTAGACCGAGAAGGTCACGCCCTGGTTGAGCAGCGCGAGCTCGGCCAGCTGCTGGTGGCGGGCGAGCCCGTCGGCGCTCATGCGCCCGAGCTGCTCGAGCACGCGGCGAAAGGCGGGGCGCGCACCGTCGGAAGCCAGGATCTCGTCGAACGTGCCCGGCAGCGGCCTGTAGTCGGCGAACAGCGTCACGGCGTTTTGTCTCCAGCCAGCGCGCGCAGCGCGCGAACGTCGAGGGTCCAGGTCGTGAGCTGCCGGGGCGCGTTGTCGGCGTCGGCCGCCGGATCGATGGACGTGACCACGAGGCGCTCGGCGCGCCGGCGCTCGGCCTCGGCGGCGTCGGTGGGCAGACCGTCGTACGCGCCGCCGCCGGGATGCCACGCGTACCAGGCCAGCTTCACGGCCGCACCCGACTCGTCGCACTCGACCGTGATCTCGAGCGGCTCGTCGGCGGGCAGGCTCTCGACGAGCCCAGGGCTCGGGCTGAACTGGCGGCGGCGCAGCCCGAGGACGTGGTAGTGCCACGCTCCGTCGATCTCGACGCGCGGCGCGACCCGGTTGTCGGCGACGCGGATGGTGATGGGCTGGTCGCCCTCGCAGTCGGCGACCAGCTCGACGCGTTCGCTCGACGCGTCGACCAGGCGCGCGGTGGCGCGCTCCTGCGACGCGACGTCGCCGACCAGCGGCCAGAACTCGACGGCGCGCGACAGCTCGAGGCGGAACGGCCCGACCCGCGTCTTGCCGAGCCCGTGCTTCCGGAAGCCGCGCAGGCGCGACTGGTGCTCGGCGAGATCGCAGCCGTGTTTCTCGAGATCGTCGAGCACGGCGTCGAGATCCTCGCCCAGGAACCAGGGCAGGGCCCAGCGATCGTGCAGCTCGGCCTGCCAGTCGATCATCGAATCGTCGTAAGGCGCGCGGGCGCAGCGCGCGGCGACGGCGCGCACCAGCGCCGCGGCGGCGACCATGCCCTCGGGCGCGGCCGGCATGCGGAACGCGCGCAGCTCGACCACGCCGAGCTTCCCGCGACCGGTGAGGTGCGGGTTCCAGAGCTTCTCGACGTTCAGCTCGGCGCGGTGCGAGTTGCCGCCGGCGTCGACGAGGAGCGGGGCCAGCGTCGACCACAGCACCTCGGGCGTGGCGCGTCCGCGGAGCGCCTCCTTCTCGAGCCAGGCGCACGCCAGCCGCAGCTCCTCCCAGCGCTCGCGCGTGCCCTCGTCGGCGCGCGGCGACTGGCACGCCGAGCCCGCGCACTCGCCGAGGAACCAGTAGCTCAGCGACGGGTGGTTATTGAAGTACTTCACCATGCGCGGCAGGAGCCACGGCGCGACGAAGAAGGGGCTCTCGGCGGCGCTCGGGCCGCCCAGCGTCAGCTGCCCGCCGCCGCCGGAGTCGACCTCGTCGCCGTTGTAGCGCCAGCGGTAGCTCGACAGGCCGGCGCTGCGCGCGGCGATCCAGATGTCCTTCAGGTGCTCGCCGAAGGTCTCGAGGTCGGGGCAGGGCGCGGTGTTGACCTCGACCACGCCGGGGTCGGCGGTGACGGTGGCCCAGCGTCCCGGCTCCTGCACCACGGGGATCGAGGCCAGCAGTCGCTCGACGTCGCCGTCGAACGCGGCGTCATCGTGCTCGGGCAGCTCGTCGTGGTGGACATCGAGGAGTGGGACGCGCACGCCGAAGCTGAACCGCGGCCGCTCCTCGTCGGGATAGTGGCGTCCCACCAGGCGCTCGACCGATGCGCCCTGCACGCGGCGCGCGAGGCTGACGGCGAGCACCGCGGCGCGGCGGCGCTTGTCATCGGCGCCGGCGTCGTCGGGGTCGGCCTGCCACAGCCACCACGGATCGTTGGATTCCCTGCGCGTGAACGTGGGCTCGGCGCCGATCCAGATCTCCGGCTCCGCCGTCACCGGGACGTGCCCTCGTTTTCCTCGTCGGGCCAGTCCTCCTGACGCGGCAGCGCACGATCGAGGGAGAGCCGGCGCAGGTCGAGGGTGTAGGGCTGGTCGCTACTGGGCCTCGCCTCGAGGGGACGCACCGGATATGGCGTGAGGCCGTCGTGCGTGAAGCGCTGCGAGCGCCGCGCGCTCGCCTCGAAGCGCGTGAGCGGCGGCGACGAGTACCCGCGGCCCTCGGGATGCCACACGTGGTACGACCCGGCGCCCGTCGAGCGTGAGGCCCACGTGTCCATGACCTCGAAGCGCAGCGGATGGTGCACGCCGAGGTGCGGCTGCAGGCTGTGCGGCGGGCACCACGCCCGGAACCGCACGCCGGCGACGGTGGTGTCGGCGGCGCTGGTCCCGCGCATGGGCAGGACCGCACCGTTCACCAGCACGCGATGGCGTTCGGGGATCAGGCCGAAGGCGCGGACCTCGACGCGCTCGAGCGAGCTGTCGACGTAGCGCGCCGTGCCGCCCGCGCCGGCGTCCTCGCCGAGCACGTGCCACGGCTCGATCGCGTTGCGGATCTCGAGGCGGACCTCGCCGGCGTCGACGGTGCCGACCAGCGGGCAGCGCAGCTCCGTGAAGGGTCGATACGCGTCGGCGGGGAGCGCGAGGCCGCGGCTGGCGAGGAACGCGAGCACGTCGTCGAGATCGCGATCGAGGAACCAGGGGAGCAGGAAGCGATCGTGCAAGCCCTGGCCCCAGCGCACGAGCGCGCCGCGGTACGGCGTACGGGCGAAGGCCGCCACCAGCGCGCGCGCGAGCAGCACCTGGGCCGCCGCGAGGCGGGGATGCGGCGGCATCTCGAACGCGCGCATCTCGACCAGGCCCTGGCGCCCGAACGGCGTGTTGGGGTCGTACAGCTTGTCGATCGACAGCTCGGCGCGGTGCGTGGAGCCGGCCACGTCGCACATCAGGTGGCGGAAGAGTGCGTCGACCAGCCAGGCCGGCGTCTCGAGATCGGCGTGTGCACGATCGAGCGCGAGCTCGAGCTCGTAGAGCGCGTCGTGGCGCGCCTCGTCGACGCGCGGCGCCTGCGACGTCGGTCCGACGAAGAGCCCGGTGAAGAGGTACGACAGCGACGGGTGGTGCTGAGCGAACGTGATGAGCGATGCCAGCATGCCGGGGCGGCGCAGGAACGGCGACGCGAGCGGGGTCGCGCCACCGAGCGTGACGTGATGGCCGCCGCCCGAACCGGCCATACGACCGTCGAGGAGGTACTTCTCGGAGTGGAGACCGCAGGCGAGCGCGGCCTCGAAGACCACGTCGAGGAGCGCGGCATGGTCGCGGCCGCGCGAGACCGGCGGCAGGTTGACCTCGAGCACGCCGGGATCGGGCGTGACGGCGAAGCGGAGCTGCGCGGGCGAGGGCGGCGGCGGATACCCTTCGAGCCGCGCATCGAGACCCGTCGCGACGCGCGCGCGATCGACGGCGGCGGTGAGCTCGAGCCACTCCGAGAAGCGCGCGACCGGCGGCAGGAAGACGTAGAGCGCGCCGTCGCGCGGCTCGACGACGAGCGCGGTGCGGATCCCCGTCGCGTACGGCACCGGGTTGAGCGGAAGCCCCGGCGACAGCGGCGGTGCCGACGGTGCGGGCGCGGGTGCCGCGACGGTGAGGGCCTGCGGTGACTCGACGAGCGCGCGCGCGCGCGACGGGTCGGAGGCGTCGACGCGGAGCTGGCGACGCGTGCGGCGGAGGACCCAGCGCGCACGGAGGACCGGGTCGGCGGTGGCAGGAGGCTCCGGATCTTTTTCGTCAACGGAAGGGTCAACGTCAAGGTCAACGGTGGGGTTCAGGTTCAGGTTCAGGTCAACGTCAAGGTTCGGGTCAAGGTCAACGTCAACGCGAGTCGAGCGAGGATCGAACGGATGGTCGAGGTCGAGGGTCGGATCCAGCGAGGGCGGCGGAGGGAGGCCGGGCCCGAGCGAGGCGAGCGGAAGGCGAAGGCCGACGGGCGAATCGCCCGGGACGAGGAAGAGGTTCGAGCGGCGAAAGGCCCATTGCTCGGTGACCCACGCGCCGCTGCTCGAGCGCGCGAGCGGCAGCACCCAGCCGACCGGGGAGCCGGCGCCGCGATCGAAGATCCGCGCGAGGCGGCGACGCTCGTCCGGATCGTCGAGCCCGGCGCGGCGCGGATCGGCGGAGAGTGGGAGCGACACCTCGTCGTGGAGGAAGTGCGCAGGATCTTCGAACGCAGGCGTGAGCGCCGCGGGTAGGCCGAGCGCGCGCGCCAGCGCGGTGGCGAAGCGCTGGCCGTCCTCGGCGGTGGCGACGTGCGTGTCGAGCGCGCGCGGATGCCAGACCACGCCGCCGTCGCGACGGGCGACGATGTCGAGCGCCCAGCGCGGGATGGGCTCGCCCGGGTAGTGCTTGCCCATGCGCTCGATGATCACGCCGCCGGGCGCGAGGCGATCCCGCAGCGCCGCGGCCAGCGCGTGGCCCTTCCGCCACTTGGACGGTCCGAGCGCCTCGCCGTTCCACTCGGGCGCGTCGGGTTCGTCGCGCGAGAGGAAGGTCGGCTCGCCGCCGCTGGTCAGCTCGAGGTCGGCCGCGGTGAGCGCCGCGTCCGCGCGATCGCCGGCGTCGAGGAGCGCGCTCCATACCTCCTCGGTGTACGGCGCGGTCGGCCGCGTCTCGTGGCCGAGGCGCAGGATCGACGTGCCGAACTCCACGTGCTCGGCGGGCACGTCGCTGGTGCCCTCGATGGGCGACGCCTGCGCCGGCGACGCCGTCGCGCACAGCGGCAGGTGGCCTTCGCCGGTGAAGAGGCCCGAGGTGCCGTCGAGGCCGATCCATCCCGCGCCGGGCAGGAACACCTCGGCCCACGCGTGCAGGTCGACGACGTCCTTGCTCACGCCCTTGGGCGCGTCCGGGATCATGCCCTCGTCGACGAGCTGGATGAGGTACCCCGACACGAAGCGTGCGGCCAGGCCGCGGCTGCGCAGCGCCGCGACGAGCAGCACCGCGGAGTCACGGCAGCTGCCGCGTCCGTGCTTGAGGGTCTCCTCCGGCGTCCACACGCCCGCCTCCTCGCGGATGACGTAACGGGTGGCGCCGGAGACGCGCTGGTTGAGCGCGACGATCGAGTCGACCACGTTACCGTCGGTCGGGACGCCGTCGAGCAGCTCGCGCAGGCGCGCGCCGGTCACGTACGCCGGATCGTCGAGGGTGAGGAAGGGCGCCAGCTCCTGCTCGAGCCCGTCCGGATACGTGAACGGCAGCTCGCGGCAGCGCGAATCGACGAGGAAGTCGAACGGGTTGACCGGCTTGATGTCGATCGCGAGCTCGACCAGGAGCTCGAACGCGGGGATGCGCTGCCCGATCTGGAAGCTCACGCGCGCGACGTGGTTGCCGTGCGGATCTTGCTGCCAGTGCACGCGGTGCTCGCCGGTGATCGCGAGCCGGTAGCTCTCGATGCGCGCGCGCGCGTGATTGGCGGGACGGAGCCGCACCAGGTGAGGACCGAGCGCGGCCGGTCGCGGGTACCCGTAGTGGCTACGATGCTGGACGAGGAGGCGCATGCCCAGCGATGGAGCGTGCCAACGTCCGGCGACGCCAGCAAGCGAAGCGCGGCCAGAACGCGCTCCTCCGGGCGATCAAAGCGCTGCGCGTTTCGCCGACGTTTCCCGCGTGTCACCAGCGCAGGCGTGCGGTCAGGAGCGACGTGCTCCAGCCGTCGCGGAGCGACAGGAAGACGACGGCGCACACGCTGGGATCCAGGTACGGGTGATCGAGCCAGGTCACGAACAGCGGCGGCGGCGGGACGTGCAACGGGATGGCGCAGCCGCTCGTCGCGCAGAGCTCGCGCACGGCCGACCAGCGCCCGGGCGGGCGGGTGAGGAGCGTCGCGAGGAAGGCGGCGCTGCGCGGGTCGGAGACCAGCGCCGCGCATGCGACGGCCGCCGGATCCTGCGGCGCGGGCTCGACGGCCGGTAGCTGGTCGCTCGCCGCCGGCCACTGCGACGGCGGGATGGCCACGAAGGGCCCGCTGGAGATGTCGGCCACCGGCTCGACCGGCGGCACCGGCGCCGCGGCCACGACCGCGTGCAGCTCGACGTGCAAGGTCGGCTGCGCGGCGACCGCGGCCTCGCTGTGCCGGCCGGCGCCAGCGCCGTCGCCGTCGTCGGACCGCAGGATCGCGGTGTGGCCGGAGTGCCCGCTCGCTGCGCGCGTCGCGACCGCCGCGCGATACGCCGCCTCGTGGCCGCGCAGGTCGTCGAGCGCGTGGGCGACGTCGACCATCGACTGCGGCCGCGCCGACTTCTCCTTCTGCATCAGGTGCAGGCACAGCGCCTCCCACTCGGGCGGCACCGACGGGTTGCGCACGCTCGGCGGCTCGACCTGCTGGTAGATGTGGCCGCGCAGCATCTCGCCGATCTCGCCGGGGTAGGGCAGCGTCCCCGTCAGCATCTCGTAGAGCATGCAACCGAGCGAGTAGATGTCGCTGCGGTGATCGATCGCGCCCTTGCCCTCGCACTGCTCGGGGCTCATGTACGCCGGCGTCCCGATCACGATCCCGTACTGCGTCTTGCGCACGCCGGGCGCCGGCGTCGTGAGCTTGGCGATGCCGAAGTCGAGCACCTTCACGAACAGCGGATCGAACGAGCGATCGCACAGGAACACGTTGGGCGGCTTGAGGTCGCGATGGATGATGCCCTTGGCGTGGCTGGCGGTGAGGGCCGAGCAGACCTGCGTGAGGGTGTGGCGGATGTCCTCGAGCGCGAGCCCGCCCTGGCGCAGGCGCTTGTCGAGGCTCATGCCGTCGAGGCACTCCATCATCAGGTAGCTGCGATCGCCCTCGGGCAAGTGCAGCGTCCCGAAGTCGATGATGACGATGATGTTGGGGTGCCCGATCTCGGCGGCGGCCTTGGCCTCCTGGAAGAAGCGCGCGACCTGATCGGGGTCGCGGGCCTGATCGTCGTGCAGCACCTTCACGGCGACGTCGCGCTCGATGAGCGTGTGCTTGCACAGGTACACCGTGCCGGTGCCGCCGGCGCCGAGCTCGCGCTCGACGATGTAGCTGCCGATGCGCTGTCCGACCAGGTTCACGGGGGCGCTCCGGCGTCGGCGGCGATCTCGGGACCGTCGAGCAGACGATCGTGAGCCTCGTACACCTCCGTGCCACCCGGCAACTGCGCGTGGGGCGCCGCTCCGCTCGCCGCCGGCGTGTGTGCCAGCGCTGCCTGGGTGGTCTCGTCGCTCACGCGCGCCCATCGTACTGCTAGAGTCGGCCGCGATGATCCTGGCGAGCTCTCACGATCCCGGACCGCACGGCCGCTTCGGCCAGTTCGGCGGTCAGTACGTCGCCGAGACGTTGATGCCCGCGCTCGGTGAGCTCGAGGCGGCGTGGCGGGCTGCGCGGGTCGACGACGCGTTCGGAGACGAGGTCGCGCGGCTCCTGCGCGACTACGTCGGCCGGCCGTCACTGCTCACGCGCGCCGATCGCCTCGGCGCCGCGGTCGGTGCGCGCGTCTATCTCAAGCGCGAGGACCTCAACCACACGGGCGCGCACAAGATCAACAACTGCATCGGCCAGGCGCTGCTCGCCAAGCGCATGGGCAAGCGCCGCATCATCGCGGAGACCGGCGCCGGTCAGCACGGCGTCGCGACCGCGACCGTGGCCGCGCTGCTCGGCTTCCCGTGCGTGGTCTACATGGGCGCCGAGGACGTGGCGCGCCAGTCGCTCAACGTCTTCCGCATGAAGCTCCTCGGCGCCACCGTCGTCCCCGTCGAGAGCGGCACGCGCACGCTCAAGGACGCGATGAACGAGGCGCTGCGTGACTGGGTCACCAACGTCCACGACACCTTCTACATCATCGGCTCGGTCGCGGGCCCGCACCCGTATCCGTGGATGGTGCGCGAGCTCCAGTCGGTGATCGGGCTCGAGGCGCGCCAGCAGATCCTCGGCGCCGAGGGCCGGCTGCCCGACGCCGTCGTCGCGTGCGTCGGCGGTGGCTCGAACGCGGCCGGCATCTTCGCCGGCTTCGTCGACGACGCGGGCGTGCAGCTCCACGGCATCGAGGCCGCCGGCGACGGCGTAACCACCGGTCGCCACGCGGCGACGCTCGGCGCCGGTCGCGTCGGCGTGCTGCACGGCTCGAAGTCCTACGTGCTCACGCACACCGAGCCCGCGAAGGTCGGCCAGATCGCCGAGGCGCACTCGATCTCGGCCGGCCTCGACTATCCCGGCGTCGGCCCCGAGCACTCGTGGTGGATGGAGACGGGGCGCGTCCTGTACCAGTCGCGCACCGACGACGAGGCGCTGGCGGCGCTGGGCCAGCTCGCGTCGACCGAGGGCATCCTGTGTGCGCTCGAGACCGCGCACGCGATCGCGGCGCTGCCGTCGCTCGCCGCCGCGCTCGGCAAGCAGAGCATCATCGTCGTGTGCCTCTCGGGCCGCGGCGACAAGGACATGATGACCGTCGCGAAACGCCTGGGAGTGACCCTGTGAGCGCCAGCCGCAAGGAGTGGGGCAGCGCGCGAAGCGCGCGCTGGGGTAGCACCCGCGACGCGGCGGCCGAGGGCGTCTGCGCCCGAGCCGGCGCGAACGGAGTTCGATCATGAGCGCCCCTGGCCAACGTCTTCGCGCGCGCTTCGCGACGTGCCACGCCGAGAAGCGCGCCGCGCTCGTCATCTACCTCACGGCGGGCGATCCACGCGGCTCGCTCGACGAGACCGTCGCCATCGTGCGCGCCGCGGCCGCGGCCGGCGCCGACGTCATCGAGCTCGGCGTGCCGTTCTCGGATCCCAGCGCCGACGGCGCCGCGATCCAGCGCGCCATGGAGCGCGCGCTCGCCGCCGGCGCCGGCTTGAACCACGCGCTCGACGCCATCGCCGCGGTGCGGGCCTCTGGCTGCGAGGTGCCGATCGTCCTCTTCGGCTACTACAACCCCATCTTCGTGATGGGCGTCGAGGCGTTCGCGGCGCGCGCCGCCCGCGCCGGCGTCGACGCCGTGCTCACCGTCGATCTCCCGGTCGACGAGCTCGACGAGCTCCGCCTGCCGCTCGAGATGCGCGGCGTCGGCGTCGTGCCGCTGGTGGCTCCGACCTCGACGCGCGAGCGCGTGCTGCGTGTCGGCGCGCTCGATCCGCCGTTCGTCTACTACATCTCGCTCACCGGCGTGACCGGCGCGTCGATGGGCAGCGCGAAGGTCTCCGCCGAGCGCATCAAGGAGCTCCGCGAGCTCACCGGCGCGCCCGTCGCGGTCGGCTTCGGCATCAAGACCGCGTTCGACGCGCGCGCGGTCGGCAAGGTCGCCGACGGCGTCGTCGTGGGCTCGGCCGTGGTCCATCGCATCGGCACCGCCGCGCCCGGCGCCGCCGCCACCGCCGTCGCCGACCTCGTCGCCGAGCTCCGCGCCGCGTTGTGACGGGCCGAAGGCCCGCTAGCGATCCCAGCGGGTGCGCACGCTCTGGATGAGCGAGCGCAGCTCGTCGTCCTCGACCTTCGCGGCCTCGCGCGCGATCTGTTCGGCGCGCACCGGACCCGCGGGGGTCTCCGGCTTCGGCGGTGGCCGCTTGCGTTGCTCCATCCACCGCCGCAGCGCCGCCACCGGATCATCGGGCGAGAGGATACGCGCGCCGCCGTAGTGCAGGCGGAGATCGGTGACGAGCGGCGGGTCGCCGAGGCCACGATTGATGTCACCGATGACCCGCGACTTCATCGCGCGGAGCTCCTGCATCCACGGCGACGTCTTCACCCACACCGACAGCACGCCTTTGTGCAAGCCGTCGGGGACCGTCACGCGCGAGATCGTCTCGCCGACCAGATGGTGCCATTCGATCACCAGACGGTGCGCGCGCATGACCTCGCCGAGCCCGTGCGCCTCGGCGAGCGCCGGCAACAGCTCGTCGAGCGGCCGGGCCTCGCCCTCGATCCGCTCGAAGAAGTCGCGCGCCATGCCGGCGCTCCGCCTCAGTCGGCGACGAGCCGGCGGACCAGCTCGCGCAACCGCCGCGATCCGTCGCCGTCGCGGTAGAGGAATTTCAGGCCCGTGCCGCCGCTGGGCACATGGTAGCTGACCCGGCTCTGGATCGTCATCGGCGCGACCGCGCCGGGCGGGGCGATCTCGACGATCACGTCCTGACCCATCGGCAGCGGCGCATCGGTCGTGAGCATCGCACCACCGGCGCTGATCTCGCAGAGCGTGCTGTCGTGCGTCTCGGGGTTCTGCCCGATGCGATAGCGAACGTTCACCGTCACCGGGAAGCGATCGTGGCGGCGTCGCGGCGCATCGGGCCGCTGACCCGCGAGCGCCTCGGTGACGAACTCGCGCTTGTGGCTCTCGGCGTCCGCAAACCGGACAGTCGCACCGGCGCGCACGCGCAGGCGGGGCAATGCCGGACGCCACGCGTCGACCGCGCCGCGAATCAGCACCTTGTTCGGCAGACCTGGCGAGGCGATCTCCACGACCACGTCATCCCCCGCCGTGAGCGGCTCGGTGGTCGGCACGAAGATCGCCCCGTTCGTACCCTGGCCGCCCTCGGTCAGGCACGTCTGCCACTCGTCGTGGCTCTTGATGCGCAACCGCAAGATCTTCATGCCTGGTGCCGACCCTATCACGGTCCTGTGTCGACCGCGATCACCCCTTGAAGCGGAGACTCCACACCATTCCCATAGCTTCCGACACGATACGCCCCGACATCTTCGACTGACCCACCCGGCGGTCCACGAACACGATGGGGGTCTCGACCAGCTTCAGGCCGGCCGAGATCGCGCGGTACTTCATCTCGATCTGGAAGCCGTAGCCGTTGGACTTGATCGAACCCAGGTCGATCGACTCGAGCGCCTTGCGCCGCCAGCACACGAACCCGGCGGTCACGTCGCGGACCTTCACGCCCAGCACCGTGCGCGCGTAAAAGCTGCCGCCGCGCGAGATGATGCGGCGCCCGATCCCCCAGTTGCGCGTGCCTCCGCCCGCGACCCAGCGCGAGCCCACGACCACGTCGGCCCCGCGCTCCGCGAGGTCGATCATGCCGGGCAGGTACGTCGGATCGTGACTGAAGTCGGCGTCCATCTCGAAGAAGAGGTCGTACTCGCGCGCCAGGCCCCACGCGAACCCTTCGAGGTACGCGGTGCCGAGCCCGAGCTTGCCCGCGCGGTGGAGCACGTGGAGCCGCTTGTCCTCCCTGGCCAGGCGATCCAGCACCTCCCCCGTGCCGTCGGGCGAGTTGTCGTCGACGAAGAGGATGTTGGCCGTGGGCACCGGCGCGAGGAAGTGACGCGCGACCTCCTCGACGTTCTCGCGCTCGTTGTAGGTCGGTACGACGATCAGCGTGCGGGAGGCAGCCACCGGTGCGACCATAGCACCGTGCCAGCGAAGGCGTGGATCGACGGCGCGATCGTTCCGCTCGACGAGGCGCGCGTCCCGGTGACGGACCGCGGCTTCCTCTGGGGTGATCACGTGTTCGAGATCATCCGCGCCGAGGGTCGCTTCCTCTGCGACGGAGACGCGCACCTGGCGAGGCTCGCGCGATCCGCGAGCCTCGTTCGCATGGCGCCGCCCGATCTCGCGGTCATCGCGCGCGCGATCGCGGCCACGGTGGTCGCCGCGGCGGCCGGGGCTCCGCCGAGCTCGGCGTCCGTGCGCATCGTCTGGACGCGTGGCGACGCGCGCGGGCTCGCGCCGTCGACCGCGGGGGCAGGGCGCCTCGTCATCACCGTCGAACCGCTCGCGGCGACGACCGTCACCTCCGGCGTCTCGCTCGGCATCGTGCACGGCGCGCGCGCCAGCCTCGTGCCCGCCGCCGCCAAGTCGGGCAACTACCTCGCCAGCGTGCTCGCGCTCGCCGCGGCCGCCGACGCCGGCGCCGACGACGCGCTCCTCGTCGACGCCGAGGGCAACGTCCTCGAGACCGCGACCGCCAACCTGTTCGTCGTCGACGCTGCGGGCGTCACCACGCCCAGCGGCGCGCTCCTGCCCGGCATCACCGCCGCCCGCGTCGCGCAGCTCCTCGGAGAGGCGGGCCACACCATCGACACGGCGCCGGTGTCGCTCGAACGCGCGCGCAACGCCACGGAGCTGTTCGTGACGAGCGCGCGTCGCGGCCCGGTGCCGGTCGTCGCGCTCGATGGCGCGCCGCGCGAAACGGGAGCCGTCACGCGGGCCGCCACTGTCGCGTATGCCCGGTGGCTGGAGAGGTGCGCGGAGGGAAGGGATTCGCCTCCGTTGGCATATACTGAGCACTGATGGCCCGCCGCGATGTCCGGACCTTGCGCGACGCTGCTGCTCAGGCGGCGAGCGAGGGCAAGCACCGCAAGGCGCTCGAGTTCTATCTCGAGCTCGAGCAGGCGGAGCCACAGTCTCCGGACTGGGCCAAGCGCGCAGCCGAGACCTATCGGCGCCTCGGCAAGAACCGCGAGGCGATCGCCGCGTACGATCGCGCCGTCGATCGGTTCGTGCAGGGCGGCTTCCTCGTGCAGGCGATCGCGGTCTGCAAGGTCGTCCTCCAGATCGATCCCGGTCACGAGGGCACCAAGCATCGACTCGCCGCGATCTCGCAGCAGCAGGACTCGTCGAAGTCGGCGGCCGGCCAGCTCGAGAATCGCCATCGCGGCGGCACGATCCATCCGCCGACGCCGCGGCCGGTCGCGCGCATCCCGCGCCCACCGGCGCCGATGCCTGAGGGCACGTCACCGCCGCCATCGCAAGCAGCGCCGTTGCCGCCGCCGCCGTCACAGCCGTCGCTGCCCGTCTCTGCCACGCCCGTGATGTCGGAACCGGCCATCGTCGTCGCCCCACCTCTGGTGAACGACGGCCTGGAAACGATCGACGAGCTGTCGCTCGACGACATGATCGATCCGGGCGCGTCGCTCCAGCTCGACGAGCTCAAGATCACGCGCACGCGGACCGGCTCGGGCCCCATCGTCATCCCGCCGGGCGCGCCGCTCGACACCGTCAATCTCGCCGACGCCGTCCCCGGCTCGCAGGCCGCCCGCAAGGCCGACGGCACGGTGTCGGGCATCATGGTGATCCCGATCGACGACGAGATGCGCGACGAGGACTTCGACGAGGACTCGATGCCGTCGCTCGAGATCGAGTCGGTCACCATCCCGCGCGAGATCGAGGTCGGTCCCGAGCTGCAGCTGGAGACCAGCGAGGAGCCGGTCGAGCTCGCCGTCGACGATCTCGAGGATCTCGCCGAGCCGCGCGCCTACTCGCACGCCGCCCGCCGCGCGCTCGAGACCACGCCGCTCTTCGCCGGGCTCCCCTCCGCCGCGCTCGAACAGCTCATCGAGCAGCTCGCGCTGGTCGAGCTCGACGCCGGCCAGATCCTCTTCCGCCAGGGCGACAAGGGCGACGCCCTCTACATCGTCGCCGAGGGCAGCGTGGTCGTGCACAGCGAAGGCCCGCCGCGCCACGAGCTCACCAAGTTCGGACCGGGCTCGTTCTTCGGCGAGGTCGCGCTCGTCACCGAGGAGCCACGCTCGGCCACCGTCACCGCCGAGGTCCAGACCCAGCTCCTCGCCGTCGACCGCGACGCGGTGCGCATGCTGGTCGCCGACTTCCCCGACGTCCTGCCGGTGATCCTGCGCTTCCTGCGCGAGCGCCTGGTCGATCGCCTGGTGCAGACGCACCCGCTGTTCGCGTCGTTCGGCTCGGGCGATCGCGAGTACCTGGTGGCGCAGTTCAAGTTCCTCGAGATCGATCACGGCTCCGTGATCGTGCGCGAGGGCGGCCGCCCCGCCGGGCTCTACGCGATCCTGTCGGGCCGCACCGAGGTCACGTCGCGCGGCGCCAAGGTCGCGACCTTCGGCCCCGGCGACCTCTTCGGCGAGGTCTCGCTGCTCACCGGCGAGGTCTCGCCCAACGCGATCGTCGCGGTCGGCCGCTGCCTGGCGCTGTGCATGCCGTCGTCGGCGTTCCGCGAGATCATCATGACGCACCCGCAGGTGCTGTCGTACGTGGGCGACCTCGCCGACGAGCGCCGGAAGACCCTGGTCGGCGCCAGCGCCCGGCTGCTCTGAGGCCGGTCTCACTCGGTCGGCGGATCGCAGCGCGCGGCGACGAAGTCGCCGATGAACGACATGTTGTACTCGTCCGCGCGGACGGAGCCCGTCAGCGGATCGAGGCCGGTAAGGGTCACCGTCGCCTCCATGATCCCGCCGCTGGCCGCCTTCATGTGCCACTGGTTGCGCGCCGTGTGCGTGCCGAGCGTCACCGCGTCGTCCAGCTGGAAGGCGACGGCGAAGTCATCGGGCCCGTACTCCTTCGGCTTCGCGGGAGGGCAGGCAACCGCGCCCTTGGTCGCCAGCACGATGAGCTTCGCGTCTGGCATCCAGACGGCGTCGGCGTCGACCAGCATCCCGGACGCGTAGACGCTCTCGTTGATCTTCACGGTCAGCTTCGCGCCGGGCACGGGCGCGGCGTCGAGCGACGCGTCGGCGGCAGGCGGCGGCGGCGGCGGCGGATCGGTGCTCGCCGGCTTGTCCGACTTCCCACAGGCGGCGAGCGCCGCGGCGACGAAGAGGTGCCCCCTCATACGGAGATCATCGCTCAGTTCACGGGGATCGCGGACGACTTCCCGCTGCCATTCGTCCCGTCGACGGGCGCGGTCGACGCCGGCTGCTCCGCGCGAAACGGATTCCATCCGAACGCGGTGGCGATGAGCGCGCCCGCGACGAGCAGGAAGATGATCCCGATCGCCCCGTGCTGCCGGCGCGGCATCGCGAGCAGGCCGCGGCGCTCCTCGGCGCGCTCCTCGTCGGACGGACCGCCGAACGCCAGCCAGAGCCGATAGATCCCGAACAAGATCACGGCGGCGGCGACGATCAGGGCGAGCCACTGAGGAACCATTTCGGAGCTCTAATAACACGCCGATTGGTCCGGCCTCTCGGATCCACGAGGAGCCGAATCCGGGCTCATCGTTGACATTTCGCTCGTGCCGGGCAAATGTGCCCGCCCCAGCACCGCCCATGCGGCATTCTCATCATAAGTACAAGAATTCCGCCGCGTTCTACGACGTGGACGGGACGCTCATCCGGATCAACATCGTGCACGCGTTCGCGTTCTACGCGCGGCGCCAGCCATCGCTGATCGAGAGCGCCAAGCGGACGGTCATGACCGCCGCCTCGGTGCCCGTGTTCTGGGCGGCCGACAAGATCTCGCGCAAGTGGTTCAACGAGATCTTCTATCGCGGCTACGAGGGGGCGTCCGAGGATCGCCTGATCATGCTGGCCGAGGAGCTGTTCGAGGACGTCATCAAGCCGAACATCTACCCGCGCTCGCGCGACCTCATCGAGGAGTCGCGGCGCGCCGGTTGCCGGCAGGTGATCGTGTCGGGCGCGCTCGACTTCACGCTGCGCCCGCTGGCCAAGTACCTCGAGGTCGACGAGCTCATCGCCAACCGCCTCGAGTTCGTCGACGGCTACGCCACCGGCAAGCTCAAGAAGCCGTTCATCGCCGGCGCCACCAAGGCCGATGTCATGCGCGACTACGCGCGCCGCCACGAGCTCGATCTCGGCGCGTCGTGGGCGTACTCCGACAGCTTCTCCGACTTCCCGATGCTCGCCGTCGTCGGCCATCCGACCGCGGTCAACCCCGACCTCCGCCTCCGATCGATCGCCCGCAGCTACGACTGGCCGGTGCTCGATCTCGATCAAGCCGCCTAGGGAACCCATGCGCGCCATCCGTCCACGCACCCGCCCCCAGAGCCGCGAGCACGTCGTCACCATCGACACCGACTCGGCGCCGCGCATCCTGTTCTCCGGCGAGAACTTCCTCCTCGAGGATCTGCCGGTCGGCACGCGCGTCATCTATCCCAAGCGCCCGCTCACCGGCGTGGCCAACCCGGTCGCCGCGATCCGCTACGCGCTCAACCACCCCGAGAACATGGAGCCGCTCCACGCGCTCCTCCGTCCCGGGATGAAGGTGACGGTCGCCATCGACGACATCTCGATGCCGCTGCCGATCATGCGCACGCCCGACGTGCGCCAGCTCGTGCTCGAGATCGTCTGCGAGATGCTGGCCGATCACGGCGTCGACGACGTCCACCTCGTGATCGCGCTCGCGCTCCACCGCCGCATGACCGACTCCGAGATCAAGCGGATGGTCGGCGAGAAGATCTGGAACGAGTACTGGCCCGAGCGCCTGTACAACCACGACGCCTGTGACCCCGACGGCATGGTCGTCATCGGCAAGACGCGCCACGGCGAGCTGGTCGAGTGCAACCGCCGCGCGGCCGAGAGCGACCTCGTCATCTACGTGAACCTGAACTTCGTGCCCATGAACGGCGGGCACAAGTCGGCGGCGGTCGGGCTGTGCGGCTACGAGAGCCTCAAGTCGCACCACACGCCCAAGGCGATCGTCGAGTCGAACTCGTACATGAACCCGCCCGACTCGGCCATCTCGCACTCGATGGGCCGCCAGGGCCGCGTGCTCGAGCAGAACCTCAAGATCTTCCACATCGAGACCGTGCTCAACAACCGCACGTTCGACGGTCCGCTCGACTTCCTCATGAAGAACGAGGACGACTTCACCGAGGCCGATCGGCTGAAGTTCTCGGCGATGAAGTGGGCGCTCGACAAGCTGCCGTTCGCGGCGCGACGCGAGATCTTCATGCGCACGCCGGCGGCGTACGAGCTCATCGCCTGTTACGCGGGCTCGTGCGAGCCGACCCACGAGAAGACCGTCGCCAAGAGCTTCGATCAGTACGCCGTCGAGATCGAGGGCCAGGCCGACATCCTCATCACCGGCATCCCCTACGTCTCGCCGTACAACGTCAACTCGAAGGCGCTCAACCCGCTGCTCGTGCAGGTGATGGCGCTCGGCTACTACTATCACATGTACCGGAACAAGCCGGTCGTGCGTGACGGCGGCGTCATGATCATCACGCACCCGTGCTCGGACAAGTTCGATCCGGTGCACCACCCGAGCTACATCGAGTTCTTCAACCGGCTGCTCCCCGAGACGCGCGACGCGTACGTGCTCGAGCAGAAGTACCAGGACGAGTTCGCCTACAACCCGAGCTACGTCGAGATGTACCGGCGCGGCAACGCGTACCACGGCGCCCACCCGTTCTACATGTGGTACTGGGGCCAGCGCGGACGCGAGAAGCTGTCGCGCGTCATCTGCGTCGGCGCCGACAACGCGACCGCGCCCGAGCTGATGGGCTGGGAGACCGCTGACACCCTCGCCGAGGCGATCGCGATGGCGCGCACGACGATGGGCCGCAGCGCGCAGATCACGATGCTGCACCACCCGCCGATCGTCGTCTCGGACGTGATGTGATGCCAGGCAGTTCCAACGGCGCCAGCGGAGCCAACGGAGGCAACGGCGCGAACGGCCACGCCACGCGCCTCGACGTCGCCGCGACCTTCCGCGGCAAGCGCATCCTGCTCATCGGCACCACCGGCTTCGTCGGCAAGGTGGCGCTGGCGATGCTGCTCGATCGCTATCCGGAGATCGGCAAGATCTACTGCCTGGTCCGCCCGGGCGCCGGCAACACCGCCGAGGAGCGCTTCTACAAGAAGGTCGCCGGCTCGGAGGCGTTCAAGCCGCTGCGCGACCGGTACGGCGACGGCCTGATGGCGTTCCTGGAGTCGAAGATCGTCGCCATCCCCGGCGACATCGGCCGGCCCATCTGCAACTTCAACGACGAGCAGTTCGCGCAGTTCGAGGCCGACGGCGGGCTCGACGTGATCCTGAACAGCGCCGGCCTGGTCTCGTTCATGCCGTCGCTCGAGAGCGCGCTGCGCATCAACGCGCTCGGCGCCAAGAACGTGCTCGACGCCGCCCGCAGGGCCAAGGCGAAGCTGGTGCACGTGTCCACGTGTTACGTCGCCGGCGTGCGCGCGGGCGAGGTGTGGGAGGACGAGCCGGTGGTCGGCTACTTCCCGCGCCGCGACGAGCTCCGCGACAAGGACTTCGACGCGCAGGCCGAGATCGTCGACTGCCAGCGCATCATCGACCAGGTCCGCGACCAGTCGAACGACCGCGCCCACATCTCCGAGTTCCGCGAGAAGGCCGCCAAGTCGCTGCGCGAGCAGCGCCGCGATCCCGACGACGAGGCCGACCTCAAGCTGGCGGTCGCGCGCGAGCGCAAGATCTGGACGGCCACGCGCCTGACCCATCTCGGCATGGAGCGCGCCACCCACTGGGGCTGGACCAACACGTACACGTACACCAAGAGCCTCGGCGAACAGATCATCCTCGGCGACGCCTCGGTGGTGTCGACGGTCGTGCGCCCCGCCGTCGTGGAGAGCGCGGTGCGCTTCCCGTTCCCGGGCTGGAACGAGGGCTTCAACACGACCGCGCCGCTGGTCTACCTCGTGCTCAAGGGCCACCGCTCCATCGTGGCCGGCGAGCACACGACGATGGACATCATCCCGGTCGACTTCATCGCCGCCGGGATGCTGCTCGCCACCGCCGCGATCCTCGACGGGACGCACGAGCCGGTCTACCAGCTCGGCTCGTCGGACACGAACCCGGTCACGTCGCGCCGCCTCACCGAGCTCACGGGCCTGGCGGTCTCGCGCATGTACCGCCAGAAGGCGAAGCGCGGCGAGGAGAAGTGGCGCTCGCGTATCAAGGCGCGCCTCGAGGGCCGCGCGGTCACGTACGAGCAGTTCGATCGCTGGTCGTCGCCGCTCCTCAAGCGCGTCGCCGACGGCCTCATCAAGGTCATCGACGAGCGGCTGCCCACCTGGGGCGCGCCGCGCATCGAGGCCGCCGCGGCGCGCGCGCGCGACGAGCTCAAGCGCGTCAGCCAGTTCAGCGAGCAGGTCATCGGGTTGATGGACATGTTCCGTCCCTTCAACCACGACTTCGAGATCAAGTACCGCTGCGACAACATCCGCGCGCTGTGGGCGCGTGTGACGCCCGAAGATCAGGACAAGCTGTGGTGGGGGCCGGAGACGATCGACTGGCGCGAGTACTGGATCGGCAGCCACATCAGCGGCCTGCAGAAGTGGGTGTTCCCCACGCTCGACGACGAGTTCGGCCCCAAGCCGCGCTCGGTCTACACGTACAAGGATCTGCTCGAGCTCTGGGAAGCCACCACCAAGCTCCACAAGAACCGCGTCGCGCTCAAGCTGCGGCCCAAGCTGCGTGACGGCGAGGCCGCGCGCGACGTCGAGCCCATCGTCTACACGTACGGCAAGCTCGCCGACCTCGCGCTCGTCGGCGCGGGACAGCTGCGCCAGCGCGGCGCCGCCGCGTCGCGCGTCATGCTCATGTCGGAGAACCGGCCGGAGTGGGGCATCGCGTACTTCGCGGTGCTGCAGGCCGGTGGCACCAACGTGCCGCTCGACAAGGATCTCTCCGCCGCCGAGGTCGCCAACCTCGCCCGCGTGAGCACCGCCAAGGCGCTCGTCATCTCCGAGAAGGTCGCCGAGCGGCTGTGCGGCGATCTCGACATCGGCCTGCCCGAGGACGTGTCGGCGCTCGGCCCGCTCGAGCGCTGGCTCACCGAGCAGAACGCGCCGATGCAGCTGATCTCGTTCGACGAGCTCTTCACGGAGCCGGACGTGTCACCCGGCGCCGTGGTCCCGGCCCTCAAGTCGGACTCGGTCGCCTCGCTCATCTTCACGTCGGGCACGACCGGCAATCCCAAGGGCGTGATGCTCTCGCACAAGAACTTCACGTCGATGACGGCGAAGCTCGCGGGCGCGTTCCAGCTCTACAAGCACGACGCGCTGCTGAGCGTCCTGCCGCTGCACCACACGCTCGAGTTCTCGGCCGGCTTCCTCATGCCGCTCATGCACGGCGCGTCGATCACGTACCTCGAGGAGATCGAGGCCGACGCGCTCAGCGAGGCGCTCGAGGACGGCGGCATCACCGGCATGGTGGGCGTCCCCGCGCTCTGGCAGCTGCTCGAGCGCAAGATCTTCAAGAACGTGTCGGACAAGGGCGTGCTGGTCGAGCGCGCGTTCGACACCATCGTCGATCTCAACCGCAGCATGCGCGACACGCTGGGCTTCGGCTTCGGCAAGGTCGCGTTCTGGCCGGTGCACCGCAAGCTGGGCGGGCGCATGCGGCTCTTGATCAGTGGTGGGTCGGCGTTGCCGGCCGACACGATGAAGTCGTTCCAGGGCCTCGGCTTCAACCTGTACGAGGGCTACGGCATGACCGAGTCCGCGCCGGTCCTGACGGTGACCAAGCCCGGCGACAAGGTGATCCCCGGCTCGGTCGGCAAGCCGCTCACGGGCATCGACGTGCGCATCGACAATCCCGACGCCAACGGCGTGGGCGAGGTGTGCGCCAAGGGCCCGAACGTGATGATCGGCTACTACGAGAACGCCGATGCGACGGCGCAGACGCTCAAGGACGGCTGGCTCCACACCGGCGACCTCGGTCGCTTCGACGCGGATGGCAACCTGTTCATCGTCGGGCGCAAGAAGGAGATGATCCTCGGACCGTCGGGCGAGAACGTCTATCCCGACGAGCTCGAGGACGTGTATGGCGACTCGCCGTACGTGAAAGAGATCTCGATCGTGGGGCTGCCGGCGGGCGACGGCGCCGAGACGGTGGCCGCGCTGGTCGTGCCCGACTACGAGCACGACGGCAAGGATCGCGAGGCCGTGCGCGAGGAAGTGCGCGCGCACCTGCGCGACGTGTCGAAGCAGCTGCCGCTCTACAAGCGCATCAAGGTGCTGCACCTGTGGGACCGCGACCTGCCGCGGACGTCGACGCGCAAGGTGAAGCGGCGCGATGTCGTGAAGGAGATCGAGCGGCTCGAGAAGGCCGCGAAGAGCGGCGCCGAGGCCAAGAAGGCGGTGTTGCTGTCCGGCGCGACGACCTCGAGCGACTGGGTGAAGGACGTGATCGCGCAGACCGCGCAGAAGAAGCGCGCCGACGTCACCGGCGAGACGCGCCTCGACGCGCTGGGGTACGACTCGCTCATGTTCACGGAGCTGGGCGTCGCGCTCGAGGGCGCGGGCGTCACGCTGCCCGATCCCAGCGAGCTGGCGGGGCTCGAGACCGTCGCGGACATCGAGGCGCTGGTCGCGCGGCTCGGTGGCAAGGCCGCGAGCGCCGCCAAGGTGAAGAAGCTCACCGGCAAGGCGAAGGACGCGGACGACACCGAGGACGAGATCCACGTCCCGGCGCCCGTGGTGCGCGCCGGTCGCCGCCTGCTGCGCACCGGTATGCGCGCGCTCTACGACCGCTACCTGGACACGCGCATCACCGGCAAGGCGTACGTGCCGCCGTTCGGCGGGTACATCGTCGCGGCGAACCACGCCAGCCACCTCGACATGGGCCTGTGCAAGTACGCGCTGGGCGAGGAGGGCGACGCGCTCGTCGCGCTGGCGGCGAAGGACTACTTCTTCGACGATCCGGTCCGGAAGGCGTACTTCGAGAACTTCACGAACCTGGTGCCGATGGAGCGCTACGGCTCGCTCCGCGAGTCGCTGCGCCTCGCCGCCGAGGTGATCCACGACGGCTACATCTTGCTCATCTTCCCCGAGGGCACGCGCTCGGACAGCGGCGTGATGGCGGACTTCAAGCCGTCGCTCGGCTACCTGGCGCTGACCAACCGGTGCGGCATCCTGCCGATGTACCTGTCGGGCACGCACGAGGCGATGCCGAAGGGCGACTACCTCCCGACCAGGGACGCGAAGGTGGCGGCGCACATCGGCCCGTTCCTCACGCCCGACGCGGTCGCGGCGATCGCCGCCGGCAAGAGCCGCAGCGAGAGCTATCGCGCCGTGAGCCAGCACGTGGAGGGCATCATCCGGCGGCTCGCGCCGAAGTCGCAGGCGTGGACGCTCGGCGACGCCGGGACGACGCCGCTCGCGCAGTGGCAGGGCGCCGAGGTTCAGCTCGACCAGGTGGACGTGAAGTCGGAAGACGAGAGCGCGGAGGTGCGCCCGTGAGCATCGTCGTCGTCACCGGCGCCACCGGCTTCCTCGGCGAGCACCTGTGCGCGGAGCTCCGCGGACGCGGCCACACCGTGCGCGCGCTGGCGCGTACGCGCAGCGAACACCTCGCCGACCTCGGCTGCGAGATCCATCGCGGCGACGTGCAGTCGCCCGTCGACCTCGACAAGGTGCTGCCCGGCGCCGCTGCGGTGTTCCACCTCGCCGGCATGGTGTCGCGCAACCCCGACGACGTCTCGCGCATGATGCGCCTGCACGTCACCGGCACGCGCGTCACGCTCGAGGCGATGGCGCGCCACAAGGTGCCGCGCATGGTGCTGGCGTCCACGTCGGGCACGATCGCCGTGTCGAAGGACGAGGAGATCCTCGACGAGTCGCACGGCACGACCGAGGAGCTGGTCGCGGGCTGGCCGTACTACACCTCGAAGATCTACCAGGAGCGGCTCGCGTTCGATCTCGGCGCGACGATCGGCGTCGAGATCGTGGCCGTGAACCCGAGCCTGTTGCTCGGGCCCGGCGATCGCCGGCTGTCGTCGACGGGTGACGTCCTGAGCTTCCTGCGCGGCAACATCCCGACCATTCCGCCCGGCGGCATCAACTTCGTCGACGTGCGCGACGTGGCGGCGGCGACCGCGACCGCGCTCGAGCGCGGCAAGGCCGGCGAGCGCTACCTGCTCGGCGGCCCCAACTGGACCATGGCGGAGTTCTTCGGGCGGCTCGGTCGCATCGCGCGCGTGCGCGGCCCGTGGCTCAAGCTTCCGTCGAGCCTGCAGCGCTGGGGCGCGTCGGCGATGGAAGAGGTCTACCGCTGGCGCGGCAAGGAGCCGCCGGTCGACCGCATCTCCGTCGAGATGAGCGAGCACTACTGGTGGTTCGACTCGGCCAAGGCCTCTCGCGAGCTCGGGTTCGAGGCGCGCGATCCGGCACTGACACTGCACGACACCATCAAGTACCTCCGCCAGGACCTGGGCAGCGACCTCTGAGGCGTACCTCACGTGCGGGCACGTGCCCGGGCACGTGCCCGACGGTGTGCCCACGATTCCCGACGAAAGTTTGTAACGGATCGCCGGCTGGCTCGTACCCAGACGCGTGGGCGAATTGCCTGACACATACGACTCTGCCGCGTATGCTTCGGGCATGGTCGAGCCCGGCCAGGTGCTGGCAGGAAAGTTTCAGGTCGAGCGCGTGCTCGGTCAGGGCGGCATGGGCATGGTCGTGGCCGCGCAGCACCTGCAGCTGGGGCAGCTCGTCGCGCTCAAGTTCCTGTTACCCGAGGCGATGCGGTCGGAGGAGACCACCCAGCGCTTCCTCCGCGAGGCGCGCGCCACGGTGCGGCTCAAGAGCGAGCACGTCGGGCGCGTGATCGACGTGGGTACGCTCGACACGGGCGCCCCGTACATCGTGATGGAGTACCTCGACGGCCAGGACCTCGAGGGGTTCCGCCGCACGCACACGCGGCTGCCGGTCATGCAGGTGGTCGACTTCGTGCTCCAGGCCAGCGAGGCCATCGCCGAGGCCCACTCGATCGGCATCATCCATCGCGACCTCAAGCCGGCGAACCTGTTCCTCAGCGTTCGCGCCGACGGCACGCCGATCGTGAAGGTGCTCGACTTCGGCATCTCGAAGGCGACGCAGGACCAGCAGGACTTCTCGTTGACGCGCACCGCGACGGTGATGGGCTCGCCCGGCTACATGTCGCCCGAGCAGCTGCGCTCGGCGCGTGACGTCGACGCGCGCACCGACGTCTGGGCGCTCGGCGTGATCCTGTTCGAGCTGGTGAGCGGGCAGTCGCCGTTCGCCGGCGAGTCGATCACCGAGCTCACGATCAAGGTCGTGATGGATCCCACGCCGCCGCTCGGCATCGCCACGCCGCCGGGCTTCGAGGACGTGATCCGGAAGTGTCTCGAGAAGGAGCCGGCCAATCGCTACAGCAGCATCGCCGAGCTCGCGGCGGCGCTCGTGCCGTTCGGTCCGCCCAACAGCGGCGAGATGGCGAAGCGCATCGCGCGCGTGCAGGCCGGGCTGTCGACGCAGACGCGCCAGAAGAGCGCGGTCGGCGTCGCGCTTGCACCGACGACGCTGTCGGGCTCGACGGGCTACGCCTCGACGGCCGCGGGCGCCGAGCCGCCGAAGAGCAAGCGCGGCCTCATGATCGGCATCGGCGCGGCGGTCGCGGCGGCGGTCGCGGCAGTCATCATCATCGTCGCCGCGGGTGGCGGTGGCGGGAACACGGCGGCGGCGGGCGGGAACGGCGGGACTGGATCGGCATCGGCATCGGCATCGGCGTCGGCGTCGGCGTCGGGTTCGGCAACCGCCACCGGAACCGCATCGGCGACCGGTTCCGGATCCGAGTCCGTGACCGGTTCCGCATCCGTCTCCGGTTCCGGATCCGAGTCCGGTTCGGCGTCCGGATCCGGATCGGAGTCGGCCTCGGGCTCGGGCTCGGGCTCGGGTACGGATGCGGGCTCAGCAACGGCGTCCGGATCGGGCACGGGCACGGGCACAGGCACGGGTTCCGGATCGGAGATGGCGACCGAGAGCGGCAGTGGCCGCGGTTCGTCGCGTGGGTCGGGCAGAGGCTCATCGCGCGGGTCGGGCAGGGGCTCCTCGCGCGGCACCGGCAGCGCGAGCGGCTCGACGACGGGGTCGGGCTCGGGCAGCGACTTCGGCAACTCGCGCTTCTGAGCCGCGATCGCCGTGATGACGCGATGACGTGATGACGTGAGCGCGTTCACCGGCGGTGATAGGCTCTTGCCATGGCGTCACGGGGTTCGGTTCGCACACTCGCTGTCACCATCGTCGCCGCGTTGCTGGTCGCCGCCCTTCCGGCGGCGGCGCAGCCTGACGATGTCGCGCAGAAGAAGGCGGCCGCCGAGGCCGCGTTCCGTCGCGGCAAGGAGCTCATCGGCACCGACGCCCCCGCCGCCTGCGAAGCCTTCAAGCAGAGCATGCAGCTCGATGCGCAGTTCGGCACCCAGTACAACCTCGCGCTCTGTTACGACAAGATCGGCCGCCTCGCCTCGGCGTGGGGCGAGCTGACCGAGCTCGCGGCGAAGGACACCAACGCGGCGCGCCGCGCCGACTCCGAGAAGCGCGCGAAGGCGCTCGAGCCGCGCCTCGTCCGCCTGCTCATCGTGATCAAGGCGCGCGTGCCCGGCCTCAAGGTCATGCGCGACGACAGCGACGTCACGGCGTTCATGGGCGTGGCCACGCCCGTCGACCCCGGCATGTCCAAGCTCACCGCGACCGCGCCGGGTTACAAGCCGTGGTCGCTCGACGTGACGCTGGCCGGCGAGGGCACGACCATCACCGTCGATGTTCCGCCGCTCGAGAAAGCGCCCGAGCCTCCGCCTCCGCCGCCCGGTGGAGGCGGCAACGACGTCTTCCGCGAGCCGCCACCGCCCGCCGTCGATCCCGATCCCGGCAAGGGTCGTCGCCGCCTCGGCCTGATCATGGGCGCTGTGGGCGTGGCCGGTGTCGGCGCCGGCGTCGTGTTCGGCATGAGCGCGCAGAGCGCGTTCGACGACGCGAAGACCGAGTGCGCCGGCGACGTCGGGGACTGCCGCGGCGACGCCTCCGCCGCGCAGGACGACATCGACACCGCGAATTCGAAGGCGCTGATCTCGAACATCGGCTTCGGCGTCGGCGCGGCCGCGCTCGTCGGCGGCGTCGTGCTGTACCTGACGGCGCCCGAGGCGGCCGCGGACCTGTCGATGACACCGTCGATCGGCGACGGCAGCGCCGGCGTGGTAGTACGCGGCCGCTTCTGATGAGCCTCCACCTCTCCGTCAATCTCAACAAGGTGGCGCTGCTGCGGAACTCGCGCGGCGCCCAGAACCCGTCACCGCGCGTCGCGGCGCACGCGTGCATCGACGCCGGCGCCGCCGGCATCACGCTGCACTGGCGCGGCGACGAGCGGCACACGCGACAGAGCGACGTCCGCGACCTGCGCGCCATCGCGGCCGAGCGCGGCGTCGAGTTCAACCTCGAGGGCGACGAACGCCCCGAGCTGGCCGCGCTCGCGCACGAGCTGCGCGTCGATCAGTTCACGCTCGTGCCGGTGAAGCCGGGCGAGATCACGAGCGACCACGGCTGGGACCTGCCGCTCCAGACCGAGGCGGTGCGCCGCATCCTCGAGCCGCTCAACCAGCGCGGCGTGCGCACGGCGATCTTCATGGATCCCGTGCCCGAGCTGATGGAGCGCGCGGTCGCGACCGGCACGCAGCGCGTCGAGATCTACACCGAGCCGTACGCGGCGGCGTGGAAGACCCCGCAGCGTCAGGCCGAGCTCGATCGGTTCAAGGCCTGCGCGCGCGCGCTCGACGGGGCCGGGCTCGGCGTCAACGCCGGCCACGATCTCAACCTCGAGAACCTGCCCATCCTGGGCCGCGAGGTTCCCGAGCTGCAGGAGGTCTCGATCGGCCACGCGCTCCTCGCCGACGCGCTCTACCTCGGGCTGCGCGCGACGGTCGAGGCGTACGTGCGCGCGTGTCGCGGCGAAGAGACGACGCCGCCGGTCACGCAGTGACGCGCGTCGGCGCGCCCGCGCTCGCGCACGTGCCCGTGCTCCTGCTGCTCGCCGCGTGCGGGCATTCCTCTCCCGCGTCCTCGACACCGAAGCCTTCGCGTTGCCCGACCACGCCCGTGCGCGTGCACGCGCAGGAAGAGCTCGACGCGCTCCGCGGCTGTACGACGCTGCCCGGCCTCGAGCTGCGCGGCGCGGTGCCGTTCGATCTCACGCCGCTCGAGTCGCTCACCGCCATCGGCGGCGACCTCACCTTCCGCGGGACGTTCGCGCTCGGCGGCGTGCGCTTGCCCGCGCTCGCGCGCGTCGGCGGCGCGGTCACGATCGTCTCGAACCTCGAGCTCGGCGGTGTCTACCTGCCACGGCTCGCCTCGGCCCGCTCGCTCACCATCACCGACGCGCCGCCGCTTCTCGAGATCATGCTGCCGGCGCTCGCCGAGATCCCCGGCGACCTGACGTTCGCGCGGCTGCCGCAGCTCGAGCTCGTCGATCTGTCGGCGCTCCCCGCCGTGGGCGGCGCGTTCGTCGTCGAGAAGGCGCCGCGCATCGCGACCTGGCTCGGCCCGACCGAGACGGCGCGACCGACGCCCGCATCGGCCGAGTCGCAGGATTGACTACATCGCGATCCGCACCACGAGTGTCTACGCGACATTCGAAGTCTCTTTGCAGAAGCGGTCAGGCCACATAATGTCCTGACCCATGCATCGCGCCGTTCTGGTGCTCCTTGGGGGAGCGCTCCTCTTCGCCTGTGCCTCCAGCAAGCCCGGGACCGGTGACGACGACGGGGATGGCGACGCCGCCGTCGACGTCGACGCGGACAGCATGCCCCCGATCGACGCGCCGACGGACGCGATGCTGAAGGGCTTCGGCGAGCCGTGCCTCGACAAGGCCGAGTGCGCGTCGAACATCTGTATCTTCGTCGGCACCGGCGGTCGCTGCACCGACCTGTGCAGCGGCGGCTCGTGTCCTTCCGACTGGGGATGCTTCGGCGTCGTCGACATCATCGAGCCCGGCGTCATCCACGACGTCTGCGTGCCGGTCGTCGATCAGCTGTGCACCGCGTGCTCGACCGACAACGAATGCGTCCAGGTGTCGAGCCAGGACAAGTGCGTGACCTACGCCGGCGGCGACCGCTTCTGCGGCCGCGACTGCCGCAGCATCAACTGTCCGTCCGGCTACACGTGCCAGGACATGTCGGCCGGC